>NZ_JBDOQQ010000040.1:0-13459 GCF_039839775.1 Roseomonas sp. CAU 1739
CGTCGATCCGCCGCACGCCGATGCTCTACCGTCCACACCATCATCCGCCCCACGAATCGTCCGCAGGATCAGCGAATCACATCCGATTCAGCCGATTCAATTCCTTTCCGGATGGGCTCTTAGTCGGCTTGGGGAAGCCGCCGTGGTAAATTGCTAGGCCGACAATATAGTCGAGCATGCGTTCGATTTGGGCGAACGCGATCACGGTTCTACCGACAGATGTCTCGTGGAGCGTGTCGTTATTCATTCGTTCTCTCGCGCAACACGGCTCGCGCAATTGCCGTCGCGCGTGTCCAATGGCTCAGCCTCGGTACGCATTTTCGTTGTGCCAGACCAGGGCGGCGCGGTCAGGGCGCTGCCGGGCGTCACCAGGTGTGGCGATCTCCTGGCCGTGCAGCGCGTAGTAGTGCTTGCCGTTGTCGAACTCCTCCTTGATGCGGCGGCTGACCTCGAAGTGGAGGTCAGGCGTCACGGTCACGTAGCCGGCGTCGAACAGGCTGTGCAGGTCGCGGCGGAGGAGGAGGCCGTTGCTGGCCTCGTGCTGGCCGCCTTCGGCGTAGGGGCGGATATGGGCGGCCTCCAGCGCGGGTAGGGTGCGTTCCTGCGTCACGGCGCAGCGGCGCTGATACAGGTCCGTGACCAGCACGCGAAAGGCGCCCTGGCCGAGGCGCGGGCGGATGAGGTGCGGTTCGCCGAAACGCGGCGGGGGCTCGGCAAGACCGGGCACGACGCGCTGCGCCATGCGGTCCTGCATCGTTTCCCACAGGGCCAGGCCTTCCGCGTCACCGGTGCTGTAGGTCTTGAAGGAGACGATGTTGCGGGCCCAGCTCGGCGGCACCGGCAGCCAGTCCCGTTCGTCGAGGAAGAAGGGCTGGGTGAGGATGCGGCAGCCGATTTCGAACTCCGTACGATCGGCGGGATCGGCGCGGCGGTAGCGGGCGATCCGGCTGCGCATTTCCTGCGCCGAGCGGGCGCCGTTCGCCTCACCGAAGGTGCTCCAGGCCATGGACCAGGGCATGGCGTTGGCGTGGGCGAAGATGCCGCCGCCGACGATGACGTTGCGCGGGGCGTGCAGCTTGAAGAGGAAGAGCTCACCGGGCTGGAGGGCGCGGAAGTTGGCGGCGGAGGGCGCCCAGAAGTTCACCTCCGTGATATCGGGGCGATGACGCAGCATCTCGAACCAGTCATCATCGGTGACGGCGATGACGAGGTTGATGGCCATTCGCCGTCACCAATGCCGATGGCTGAAGGGTTCGAGGAACGCAGCAAGCGGGCGGCTGACGTAGGAGTAGCTCCAGGCTTTCTCCCACTTCGGGCTGGTCCCGTGGCGATCCTTCACCCAGGCGTACAAGGTGTCGTGCTCGACCAGGAACCAGTCGCACGCGCCGGGCGTGCCCCAGGGATCGGGGAAGAGCATCCAGATGCCGCGGCCGCCGTAGCGCTCCCATTCGACGCTTGGCCGTCCCTTGAGCTGGACGGGGCGGAGCAGGCTGACGGGCGTGCGGAGGATGAGGTCCTCGCCGCGCACGTCGGCTTCCGGTCGATAGACGCTGTAGCCCGCGCGGATCAGCAGGGCGGTGGCGTCGGCACGGTTGGCGGCTTCGATCTCGGCGCTCGTCAATTTGCGCGCGACAGAAGTCGTCGCGGGGCCAAGTGCGTTGCTCTCGATTGGCGCTGGAGGTATCGGGTCCCCGGACGTCACGGCACGCCTTCCGGGGACCTACAGGCGCGCGGCCAGCCATGCATCGGGAGACGTGCCGAGGAACCGGCCGAACGTCGCGCGGCAATGCAACCTTTTGATTTTCCAAAGATTACCGCCGCGCCCGATGCGCGAACTTGCCTTGCAAGAGCAGGATTTTGCTTGACTTTAGCGCCAGCTGTAGGCATCTTCCGCGCGTCTCACCTGCCATGCGTAGGAGGAGCATTCGAGGCCGCCGAGGTTCGCCTGGGCGGCTTCAGCTATTTCAGGGCCTGGCGCGGCGCCAAGCATCTCGCTCCTTCCTGAGTTGCGCGATCCGTCCGCTCTTGTCGGTGCAATAGGCCGTTCTCAGGAGCCAATATCCCTGGCGCTGCCCGAGAACTACCAGATACTCCTCACGAAACCACAGCAACGTGTTGAGTTCGCTGCCGCGTCTGTTCTCCCACATGTCGATCTCGGCATGAGTTGCGGCATTCTCTATCACCCATCGCACCCAGCGGATCCGCTCGCAGCGGCGAAGATCAGGCAAACGATCGTCCTCGACGGGACCCTCCTGAACCAGATGCCAGAACGAAGCCCACCGGCCACTCGCTTCAGGTAGACGACGGCAGCTCACCGTCGCCGCGCCAAACATGATCCCCCCACGCGCGATCTCTTTGATAAAGATACTGTGCAAGGCCGCTTCATAAGCAGCCCAGTCGCCGTCGAAGGCATTGAAGGGTAGCAGATCGGGCGGATTCATCCGGCCGCCCCCTGCGCCCGCCACACCAGAATGTTGAACTTGGTGGCGGCGAAGGTCGACGTGCGCGAGAGCGCATTCTGCCCGAGCTTAGCGCGAAGCCGATCGATAATCGCAACCTTCGCCGGACTCGTGGCGAGGCCTCGGTTGGCGTAGGTGAGCGCGCCGATAAGAAGATCGGCGACCTGCAACAGTTCGCTTTCGTGGCTTCTCACCTGCTGCACTCGCTCGATCGTCTGGCGTTCGAAATCGAGCAGGCTGTTGGCGAGCACATCATGCAGCTTGCGGGTCTTCGGCCCGCCCCGTGTATCCTTTACGTCGAGATAGATGCGATAGCGATGCGGCGCCGCGAAAATAGGGCGCAGCATCGTAAAATACATCTTGTAGTACCATTCATCGTGGCTCTGATCGAAGCGCGCGTGATCGAGGAGCGCCTTGTCAGGCACCAGCAGCCCGCGAAAGCGCATGCGATCGTCAGCTAGAAACAGGTCAATCAGAGCCAGATAGAACCCAGCCTTTGAAGGCGAAACCTTGGTCCACTTGGCCTCAAAGCTGGGCTTCAAGCCATGTGCCGATTTCAACGCCCGGATCGCTTCGGCGATGGCCCGCGCCTCACCTTGAGGGCATGTCACTGCACCCCACGCCATGACGGGGACACCATCGTGCTCAAGGTGGCAGCTTTCGTCACAATAGACGTTGTAGATCCGTGAGCCCGTCATTCCGCGGCTTCCATTTCGCGACCTTCCGCCGGCATGAGGGCCTCGGCCAGGGTGGCCTGAAGCAGGCGCGTGCGGGCGGCAGTGGCGGCGGCGAGGCTGGCTTCCAGCGCGTCGCAGAGGGCCATCAGCTCGTTCACCTTGGCGACGATGCGGTGCTGTTCGGCGAGGGGTGGGATAGGAACCAGCATATTCTTCAATGCGGTACCATTCACGTTGGCTTGGCCGGTTTGCTTCTTGATTAAGGGGACGATCTGGGTGCGCCGGAATTCGGAGGTGTTTAGCGCAAGATTCAAGAACCGTGGGTCTGTCGACTTGAGGGACGGCCGCAGCCTGATCAGATAGGAGGCGAACGTTAGCTGATTGTCTGCGCCGAGATAGATGCCCACTTTACCAACGAGCTCGGCACTGTTCGTCCTATTGAACAAGAGATCGAACGTGCGGAGCCACAGAGCCGGGAAGGCATCGGAATCCTCAGGGATCCGCTTTTCGTCACCCCACACGACCTTGCCCGCCTGGATGTTCCCCATTGTAAGGACGGGAACTCCCTTTGCGCTGGGAGTAGCCTTCTCGGAGGTTCCGTACTGCGTGAACAGAACCGCATTACCCAGACGCGCCCAAACCCATCGGGGCGGCAAATCGAATGGAGCATCCGCGACAGCAACCTGACTGACGGGCTCCTCATTCCTGATTTCGCGCCGCTTCACGAGGGCATCTCGTTCAGCCGCTATGCGTTTGATGAGGTCTGTAGCCAGTTCGTCGTTCGGGTCCTGCGGCACCAGCTTCCCGCGCACCGCGAGGTTCAGGATGGTCTGGCGGAGGTGCTTGATCTGGTCGGGGCGGGCGGAGAGGGCGGGCAGGGCGTCGAGGACGAAGCGGGCGTCGGCCGGGAAGGTCTCGGGATCGGGGGTGTTGAGGCTGGCGAGGCTCGCCGCCGCCAGCCGGTCGCGCGTCGCCTCCCGCGCCGTCCGCGCCGCCTCCAGCCGGTCGCACAGCGCCATCAACTCATCCACCTTGGCGACGATGCGGTGCTGCTCATCGATGGGTGGAATGTTGATCTGCTGTGCGTAGGCGTCGGACCTACTAAGGCCGGGTTTCACGCCTTTCCCGAGTTCGCCGAGCCGAAGCGCATCGAGGGAGAGAAAGAGGAAGCGCAGCGCGATATAAGTCGGCGCCTCTACGAAATAGGCCACGTCGGTGGTCCACGATGGCCCATCGCACAGATTGAGCGCACCAGCGGAACCCTTGCGCCCGACAATGACAGCGGGCTGACTGGTTAGCGCTTCAGTGGTGTATCCGACGATACCGTTGGACCCAAACAGCGGCACGGGCCCTTCGGCTGAGCGCTGGGTCGCAGGAAGCCCTTTCCCGTACTGGAACTGCACCAGGGCGCCTAACGAAGCCCGTCGCCAGTTGGGCGGAAGCTCTGGGGACGCGCTTAAGCTACGTCCAACGCGCTTCAGCAATTCTTGAGAGAGCTCTTCGCTCGGATCTTGCGGCACCAGCTTTCCCCGCACCGCGAGGTCCAGCACGAAACGCCGCAGCCGCGCCACCGCATCCGGCGCCTCGGCGATGCGCTCATACAGCGCCAGCAACCGCGCCGGGTTCATGCCCCATCCTCCGGCGGCAGCAGCGCCTCCAGCATCGCCGTCAGCGGCCCCAGCCGCTCGGTCGCCACGTGCCAAACCAAGTCCAGCCGCACCTCGGCATAGCCATGGATCAGTCGGTGTCGCAGCCCCGTCATCTCTCGCCAGGGCAACTGCGGCAGCGCCGCGCAGCTTTCGCGGGAGACACGGCCCGCCGCCTCCCCCAGCACTTCCAGCGCGCGGATCACGGCGGCCTGGTGCAGGCGGCTTGCCAGGAAGGCGGCCTCGTCCAACCCCGCCACGAAGCTCTGCGCATCCCGCGCGGCCAGCAGCATGTCCCACAGCAGCGCCAGGTCGCGCTCGGGCAGCGACGGCGGCTCAGGCGGCATAGAGCGGGCGGGCCTCATTCAGGATGCGGCGGCGGCGGATCGGGTTGCGGCTGGCCTCGATCGCCTCGCGCTCCAGCAGGTCCACGCGGCGGCCGAACAGCGCCTCCAGCGCCTCGCGCAGTTCGGCGAAGGCGGCGAGGTCGTCGCGCGCGGCCGGCGTCAGCGTCACCAGGAAGTCGAGGTCGCTGCGCGCCGGCGCGAAGTCCGTGCCGCGCGCGGCGGAGCCGAACAGTTCCAGCCGCGCCACGCCGAAGCGGCGGCACAGCGCGGTCAGCGCCTCCCGCTTGGCATCCAGCTCGGCGATGATCGGCGTGGCGTCCATGGGGGCGAGGATAGCATGGGTCACCGGGCCAGCGCCTCCGCCAGGATGGCCTTCAGATGGTCGCGCAACCGGGCCGTCTCGCCCTCGGCGGCGTCGAGTTCGGCCAGCAGCGTCTCCGGGTCGCCATGGCCCTCGGCGACCGTGTTCGGGTTCTTGATGTCGAGGTTGTAGCCGCGGGCCTTCACCGCCTCGGCCGTCACCCGCCAGGCCTGGGGGCTCTCCACACGCCCTTCGCGCGCCGGCCCGCCCCACCAGGCGGTGCAGTCCGCGAAGTGGTCAAGCCGGATCGGTTTGGTCATGGAGTAGGCTTTCTGGCCCACGGGCACCTGGTGTTCCCAGAACCAGGTCTCGGTGGTGGGGGAGCCCTTCTCGAAGAACAGCAGGTTGGTGCCGATCGAGGCATAGGGCTTGAAGACCGAGTTCGGCAGCCGGACGATGGTGTGCAGGTTGCACTCCGCCATCAGGTGCTCCTTCAGGCGGGTCTTCACGCCTTCCCCGAACAGGGTGCCGTCGGGCAGCACCACAGCGGCGCGGCCGCCCGGCTTCAGAAGGCGGATGATCAGCGCGAGGAAGAGGTCCGCCGTCTCCCGCGTGCGGAAATGGGCGGGGAAGTTGCTCTCAATCCCGTCTTCCTCCCGCCCGCCGAAGGGCGGGTTGGTCAGCACGATGTCCACGCGGTCGGACTGGGTGTAGCTGGTGTAGGGGCGGGCCAGGGTGTTGTCGTGGCGGACGAAGCTCGCGTCCTCGATGCCGTGCAGCAGCATGTTGGTGACGCACAGCATGTGCGGCAGCTGCTTCTTCTCGACCGCACGCAGGGCGCCCTGCATCAGCCATTCATCGCTGGTCTTCTTCACGTAGCGGTTGCGCATGTGGCGCAACGCGCAGGTGAGAAAGCCGCCGGTGCCGCAGGCGGGGTCGAAGAGGATCTCGCCTGGGTGCGGGTCGATGCGGTCAACCATGAAGGCCGTGACGGCGCGGGGGGTGTAGTACTCGCCCGCGTTGCCGGCGGACTGGAGGTCGTTCAGCAGCTGCTCATAGATGTCGCCGAAATGCTGGCGCTCGGTGAGGTTGTTGAAGTCGATGCTGGTGATGCGGTTGACCACCTGGCGCATCAGCTGGCCGGACTTCATGTAGTTGTAGGCGTCCTCGAACACGTCCCGCACCACCCGACGTCGGTCACCCGGCGTGGCTGAGACGGGAAGGGACTTCAGCGCGGGGAACAGCTCGCCGTTTGTGAAGTCGAGCAGCGCCTCGCCGGTGATGCCCTCCGGGTCCGCGGCCCAGCTGCGCCACTGGAACCGCTCAGGTACCGGGGAGCGGTAGTCAGGCTTCAGGAGCTCCAGCTCCTGGTCCTGGTCATCGATGATCTTGAGGAAGAACATCCAGCAAAGCTGGCTGAGGCGCTGCGCGTCCCCATCCACGCCGCTGTCCTGGCGCATGATGTCCTGGATGGATTTGACGATGGTGCGGGCCGACATAACTAGGGGTTCACACTCTTAAAAATGGCCATTTCGACGTCACTGATGCGCCAAGCAGACTGATCAGGCGAGGGGGCAATGCCCTCATGGTTCAGTGTATCGCGCAGGCTAGCGCAGTCCTGCACGAATTCCGCGTAGCCGTCGGGCGTCCGGGGATAACCCAAACGCTCGCTGATGATGCTATCGAGGACCACGGCATGGTCGGGAGCGAGAAACTTAAGGTGCTTCGATCCAAAGGAGATCCGAAGGCCCTTCAGGCCTGTGACACTTACGATTGCGGCCGCCGCCCGCCCGGCGACCACGTGATCGTGGCCCTCCCGAAAGGCGGCGGCGATGCTCGACACTGTATTGTGCTTCAGGACATTGCCAGCAACGCCGTCATAATTGCCCCATCGGCAGACGGCGCGGACGAATTCCCGGGTGTCGGCCGGCTGGTAGCCGCCCGCGACGTAGGTCTGACCTCGTTGCTCGACAGCTGCTGTTGTTGGGTCAGATAGCCTATGTTCAGCCAGCAAGGCCGGGAACGAATTCAGCGAAAGGCTCAGCCGGACGACCTTCACGTCTCGGCCAACGAGGAGGATCGGCACCGCTATCCTACCTCCAGGTAAAGAGCCGCCTGGAGCTCTTGGGCCGCCTGTTCGAAGCCCTGCTTTCCGCCAAAGGCGCGGACAAGCTGGACGACGCTGCCCATGGCGGTGAAGGGGGTTACCCGCAACACATTGGCGTCGTCGAGGGCGAGCACACCCTCATCGGCATACTTCGCCAGGAGGGCATCGAGCACAGCGCGAGCTTGGGGGCCGTATTTCGAAAAGACGTCGCGCTTGCGGACGCTTTCCGCCCGCTCGCGGCGCGTCAGAGGTTTGCGGTCGAAGGCGATGTGGCAGATCAGGTCAAACGGGTCGAGATCCTTCCCCAGCTCGTCGGCGATCGGGTCGAGGGGCAGGCCCTCGGCCTCCAGCTCCTCGATGATGGCCTGCTTGCGGGTGGAGAATTTCCAGCGCCTGAGGAAGTCGTCCAGGCTGGCGAAGCGCTTGCGCAGGGCCGCCTTGGTGAAGTCGCGGAGCGATTCCGTCACCAGCTTGCCGTTCTCGTCCAAGTACTCGACGCGCTCGGCGATGATGCCGACACCCACGCCGTCTACATAGACCTTGCGTTGGCCGCCGCCCTTCAGCGGAAGGTGGACACCCGTGGGGTCATCCACCACGGTCTCTTCAGCGCCGGGTGTCACGGCATCCTCGTCGCCTGATGGGACGTCATCGGGCGGGGTGACCGGATCATCAGCGGGCTCATAGATCTGCACTGGCTCGCCGTCGAAGTCGGGGTCGGCGAAGTGGTTCGTGGCGCCGCGGAAGTCCAGCAGGGTGAAGTAGAACTTGCGCGTGTCCTCATGCACGCGGGTGCCGCGGCCGACGATCTGCTTGAACTCGGTCATCGAGCCCACCTCGCGGTCGAGCACAATTAGCCGGCAGGTCTGGGCGTCCACACCGGTCGAGAGCAAGCGTGAGGTGGTAACAATGACCGGGTGAGAGGATTCCGGGTCGATGAAATTGCCGAGCTGGTCCTGCCCTTCCTTGTCGTTGCCGGTGATGCGCATAACGTAGCGGTGATTGGCGGCGACAAGGTCGGCATTCTCGTTGACCAGCGCCTGGCGCATGCGCGCGGCGTGTTCCTGGTCCACACAGAAGACGATGGTCTTCTGAAAGCGGTCCCCGCTCTCGCGCAGGAACTCAGTGACCTTCTTCGCGACGAGCTTCGTGCGATCGTCCAGCACCAGCGTACGATCGAAATCCTTGGAGTTGTAGATACGGTCTTCAACCTCTTCGCCGTCCCGATCGAGCTGTCCTCGTTCCGGCCGGTAGCCCTCGACATCGCGGTCGATGTGGACCTTCACTACTTTGTATGGCGCAAGGAAGCCGTCCCGGATGCCTTGCTTCAGGGAGTAGGTAAAGACCGGGTCCCCGAAATAGGCGATGTTGGAGACGTAGCGGGTCTCCTTCGGTGTTGCGGTTAGCCCGATCTGCGTGGCGGCGGAAAAGTATTCCAGGATCTCGCGCCAGGCAGAATCCTCGGCCGCGCTGCCGCGGTGGCATTCATCGATCACGATCAGATCGAAGAAGCCAGGCGAGAACTCGCGATAGAGCTTCTGGCGCTCCTCCTGCCCGGTGATGGACTGGTAAAGGCCGAGATAGATCTCGTAGGCGCTGTCGATCCGGCGCTGGCGGTCCAATGCCAGGGGGAGTTCCACCTGCGTGCCGTCGGCGCGTTCGATGGTCTTGGACTGGGTGGAGAGTTTCGCCATAGCGCCGCCGAAGGGGCGGAAGTCGTTGACCATGGTCTGGTCGATCAGCACGTTGCGGTCAGCCAGGAACAGAATCCGCTTCTTCCGGCCGGCCTTCCACAGGCGCCAAATGATCTGGAAGGCGGTGTAGGTCTTGCCGGTGCCGGTTGCCATCACGAGCAGGATGCGGTCCTGCCCTTTGGCGATGGCCTCGATCGCCGCGTTGACGGCGTTGACCTGATAGTAGCGCGGGGCCTTGCCGCTGCCGTCGTCGTAATAGTCCTGAAGCACGATTTTCTCTGCCGCAGGGTCCAGGCCCTTCCAGGTCCGATAGCGCGCCCAGAGCGTGTCGGGGGAAGGGAACTGCTCAAGGCTGAGAGTGGTTTCCGTTGCCCCGCCAGCGGCTGTTCGATCATGAAAGATGAAGCCATCCCCGTTTGACGAGAACACGAAGGGGATCTGGAGCGTTTCAGCGTACTCCAGTGCCTGCTGCAGCCCATCGCCGACGCTGCGGGTGTTATCCTTCGCCTCAATGACGGCGAGCGGGATATTGGGCTTAGCCGAGAGGATGTAGTCGGCGCGCTTGGCCTGTCCCCGGGTCACCAGTTTGCCGCGGACGATGATGCGGCCTTTGGCGAACGTCACCTCCTCGCGGATCTGCAGCATCTCATCCCAGCCGGCGCTGCGGAGGGCGGGCGTGATGAACTTCGAGCAGATGTCGCGCTCGCTGAGGGCCTTCTTGTCCACGTCGCTTACGATTCGTTTGTCATGATGCCCGGCCCGGCGCCGACGGCTGTCGCGGCACTGACCCAAAGGGAATGACAGTGCGGCGCAAGAAACGCGCCGAGCGCCCTACTGATGTACGAGTAGCTCCACGATTGGTCCCACTTTGCAGTGGCACCATGCCGGTCCTTGACCCACGAGAAAAAAGCATCGTGATCAATCAGGAACCAATCTCTGCCCGGTAAACGGCCATGCGGATCAGGAAACAGCATCCAGATACCGCGACCGCCGTAACGCCCCCATTCAACGGTCGGTCGCCCCTTCAGCTGGACCGCGGACAGCATTCCAGCAGGCCAGCGAATGACGAGGTCCTCACCCGTCACATCAGCCTCTGGCCGATAAACTCTGAAGCCGGCGCGTATCAGGAGTGCTGTGGCCTCCGCCCGATTGGCGGCCTCAATCTCGCTGTTGGCGAGCTTCGGTGCCCGAGTGGCTGATACGGCGGTTGAGAGTTCAGGGAGAATGGGCGTGTTTCCGGGCTGACTACGCTGGGTTGTGGTCGATCCTAACGGCTTGCTCTGCCCATTCCAGAGGAAATACTCGCATTAACTCGGGCAGCTGTACCGCGCGCCGCCCGTCCAGGATTGCCTCTACCATATCCGGCGACAGCACGGTCAGCCGCAGGACGCGCGAGACGTAGGATGAGTTGACCTTCTCGCACGCGGCGAGGTTGGCGGCGAGTCCGCCTACCTGGTAGCGCTACGCGGGACGCAAGCAGGTGGAGATGAGCATGGGTCAGAAGCCCGAAAGCAAGCCGCACAACGCACCCAGGCCCGCGCCACCAAACTGGGGCCGCGACGCGCTGACGAAGTGGCTCGATCAGGTACGCGGGAACCAATGGGCCACCTTCGCGCAGTTGCCAGACACGTGGGCACGGTTCAGCGCCATCGACGAGTTGTTCGAGCGGATGACCACAGATTGGCGCGACCCGTCTGACATCCTAGCGGCCCATCTGTTCCTGCGCTGCTACACCGCGTACCGCACGGCAGTCGCGAACGCCACGTCGGGGATGGCAGTCGAGACACACGTGATGTGCAGGGCGATGCTCGAGTACGCCGGCTACTCGCTTCATATCAAAGATCACCCAGAGCGGGCGGAGACACTGCTGAGCCGCTCCGAACCCGGCGGAGAGAACAAGGTACGTGGCGAGTTCACGGCGGGGCGCGTGGGCCGGAGCGTGAAGTCCGCCGATGAGGCGATGGGGGCACGCTTTACCACGCTCTATGCGTCTGCGATTGACTTTGGCGCTCACCCGAACGAGGGGGGGGTCACGGGGAGCATGGACATCATCGCGGGTAAGGACGGTGATCGTCTGATGACACAGACCATGCTGCACGAGCCGGGCCCGATCTTTGACCACGCCGTGCGCCGCGCCATGCAGTCGGCCGTTTGCAGCCTTGAGATATTCGGCCACGTGTTTCCGGCCCGGTTCGCGGAGTTGGGCCTGGATACCGCGGTGGCCAGCCAACAGATTGGCTTGTGACGCGGTGGGCGACCGGCACGCTGGTGAAGCGCTGGGTATGGATGATCTGGATGGCGAGTGTGTGGCCGTCGAGGGGGCGCCCGGCAGGCTGCGAGCGCTCAGCACGAACTGCCCGCCCGGCGCGGTGCGGTTGGTGGTGGCGAGCGAGACGTTCACGCCGAACTTGAATTGGGTGCGGGCCTTGCCGGCCCGAAGCTGTTACAGCACGGGGTGGACATTCAGCCTGGTGATACGGCGGACGGTTCTTCGGAACTCCACGACGCGATGAACGGCGGCCCGGTCTCTTCTGGGCGGCCAGCACCCTGCAGCGCCCACTCCACCGGAAACGGCTCCATCAGCCCCGGCAGCGTCATCCCCTCCGGCTGTCGCCCGTCCAGGATCGCCTTGACGAGATCCGGCGCCAGCAGCGTCAGGCGCAGCACGCGCGAGACGTAGGACGCGTTGATCTTCTCCGCCGCCGCCAGTTCGTCGATCGTGCCGTAGCGGCCCGTCTCCATCATCCGGCGCCACCGGAACGCCCGGGCCAGCGCCTTCACCAGCGTAGTGTCTGCAGCCGAGGGGCCCCGGTTCGTGGTGCCGCCCGGTGTCACCACCAGCTTTCGCCCGCTCCGCTGCTTCCGGACCGCGAGCGAAACCCGGACGGTCAGTATCTGTGCGGCGCCGCTCACGCTGCCGCCCTCGCCGATTCGGCCGGTGGTGTCGCGAGGTCCCGCGTCAGGCTGGCCAGCCCCTCAAGCTTAAGCCGCACGTCGGCGCCGCCTGAACCGATGTCCACCCGATCGACAAGGAGGCGGATGATGCGCGCCTGCTCCGCGGGGAAGAGCTCCTCCCATAGTGGGTCGAGCCGCTCCAGCGCTAGGCGCGCCTCGTCCTCCGTCATGTCGGGCGCCGATGCCCTTGCGGCGCTCCAGGCGCCCATCACCACCTCCGGCTGGCGCAGCAGCCCGCGAACCTGCGCGATGACGGCGCCCTCGATCTCCGCGGCGGAAATCCGGGCGATGGCCGGCCCGTCCGCGGCGCTGCCTTTCAGCACCGACTGGCTGACATAGTAGCGGTACTGCTGCCCGCGGCGCCCCCGCGCGTGGGTGGGCGACATGGCACGCCCGTCGCTGCCGAAGATCAGCCCGCGCAGCAGGGACGGCGTCTGACAGCGGGTGCGGTTGGCGCGTGTCTTCGGGCTGACCGCCAGCAGGGCGTGCGCCGCGTCCCACATCGCCCGCGGCACGATGGCGGCATGCTCGCCGGGATGCGACTTCCCCTTGTGCATCGCCTCGCCGAGATAGGTCCGGTTGCTCAGCACCCGATAGATGTCGCTCTTGGTGAAGGCGCGGCCGCGCTTCGTCGTGGCGCCCTCGGCCCGGAGCATGGTGACCAGTTTCGTGCCGGATTCCGTCTCGACGAACCCCTCGAAGATCCGGCGCACCAGTGCCGCCTCGGCTTCGTTCACCAGCAGCTTGCGGTCCTTGGCATCGTAGCCAAGCGGCACGAAGCCCCCCATCCAGATCCCGCGCGCGCGCGACGCCGCCACCTTGTCGCGGATGCGCTCGCCGATGACCTCGCGTTCGAACTGGGCGAAGCTGAGCAGGATGTTCAGCGTGAGGCGCCCCATGCTGGTCGTCGTGTTGAAGCTCTGCGTCACGGACACGAAGGTCACGTTGTTCGCGTCGAAGACTTCCACCAGCTTGGCGAAATCCATCAGCGCGCGCGACAGGCGGTCAATCTTGTAGACCACCACCACGTCGATCAGCCCGCGCTCGATATCGGCAAGTAGGCGCCGCAGCGGCGCGCGTTCCAGCGTGCCGCCCGAGACGCCGCCATCATCATAGCGGTCCGGCACCAGCACCCAGCCCTCCGACCGCTGGCTAGTTGTCATTGCCAAGGACATTGTCCCTTTGGATGCGGGAGACTGGTGGCAATCCCTTGAGTGCGGAGTGGGGCCTGAGGGTGTTGTAGGCGTGCAGCCAGGGGTGCATGGCGCGGGTGCGA
>NZ_JBDOQQ010000041.1:0-11277 GCF_039839775.1 Roseomonas sp. CAU 1739
GTGCGCAACGCGCTCTACATGGCCACGCTCGTCGGCGTCAGGCGCAACCCTGTTCTCCAGGCCGTCTACGACGGCCTTGTGCTGAAGGGGCGTCCCAAGAAACTCGCCCTGATCGCCTGCGCCTGCCGGCTCCTCACCATCCTCAACGCCATCCTGCACACCAGGACACCCTGGCGGAGCCCCCTATGACACGCTTGTCAAACAAGACGGTCGCTCCGGTCGAGCCAATGCGAGTTGGATTTCGTGATGCAGCCGGTCGGCAATTGCGTCTGGTAGTCCGGCGGGTGCGGAGATACCGAACCAGACGCTGACGACCATCTCCGGGTAGCCCGCTTCGCGGAAGGTCGGCACCTCGGGCCAACCTGCCAGACGCTGCGGCGCCGCGATGGCGAGCACGCGCATCCGATCATTGCGCCCAACATCGCCGAGCGAAGGCATCGCCCCCTCGATCCGACCGCCGATTACATCGGTCACTGCCTGCGCTGACGAGCCGCGATAGGGGACGTGCGTGAGGTCGATGCCAGCGAGGCGACCGAACAACGCGGTGGTGACATGCGCTGAGGAGCCGTTGCCGTTGGTACCGACCCGCAGGCCGCCTGGCGTCACTCGGGCGAGGGCAACGAACTGCGCCAGATCCTGCAGCGGTCCCTGGGCGGACACGGCGAGGGCGAGCGGCACCTCCGCCACCATCGCGACATGCATGAAGTCGCGCATCGGATTGTAGGGGACGTTCGGATAAACCGCAGGCGCGACTGCGTGTGGCTGGATGTTCGAGAGGACAAGTGTGTGGCCATCCGGCGAGGCCTTTGCTACGGCATCGGCCGCGATCGTGCCGCCGGCGCCAGGGCGATTCTCCACGACGACCGGCTGGCCCAGCGCCGCAGTGAGCGGCTGGGCAACGATGCGGGCAATAACGTCGCCGCTGCTGCCTGCGCCGACGAAGACGACCAAGTGGATCGGTCGTGTCGGCCAGGGTGGAGCGGTCGCGACGGCGCCCTGCGCTTCCGCGCAGGGCGGGAACGCCAAGCCGCCAGCAAGACAGCCGCTGAGGGCGATGGCGCCCCGGCGGGTCGTGACAACTGCGCTGGCCATCGGTGCCTCGCGTGATGGTCGGTTGCGGTCGTATCGGGCGCGCTACTTCACGTCGCTTCCCGATTCCCAGCGAATGCGCTGCGCTAGCTCGGCGGCAGCGCAATCGGCATGATGCTGGCGATTTGCCAGGCGCTGCCGTCGCGGCGGAGAACCTGGTTCATCAGGAACGGCGCCGGCTGCGCAGGCTGGCCGGCCGCGCCGATGGTGAACAACACGGGGACGAAGAGTTGCGCCGTCCCTTCACCCAGCGACATGGCACGGAACTGCGCCATCTCTGGCTCCAGCCGCCATGTGCCGCGATAGAGGGCGCGGAACCGCTCCGTCGCCGCCTCGCGGCCCCAGATCGCCGCACCGCGCGTGATCCAAAGGAAGTCCTGCGAGTTCCACAGCATTGCCTCGACGGCTGTCGCGTCATGCGCGTTTTGTGACGCCACGAACCGTTCGAACAGTGGTCGCGCCTCTGCCGGGGCGGCGGCATGGGCGATCCCACGCGGTAAGCCAACCGCCATTGCAGCGAGGCCGACCACTCCAGTCCTGCGCATGATGTTCATGAGAGCCTTCTCCATCCATTGCGGTGGCTGAGGCACGGCATATTTTCCGGGTCGCTCCGGCTGCTAATCGTGCAATTCAGACGGAACGTCTTGGCCCAATCGGGGGGGGCCGCCATAACGAATGCCCGGACTAAGCATCTAAGGTGCGACGTCGGCGCCATCGCCGCGCGCACGCTCGATTGCCCGGCCGGCGACCCGTTCACCGATCATTTGCCCAGCGGTGATGTCGCTCCGATAGTGGATGCCGGCCCAGATTCGTGCTTCGCCTGCTTCACGACCGAGCACAACGAGCGCAGCCGTATCGCGCGGGAAGAAGTGACCGAGCACCGTCGTTGCCGCCAGCGAGAAGCAGGAATGCGCGGACGGATAGCTTGGGTGATTGGGCGTCGCGAAAAGCGTCCGGAACGTCAGATCGAGTTGGCCCGGGCGAATCGTCCAATAGGTGTACTTCGCATCCCAGCACGCGACACCCGCGTCGTAGATTGCGGCCTGGTAAAGCGCATAGGCACGCGCGACGCGTGGTGCGTTGGCGGCCTGTCCATACTCCAACAGGAGCCGCCCCATATGGGCGCCCCAATATTGGAAGTTCCGTTGGCCACCAACGGCGTACTCCCAAAAGAATGCGTCAGAAATGGTCTTTGGCGTCCGCTGGAATGCCAGCACCGCGGCCAATTCAGCGGCACGCTCTGGAGAATCATGTGCCGTCGGGGGCGGAGGGCGGAACTCGCTTGCCGACGTGAGCATCCAGGGCACCCAATTTGCGGCTTGTGGGACGGCTGGGCTTGTCCCGGTCCAGCTTCCCGGTGTCGCCGGCACGCTGCCTGTCCAGGGTTCGTTGGACCGATCGCGCGCACCGCGCTCCAGCGCCATCGCAGCGACCTGGCGACCCAAAGTGTTGCCGGCCGCGACATCGCTCGGGAAGGCGACGCCAGAGATCAGGCGCGTCTGCGCTTCCTCCGCCGCTAATCGCGCGAACTCTGCCGCGCGCTGCGGGAACACCTCTCCGAGGACTGCGGCCGCAATGGCGCCCGCCACGGCATGCTCATCCGGGTAGGAAGGACTGGGCGGCGTTGCGATCGCAGTCTGGAACTCGGCATTCGCCGCGGCCGGCCGCGGACGATTGTGGGCGTACTTGCTGTCCCACGTCGCGATCATCCCATCGGCGAGCGCCGTGTGCAGCAGCGCGAGATGACGTGTGGCGTCATTCGACCGTGCGTTGGCCCGCAGCAACTCCTCCGTCGCGATCTGATTCCAGCGATAGGAGGGTGCGGCGGCATCCCACCAGGCGATGCGCTCGCGCGCCACGGCATCACGCTGCCCGACCATGCCTCGGAGTTGCGCCAGTTCAGCCTGAGTTGCCGTGGCGTCGGGCGGCGGCGGTAGGCGGAATTGGCTGCCGGAGCTGAGCACCCAGGTGCGCCAGGTGCCCGCACCTGGTGACACCGGCGCGGTTGGCTCGGCGGCATGTGCGGGCAGGGAGACGACCATGGCTGCGAGTCCCAGCGCGGCGACGGCGCGGATCGGACGCATCCGGTAATTCCTTCCTGGATTGTTTGATCAGCAGATGATGCGCCCCGATGCTGCTTGGTTCTGTCCGGATTGCGTCACCCTGTCCGCGATGCGTCATCTTTCTCCGCGAATCTTCCGGTTGTGGTATGATGCCGCAGGATCAGGAGGCGGCTATGGCGAGGCGAGCCAAGGATCTGCGCCTGAGCGAAGCGCGGGGCTGCGTCGGTCGGGCGCTGGAGTTGGCGCACGCAGCGCTAACTCGGGAGCCTGGCGAAGCGATTAGTCTGCCGGCGCTGGCGGCGGCGGCCGGCGTGTCACCGAGGACGCTGCAGCGGCATTTTGCGCGCAACGTGAAGCTTTCGCCGCGCATGGCCGTCGAGCGTCTACGACTGGCTGGGGCGCGGCAGACGTTGTGCGCAAACCAAGCACCATCGGTGCTGGCGGCCGGCAGCCGACACGGCTTTGAGCATCCTGGGCGCTTCGCGATCGCCTATACCCGCGCCTTCGGGGAGCGGCCCTCAGTGACGCTACGTGCAGCGCGAACCCGGCCGGAATCGACACAGCCCGCGCCCGGCACGCCGGTAGTGCTGCATCCACTGGCAATCGCCTTTCCGCAAGACGCGGCGTGCGCCCGGCGGGCAACGGATGACCTGGCAATAGCACTGGGCGGCGCACACGAAGTGGTGTTGCTCAGCGCGGAGGCCGCTGCTACGCAGTGTTGGGACAGCGCGCTACGATTGTCTGGCCGGATCGAAGGGGGCTGCGCGATCCTCTCGCTGGTGCAGAACACAAGCGGCGTCGTGCTCCTTGTGCTGCGTGAACCGCTGGCCGGGCGCGGAGGCCGTGGCTGGGCCGCGCGCGCGACCGAAATGGTCTGTACGACGATCGCGACCGAGAACCTAGCGCTGGAGCGGCGCACGCCATGGCGTAGCGCGATGTCGAAACTGCAGATCACGCGCGCGCGGCCGGCGGCGCTGTAGCAGGAGCCCAGCCTCATCAGCATCATGGCGCTCGGAGTTGCTCGGCGAGGCGCTACACCTAGACGCAACGCCTGCCTGCCCGCGCCCCGCTCACTGTGGCGTCGATCAGCGCTGTCGCCCGGCGCCTGACGCTCACCTGCAAGAATGGCGGACCTGCCTGTTTGCTGCTGCCAGCGGAGAACGCTGCCGTAGACCAGCGGAAAACGCTGCCGCAGAAGTGCTCGTAGATCGCCTCCCTAGGAGGCTGGGCACGTCGATACGTGCATTCAAAAGGCCTTTGGGTACGCTGCACTATGGCGGAGTTCCCCCGCTCCGGGGCGGGCAGTTGCCTCGAACGTCGGCTGGTCGCGTGCCCCCTGCTAGTGGCCGGTAGCGCTCGCGCGCACCGCGTAAAGGCAGGGCTCGTTCTGCCATGGTAGTCGCCCTGCCGCGGCACGAAACGGGACTTCGCCCGGACGATCTTCCTGCGCACCGTGAAGTCCGCCGCCTGGAGACTTTTGATCATGATGCGGGCATCCCTCTCATCGCGCCGCGGCTGATGGAGCGGTCGGATGTGCTGCGGCAACCCGCGTTCATCGGCAAGGACGGGATGGCCGGCACGAAACCTATTCCACTGCCGCGGATATACGCCCACCAACATCAGCCAGAAGCAGACGTTCGAGCTCACGGCAGCTCACTTCGAGGGCCTTGAAGAGCCGCGCCTGCACGCCGTTGGCCTCCAGTTCATCTCTTCCAACGTCGATGCCTGGACCGCAAATCCCTACCGGCACGCCGTCCGGGTGAATGCTGAACTCGGGCTTCCGCGCCGACCCTGGTCGGAAGCCAACCCGCTGCGTGATAGCGGGCGGATCGAGTGGGCGACCGGCGGATCCTTCCGCTTCGATGGCATCCGCATGGTCGATGTGGAGAACGGCGAGTTGATGGCCCACGCCCGGTTCAACAACATCTCTCCGATCGGCAATTGGAGCGTGCAGGTTCTGCCGAACGCCCTGCTACCCCACCTCGATAATCAAGACGTGGGCCAGGTTCAGAACTGGGTCGGCGATCTGCGCCTCATCCTTAGCCTGTCGGTGAAAGCCCCCGCTGGAACCTGACCGGTAACCAGTCGCCCTCACAGGAGAACATTGTCATGTTGAAGCTAGGAAAAGCGGCGCTCGTCGCTGCCGCGGTAGTCGTCTCTCCGGTGCTTGCCAAGGCAGGGACTATTCGCGGCATCGGCTGGAACATTGTAGAGGTCGACGGAAGGCCGATGGCGGCCGATGTCGGCGCTTGGCTGCGGCTACAGGGCAGCACGGTTTCGGGGCGAGGCGCTTGCAATACGTTCCGCGGCACCGTCATTGGCGACCCTGATACGCAAGCCCTCAGACTCTCGGTGGACGTGACGACACGAATGGCCTGTTGGGATCAAGAGAGTGAAGCGGCCATCTTCGTTGCCTTGGCCGCGGTGCGGAGTTGGCGTCCAGATCAGAGTGGGGCGGTTTTGTTGCTAGACGACGGCGGAACGCCGATCATGCGTCTGGCACCACGGCCGCCCGCGGAGAGATAATGAGTTCAATTTCGGGACCCGAACCCTCAAGCGCGGGGACCGCCGGAGACGCCGCACGGTGGGGCAGATCGAGGGTGGTGGTGGGGCTAGCGGCGAACCCGCTGGTGCCCACCAGGTCGGCCGCATGGTCGGAGGCGCGTGCGAGCGTGACGGAGCCGCACCCGCCATCCGGTTCACGGCACGCCCCGCTTCGTCACCTGCGCTGACAGCGTGGCAGCCCCGAGATCGAAGGTCGCCGGCGAGATGTTCCTGGCCATGACTTGCATGGTGTTGTTGGACCAGGCCGCAGCATCGAGCTCGATAAAGCGCGTCGAAGAGGCGAGCGCGGCCTGGGCGAGATCCCCCTGCCACGCGCCATTGATGGTGACATCCAGCAAGTTGGTCACCCCAGGTGGTCGGGACGCATCCGCTGCTCAAGATCGACGTAGCTGAACAGCGAACCCCGCACCTCGTCCTTGCCGCGCGTCTCGATCTCGCCCCTTCCCCATAGGGCGAGCGAATCACGATCCGGCGCCAGTCGCGAGAGGGAATTTCAGCAGCCTGCTAGGCGTTGGTCGCCCGCTGGTACGCCGCAGCAAATGCCTCGAAGCTCGGGAACTCGGTAAGCTTCTGGCCCCAGACTGCTTCCGCTTCCGTCACGCAAGCTTTGCGGATCCGGTCACCGTCGCGCGACATCAGCAGCGCCGGCAGCAGCGCGCGCATCGCACGCCGACGCACGTCGGGCGGCATGACCATCGGAAGCAGGTTGACGAGATAGACCTCGTCAAGCTCGGGCGCGTCATCAGCCACGGACTGCGCGAATTCCAGCGCACCCATCAGCAGGCTCTGATGCACACGGACGAAATCGTCACCCATGGGCGGGCCTTTCACGGCATTGGCGAAGGCGAGTGCAAGCGAGATGTCGCGCAGGTGGTAGGTCGGCGGATCGCCATGCAGGAAATACCCGACACCCGCGAAGCCCTGGAGGAGGCGCCGCAGGAAGTGACGCGTGCGCGGATCGGCCGCAGGGTTGTTGACGCCGAGCTTTTCGAAGGAGATCAGGACGCCGGAACGCAGCTCGCGCGCCTTGCTTGGTCGCTCCGACAGGCCTGAGAGCAGGGTTGCCATACGATCCGCGGTTGAGTCGTCGAAGCTCTGGACATCAAGCACCAGGCTCTGCTGGCTGAACATCGCTCTCCTCCTCTACCTCTCCGGTGCCGGCCAGATGCAAGGCGATGCGGGCGAAGATCTCGCGCGCTTCGATGCCCGAGAGCGCCTCCTCGTCACGGTGGCGCGGTGTCCAGATCGCATCGTTCAGGAGCACCTCGGCATGGCCGAGGAAATCCGCCTGCAGTGACGGACGAAGTCCCCAGGCCGCGTCGCGGATGTCGCGGTGCCAGTTCGCCGAGCCGCCGTATATCCATGGCTCGCCGAGCAGCGGATGGCCGAGGCGCCCCGCTTCGGCCAGGGTGAGCGCCGAGCCGAGATGGTCGACGGGCTCGAGGTCTCGCACAGCCTCGATCAGGGCTTCGCGCGCAACGTGCAGATCGGCCGAGCCAATGGCGCCGGCACCGACCCGGCGAAGTGCGACCAGCAGCGGAGCGACCTGCTGCGGGGCCATGTATTCCAGCGCGACGGCGCCCAGAAACAGGGTCTCGGTCAGGGCGCGGGCGCCAAGCGCCGTTGCGACCTCGTGGTAGAAAGGAGAATAGAGGGCCGGCGCGCGCGCGAGTTCCAACAGGTATTTGCCGTGCAGCAGCCCGGGATGCTCGCTGCGCGCCTGGAAGAGACGCGCGCAGCCCTCGATGATGTTGAGCGGCATCAGCCCGGTCGGGCCGCGCTGTCGCAACAATCCATTGATCGCGTCGAGCCCCCCGGGCCGCGGCTGGGGGGCTGCCAGGAACGCCGCAAGACTCGCTGAATCGGGGAGTCGCGGCGTGGATTTCTTTACCGTGGCGAAGTGGTCTTGGCAGATGCCTGTCATGAAGCCGCAGGCGAAGAACTGCGCGTAGTGGTAGATCTCGTGCGACAATCGGCCGTAGAAGGTGCGGCTGCCAGGCGGCGCTTGGCCCGTGCTCCAGGCCCCTGTGAATGCCTGCCATCGTGCCGTTTCGGCGTTCACGTAGACGAGGCCGCTCGCCCGGTCGAACAGCGCCGGCCAGCAAGCACGGCGGCTGACCACGGCATCAGGCATAGGAAACCCACCGCGCGTCGGGCAGCTTCTCGGCAAGCTTCACGGCGCCGGCCCTGGCGGGCGCTGCCGATAACCAGTCCAATGCCGTCTGGGTCTTGCCCTCCTCCCAACCGAGCGCGCCGGCGATTTCCGCCAGTTCTCGCGGTCCGCGAACGCGCCGCAACTCCGTCAGTGTCTGCGCCGTCTCAGGCGTCAGCCGCACACCCTTGCGCCAGAGCGCAAGAAGCTGGCGCGCCACCGTCACAGCGAGCGAAACGACCGCACCTGGCTTGGTCTCAAGATAGGCGAGCACGCTGTCCTTGATGAGATCGAGCAGGTTGATCTCATCATCCCGGATCGCCCAGTGGCCGAGTTTAACCTCGAAGGCGTCGGCATCCCCGGCTCGCGCGTCATGAGCCATGTCGCGCACGAGGGCCGCGGCGACCTCGCTCGCCATTGCGCCGCGCTGTCCGGCCTCGGCGGACCCCAGGGCAACGTCCAGGGCGGCCTGGCATTCCTCGGATGAGAAGAAGGTCTTGGTCATGCCGTTCTCCAAATCCCGCTCTTGGTACGATACGGCATCGGTTTCAGTGACTTCAATCGCATTGGCCAATGCCGGCGGCGCTGACAGTTAGACGTCTCTGAGAGCGCCGCTAGTAAGTGGTGCCAAAAAAAGTCGCGCCAGCGTGATGCAGGTCTTCGCTTGGCTTCGCGCTGCTTCGGAGCGAATGGTCATGCACGCGGAAGATGCCGCGCTGCCCCTCTGAGGCTCAATCGGCGGGGCTCGGGCTGGTAGCACCCGGATCATCGGGTGCGGAACCGGAGCCCGACGATGACGAAGCTGTCCGACACCCAGCGCGTGATCCTCAGCCAGGCCAGCCAGCACGGTGACCGCCTGGCGATCCCGCCCGAACGCCTGCCTGCAGGCGCGCGACAGACCGTGGCGAAGTCCCTGATCAGGCAGGGGCTGGTCAGCGATGAGCATGCCAATGCCCACAACGCGCGAGAGGCCTGGCAGATCGATGGCCGGACCCGGCTGCTGCGGATCAGGGTGCGCAGGAAGTCCAGCCAGAAGGGTTCCGCCTCCGAACTGCCGACCGCCATGCCGAGCACCTCGCGCCGGCCATCGGCGTTGACGCCCACCGCGATGGTGACGGCGACAGGGACGATGCGCCCGGCCTCGCGGACCTTCACATAGGTGGCGTCGAGCCAGAGATAGGGCCAGTCACCCTCGATGGGGCGGGCGAGGAAGTCGCGCACGCGCTCATCGATCTCGGCGCACAGGCGGCTTACCTGGCTGCGGCTGATCCCCTCCATCCCCATGGCGCGCACCAGGTCGTCCACCGAGCGCGTCGAGATGCCCTGGACATAGGCCTCCTGGATCACCGCCGTCAGCGCCTTCTCCGCCGTCCGGCGGGGCTCCAGGAAGGCTGGGAAGTAGGAGCCGCGCCGGAGCTTCGGGATCCGCAGTTCCACGGTGCCCGCCCGGGTCTGCCAGTCGCGATCCCGATAGCCATTGCGCTGCACCAGGCGGTCCGGGCTGCGCTCGCCATGGGCGGCGCCAGTCACCTCGCCAACTTCCAACTCCATCAGGCGCTGCGCGGCGAAGCGGCGCGGCCTGGCTGGCGTGAAGCTGGTGGTCTCCGATGCCCACGAAGGCCTGAAGGTGGCGGTGACCAGGGTGCTGCGCGCAACCTGGCAATGCTGCCGCGTGCACTTCGCCCGCAATGCCCTGGCGCACGCGGGCAAGGCCCAGCGGCGGATCGTCTCGGCCTGGATCGGCACCGCCTACGCCCAGGAAGATGCCGCCGCCGCGCACGCCCAGTGGCGGACCCTCGCCGACCAGCTCCGCCCCAAGGTGCCCAAGCTCGCCACGCTGATGGACGCCGCCGAGGAGGACGTGCTGGCCTACATGCACTTCCCCGCCGCGCATCGGCCCAAGCTGCACTCGACCAATCCCATCGAGCGGCTGAACGGCGAGATCAAGCGCCGCACCGATGTCGTCGGCATCTTTCCCAACGAGGCCGCCGTCGTCCGCCTCGTCGGCGCCATTCTCCTCGAGCAGTCCGACGAATGGGCCACCCAACGGGCGCGCTACATGACCCTGGAAACCATCGGCGCCGTCCGCGACACTCCCCACGTCAGCCTGTCCGCTGTGACCGCCTGACACGGCGGCCCAACCCGCCAGGGAGCCTCGCTCCTACACCACGCGTTGGGACACGACCAGCCGCCGGCGGCATGGGCTGTTTGCCCCAGCGGAACTCGCCACCATCGACCCACATGCGGTGTAGGATCGCGGCCAACTTGTTGGCGACCGCGACGCGTGCGCGTGCCATGCCCCGGCGCTTGGCGACGCTCAGCGGTCACGGGCAAGGCGATGGGCAGGCCGTGCGCGTTGCCGCCGACATGGCCGCGGCAAGCGGGATTGATGGAGGTGTACTTCTCCGGCACCGCGAGCCCACGCGGCGATCAAGCCAGACCAAGCAGCCGCTTTTCTCGTGCTATCCGAGCGTCCCAACTTGCAAATGGAGATCGCTTCGTCCTTCATGCTCCAAATCGGGTTTTTCCTACATCACTTTTGAATAATAGAATGGAGAAATCGCAATGGCCATGAATATCGCTCTTACCACACTTCACACATGGTCTGCACAAACAGAATCTTTCCCCAAAAATGATGAAATCTACCAACATACTTACCCAGGATTTGAAATCCCGAATTATGATCCAGAAACTTTTCCAAAACATTTTCATTTGTGTGGAAAACGTAAGATCATTCCCGACTTCCTCCATCTCGGCCCGATGCCCTGCCTAGGCATGGCGCCCGAGGCGAAATCGATCATTGAAGCTCTGGAGCCCGGCGTTCACGAGTTCTTCCCCGTCACCATCAGTCGCAAAAGCGGCAACCAGCCAATTCTGCGCACCGACGGACGCGTCCTTGACACGCCGTTCTACTATTGCAACGTCGGCTGCATGCTAGACGCGGTTTGGCTCGAGCGGTCGCGCGTCTCGGTACACCCGGGATTGATCGGAGGCCCGCCGCTCGTGCAGCTCGATTTGACTGGTGGCCGCGGCTATCGCGAACCCTTCAGCGAGGTCGTCCTACACCGGGAGATTGTCGCCGGCCATCACCTTTGGCGCGGCCATTTTCAGTTTCACAGAAGAATTTTCATCTCCGACCAGGTCGCGGAAGAGTTCCGCGTCAGGAACTTCCGCGGCCTAGACTATTACCCCGTCCGTGAGGAGTAAGCGGGCGCGCCGTGTAGCATCGGCGTGGCACCGCGCCCTTGGTGTGACTGGTTCGTTGGGCTCGTGTAGGATGCACTCTCAGAGCCCATCCGGGAAGTTTGGATTCACATTGAGGGCGTTGCGGCGAGGCGCCGCAGCATGATGCGGATCATGGCCATGCGGACAAAGGCGGCAGCGATGCGGCAATGCCGCTCGAAATCG
>NZ_JBDOQQ010000042.1:0-10233 GCF_039839775.1 Roseomonas sp. CAU 1739
ATTTCGAGCGGCATTGCCGCATCGCTGCCGCCTTTGTCCGCATGGCCATGATCCGCATCATGCTGCGGCGCCTCGCCGCAACGCCCTCAATGTGAATCCAAACTTCCCGGATGGGCTCTCACACTACGCAGAGGTCGGGGCACTGCTGTGCGGCACCAAGGGTACAGTTGGCTAAGGGGGCGGACAGCGGGCGGTGGAAGTGCTTCGCAACACAAAGCGCTCTGATCCGCCCGCCGCATGTCACAGAAGCCGGCCTTGCCGCCGAGGATGGCCGCTTCCCTCAACTGGTATGATCTCATGTCCTACGCCCGCGCCATCGCATCCTGGCGTCGGACACCACCATTGGCGGACATCGCTCGGCGCGCCGGCTGAAGGTTTGCATCCGTACTCGATGCGGTCTTCAGAGAAGGAGCTGCCGCATTGTCGGCACCTCAGCAGCCTCGTGCCGCCGCGCATGGGTGCGAACCGGCCGCCGTAGTCGGGAGGGCATGATGCCACGCCGCTTGGCCTGGCGTGCTTCGTGTTGGTCATTTTGAACCTCAACATCGGCGCGTGCCCGACCGACACTGGCGACCGTGGTTAGGTCGCAATTCGGCCGTCAGACCAGCAGCGCGCAATCATTGATGGATCGGCCAGGGTTGTTGCTTCTTCGCCTTTGGCGTTCTTGATTCTAGGGCCACGTTGATTTTGTTCAAAGTCCGGGTGCATTTGCAAGCCCCGCACCGCCTGAGCCTGGCCATGTCCTCGCGGGTCAGCACTGCGGAACACACTGTGAGCCGTCCCGCGGATAGCAGGTGGCGGGTTCTCCCCGGCACTATTGTGCGAAGCGTTGCAGCGCCAGCCTAATCTTGGCGCGATATTCTGCATCTTGTCGTTTGTGCAACCCGGTCCCAGCGCAAGGCGTTGGTCCCGACGGCAAGGGAGACGTTCGTTATGGAAACCATCATCGCGCGCACCTCGTCGCAACCGGACGGTAGCGCCGAGGCCGAGATCTATTGGAAGGCATGCGCGGCCATTCGTGACGGTGAAGTAGCCGCTGGCGTCGCCGACCTTCTTCCTTTGACCTGGGCACGGTCGCTACTCGTCCGCGAACGCGCGCGCCAGGTGCTTGCCAAGCATGGGGCTGCGATTCATTAGGGCTCTGCTCGGCATCTAGAGATGCGGACAGGAAGACGACGGCCGCGGTGAGCTACTGCTAACTTCCATTCGACCAGCCTAGGGCGCGGGGCGCCTAACGAGCGCGCCGGTCGGCGTAATCCGGTCCAGTAGCCGGGGGACCGAAATCGCACGGCGATAGACCGGCATGAAACCACGTGACGAGCGTGTATACGTCGTAGACGGGGATGCGGAACGTCCTAGCTACCGCGCGCGAATAGGGCGCCATATTGTGGCACTCGAGGACGATCGCCCCGGTCTCGGGATGCCGTCGCAGCAGTTCCTCGGTTGCCTGCAGCATGTCCTTTTCGGCGGCCTCGCAGTCGAGTTCGCGCTCATTGCCCAAGAGCACTCGGGTAAGTTCGGTCCCGTTCTCGGTGCCGACGATGGGCGTGGTTGGATCGACGTCGATGGCCCGGAGATGGGCGGGCCCGAGACGCTCGCCCTGCACCGTCAGAATGCCGACGCGCTTACCCAGCGGCAGCATGCTCTGCACGAGCGGAATTTGCATGAGGGACGAACTGGCGACCGGGACTTTGACATGGGCAGCGAGGTCCTTCTGGAATATCGAGAGGAAGCCGCCCGTGGTGGTGATCCCATCCGCCCCCTCGCTGACTAACTCCGCCGCGGCGTCCAGGAATGGCTGGCGCAGCGTGCCGCCCTTTTCGTGGATGACTTCGCGCGCGGTCGCTCCCTTGACCACCTTGTAAAGGACAGGAAAAGGCCACGTCTCGGCATTGCCCGTGTCACCGGGCACGCGCGGGAATGCCATGTCGAGCATGAGGATCCCGACACGCGCGCCGTAGAGTGCCTTTCCACCATAGGCCTTGCGGGACATGGGTGCTTCCTTGCCTCTGTTCAGTCAGCGCGGATGTTGCCGCGACGGATGACTTCCGCCCAGCGCACAAAATCCTCTCGGATCATTTCACCAAATGGCGCCGGCCCCTGCGCGGTGACGTCGGCGCCGAGGCTGTCCATGAGTTGGCGCACCGGCGGTGAGGTGACAGCGGCGATGAGCGTCTCGTGCAGACCGTTGACCACCGCGTCGGGCGTGCCCCTTGGCGCCATGACACCGACCCAGAGAGGCACCTGAACGTTGGGATAGCCGAGTTCCGCAAAGGTCGGCACATCCGGCATCGCGGCAGTGCGCCTGTTGGAGGCGACAGCGATTGGCCGGATGCGGCCATCGGCCATGAGGCCCCGCGTTGTTGCGTAGGTGGTGAAAGTGAGCGCAACCGTACCAGCGACCATGTCGTTCAGCGCCTGCGAAGCGCCGCGATAGGAAACCCCCAACCAGTCGGTGCCGGTCGCCTGCGACAACAAGGTCATGGCGAGATGCCCCTGCGATCCTGGACCCGGATAGCCGAAGCTAATCCGACCGGGCTGCGCCCGTCCCGCTGCAAGGACGCCCGCGAGATCCTGCCCGACCGTGTTGCCAGCCGCGAAGAGAGCATTCGGCATGTTGACGAGATAGCTGACCGGCACGAGGTCCCGCTGCGGATCGTAGGGCAGGGCCGCCATTAGAGACGGGGCAACGGTCACCGGACCACTCACCGCGAAGAGCAGCGTGTAGCCGTCGGGCCTCGCCTTGGCGACGAAGTCGGCGGCGATGGTGCCATTTGCGCCGGCGCGGTGCTCGAATACCAGGGGTTGGCCAATGATCCCCTGGAATGCCTCGGCGATCGGCCTGCCGATAACATCGAGCGTGCCTCCGACGGCAAAGGGAACAACTAGGCGAATGGGACGATCGGGAAAGCTCTGGCCCTTGGCGACCGAGGGGATCCCGATAGATGCAAGCAGGACGGCGAGGATCACACTGCGCATGCTCAGTCCTCTCGTACCTGGCGGAGCCCCCTGCCCCACCACGGAAACCATCATTGGGGATGCGCGCCGCGTAAGCAAATGGACGAAGATCTTCGCCATGTGACGGCGAACGTCTGAAACCCCTTCGAGCCGCGGATCTTGTAGGTTCGGCCCGCCACGGGGCAACCTCTCCGCCGCCACCTCGACAGGCGAAACCGATGTGCCACCTGTGCTCGATCGCCTCGAACCATCAGGTTCTTCAGCGTCATAACATGGCGCTTTGCGGCACTGCGTGGAACTTGGCGCCGAACTTCGACTGGACGCGCCCAAGGTCTCGGCACTCCGCCTGTCTGCACGGCGTCCAAGTGGATCGCGGCAGCAATCTCGCACACCACCCGGCTTGGCATTTTCTGCTTCATCGATCACCCTCCAACTTAGGTTGAGTCAAATCGATGCATCCTCGAACCAGGTACTGCCATGATCGATCCTGCGGCCAGTTTCGCCGATCTCTCCGTCCCCACCGTGATCGCCTGCCTGACAAAGCTTGGAATGCGGTCACGGTACTTCACCGACCTCCGCCCGATCAGCACCGCTCAACCGCGGGTCTGCGGCACGGCCTTCACCGTGCGAACCATCCCGGTGCGGGAGGATCTGCGCGACGCGACTAATACGGGCAAGCTTCCGAATCTGCATCGCCGCGCGCTTGCCGCCGCGCAGCCCGGCCAAGTGATCGTATTCGATTCCGACAACAGTGCCGGCTATTCGCCGCTCGGCGACATCCTCGCCCAGGCGCTGCATCAGAGCGGGGTGCGCGGCTTCGTCACGGACAGCGGCGTTAGTGACATCCCCGGTATTACCGAGGTCGGCTTCCCGGTTTTCTGTCGCGGCTCGGCGCCGGTGCCGGGGACGGTGAAGTTCGCTGTCGCCGATTGGAACCTTCCGATCGGCTGTTCTGGCGTCGCGGTATTCCCGGGCGACATCATCCTGGGCGACGCCACGGGCGCGGTCTGCATCCCCCAGGAGATCGCGGAGGAGATTGCCACTATGGCGCGCAAGCAGGAGCTGCTCGAGTCATTCATCCTTAAGCGCATCCGCGACGGCCACCCGATCGAGGGCACCTATCCGCCCGATGCGACGACACTCGCGGCCTTCGAGACCTGGAAGCAGAGGCGGTCGTGACGCCACGCGCCTATGTCGAAGATCCCGGCCTCAGCGTCGTGCAGGGCGGCGCCCCGGCTGGCGATCCTGCAGCCTGGGCGAGGCTCGCAGCCAATGAATCGAGCCAAGGCTGCAGCCCACTGGTGCTGGAGGCGGTGGCGCGAGGCAGCGGATCGCTCAACCGCTACCCCGATCCACAGTCGCGTCAGTTGCGCGCCGCCCTCGCCCGGCGTTTCGACCTGCCAGAGGATGGCATCATCTGCGGCAACGGGTCAGAGGCGGTGATCGAAAGCATCGTCCGCTGCTACGCCCGCCCCGGCGACGAGGTGGTGTTCGGTGAGTATACCTTCATCCAATTCCGCATCTTCGCCAGTCGTGTCGGCGCGACGCCCGTTGCCGCGCCCGAGCGGGCCCACACGGCTAGTGTTGATGCGCTTCTCGCCGCCGTCACGGCACGGACAACGATCGTGATCCTCGACAATCCAGGCAATCCGACGGGCACCACGATCTCGGCCAGTGAGGTGCGGCGCTTGCGCGACGGGCTACGTCCCGACATCGTGCTTGTGCTCGATTCCGCCTATGCCGAGTATGTCGATGCGCCTGACTACACGGCTGGACATGACATCGCGGCGGAATCGGGCAACGTCATCGTCACGCGCACCTTCTCCAAAGCCTTTGGCCTTGCGGCGTTGCGCGTCGGCTGGGCGCATGGGGCGCGCGAATTGATCGCGGTGCTCGAACGGGTCAAACAGATTGGCAATGTTAACGCGTTGGCCCAGGTCGCCGCGGTCGCCGCGCTTGACAACATGGCCTTCATGCGCGCGGCTGTAGCCGAGACCATCCTCACCCGGCGGCGAACGACCTCGGCGCTAAACGCGTTGGGCCTGCATCCGCTGCCAAGCCAGACCAACTTCATCTGCCTCGGCTTTCCCGACGCTGCCTGCGCTCGCACGGCCTGGCAGGCGCTTCTGGACGACGGCATCGCGGTGCGCCGCATCGACGATTATGGCTTGCCCGCCTTCCTGCGCGTCGGCATCGGCACGGATGCGGAAATGGATCGCACCCTCGCCTCGCTCACGCGCCACCTGGCGACCGCCGGCGCCTGACCTTCATCGCCCATCATCCGCTCAAGGCAGACCCATGACCGCAGATCCTCTGTTCTACGAACAGTCCATCACCTTCCTCTACACCGATGACCTCGAACGCCACGCCGCGTTCTATCGTGACGTGATGGGGCTAAAGCTGGTGCTCGAGCAGAGCGTGGCGAAGATCTTCCAGTGGACGCCGACCTCCTTCCTCGGCGTCTGCGACAAGGAGGGCCGGCCGCGCGGCAACAAAGGCATCATGCTGACCTTCCTCGTCGAAGATGCCCAGGCGACCTATGATCGCTTGCTCGAGAGAGGCGTCGTATTCGACGAGCCGCTCGAGGCCCGCGGCGGATACAATTTGCGTTCCGCCTTCTTCCGCGATCCCGAGGGCTATGTGCTGGAGATCCAGGAATTCATGGATCCGCGCTGGCCCTACCCCGATGGCCGCAAGCCCCGCGCCATCGCCGCCGACCCAGCGGAGTGACCAAGCCATGACGCTCATTGCCGAAGCTTCCAACCCGCTTGCACAGGACGAGGCCTCGACTGGCCGCCGTACGGTGCTCGCCGGCCTTCTGGCCGTACCGGCTGTGGCACGCGCGCAAAGCGCGTATCCGAACCGCCCGATTCGCTACGTGGTACCTTGGGCGCCCGGCGGTGCGACGTCGAACATCGCGCGGATCATCGGGGATGCCATGGCGCCGATCCTTGGCCAGCCCGTCGTGCAGGACAATCGCCCGGGCGCGGGCGGTGGGCTTGGCAGCGACTTCGTGGCCAAGGCCGCACCGGACGGATACACGTTGCTCGCCGCGGGGGCAGGCACCTTCTACCGCTCGGTGGTCGAACGCGACGTGCCCTATGATGCCTTCCGTGACTTCGGCTTTGTCGCGCCAGTCGGCGACGGACCCTTCGTGCTCATCACGCGTCAAGGTCTGGCGGACGACCTCGCGAGCTTCATCGCCAAGGCCAAGTCCGAGCCGGGCAAGATGAATTATGCCTCTTCGGGCATCGGGTCGACATCCCATCTGACGACCGAGATGTTCAATCATGCGGCGGGAATCGAGGCGACGCACATCCCCTATCGAGGCGCTCAGCCGGCGATGATCGACCTGATCTCGGGCCGCGTGGATTATTGCTTCGATGCCTTGACTTCGGTGGCAGAGCACGTGCGGGCGGGGCGCATCGCCGCGCTCGCAGCCACGACCACGCAGCGCAGCGCTTTCGCTCCGGAGATCCCGACCATCGCCGAGACCGTCTTGCCCGGTTTCAGTGCGGCGCCCTGGTGGGGAATCGTGACACCAGCAGGGTTACCCCCGGAAGTGACGGCGAAGCTTTCCGCCGCGGTGATCCAGGCGCAACAAGATCCAACAGTGGTGGCGCGACTGGCCGACCAGGGCTGCCGGGCTTTCTCGATGCCGCCGGGAGAATTCGCGGAATTCGTGCGGCGGGAGAATTCACGCTGGGTCAACGCGATCGAGGTAGCGGGCCTGCGCGTGTCGTAGCGCACGCGACCGGAGGGGCATCGACCCGCCGGAGCACACCCACCAGAAGGGCCTGTTGGGGCAACTCGCGTCGATGGGCGAGGACACGATACCGGGACGGAGCCGCTCCCACCGCCGCGGATGCCGGCGACGCGAGACTTCTGCTGAGAAAGTAACAAGATGATCGCGACCTGCGCTTGGCTTCGCGCTGCTTCGGAGCGAATGGTCGTGTTCGCGGAGTTCACCGCGCTGCTCCGCTGAGGCCTGATCCGCGGGGCTCTGGCTGGTAGCACCCGGATCATCGGGTGCAGAACCGGAGTCCGACGATGACGAAGCTATCCGACACCCAGCGTGTGATCCTCAGCCAGGCCAGCCAGCGCGAGGATCGGCTTGCACTCCCGCCCCAACGCCTGCCCGCAGCGGCGCGGCAGACGGTGGCGAAGTCCCTGCTCAAGCAGGGGCTGGTCAGCGACGAGCACGCCGGTACCAATCGCGCCCGGGATGCCTGGCAAATCGACGGGCAGCCCACACTGCTGCGCATCACTGACACGGGGCTGCACGCCATCGGGGTCGAGCCGGAGCCGGCCACCGCGGTGGACGAGGCCCAACTCGGCGGGCTGACCGAGGCAGAGTACGCGGAGGAGCAGACGCTCGCGCTGGCCGCCCTCGAGGCCGACGAGGACCTTTCGGCCGACACCGTTGATGTGCAGCGGCAGGCGACGGCGGGGGACACCGGCGCGCGGCCCGACGCCGCCCTCTTCCCCGTGGTGAGGCTAGCAGACTCACGGGCGGCCTTTCCGTCTGCGCCGCCCTCCGCCAGCGACGAGGCGCCAGAGGGCCCTCAGCGCCCGCCTGTGAGTCACCAAGGGCCCACGGGCCGAGCGGCCGCCCTGCGCATCGCCGTGGCGGCGGTCCTGGTCGCCTGGGACGCCCCGGAGCGCGACGGTCTAGACGACGCCGTCGCGGGTCTGCGGGACGTCCTGGCTGCCTCACCGCGGGTACCTCGCCTCACGCGCGACCCCGCCGCCGCGCGTCAGCCCCGCACCGGCACCAAGCAGGAGGCCGTGCTGGCGATGCTGCGCCGAGACGATGGCGTCACTATCGCCCAGGTCATCGAGGCCACTTCGTGGCAGCGGCACACGGTCCGCGGCTTCCTCGCCGGCCTCAAGCGGAAAGGCCTCACCGTCGAGGTGCTTGAGCGCGTGCGCCAGGTCGGCCCGAACAAGCAGGGTGCGAAGGGCTCGTACTCGATCTACCGGATCGCCTGCGGTGCCACCGCCACGCCGGCAGAAGCCGGCTGATGCGCCTCGGTGTTCAGGCACCTCGTCTCGCGGTCGGGCTTACCCGGGTCTCGACCGCCGAGCAGGGCCAGAGCGGACTGGGCCTGGAGGCCCAGCAGGCCAGCATCCGCTCCTTCGTTGCCGCGCAGGGATGGACGCTGGTGGCGGAGTACTCCGACATCGCCTCCGGCAAGGATGACAGGCGCCCCGGCTTCCAGGCGGCATTAACGCGCTGCCGGCAGTTGGGCGCCGTGCTGGTTGCAGCAAGGCTGGATCGCATCACCCGCCGTGCCCACACGCTGTCGCAATTGCTGGAAGACGGCGTCTCGATCCGGGCCGCCGACATGCCCAACGCCGACGATCTGATGCTGCGGATCTACGCCGCCATGGCGCAGAAGGAGCGAGAGCTGATCAGCGAGCGGACCAGGGCGGCGCTGGCGGCGGCCAAGGCGCGAGGCCAAGCGCTGGGTGGGAACCGGGGCTATCGGCCAGCAGTGGGGCCCAACGCCTCGGCAGCTGCCGCCGCACGCCAGGCGTCCGCGGATCTGACCGCGCATCGTTTGCACCTCGAGTTGGAGCGACTGCAGGAGGGCGGCCTGGTCGGCTACGCTGAGCTTGCGCGCGCGCTTACGGCCAACGGCGTAGCAACGCCGCGTCGCGCAACCGTGTGGACCCACACGACCGTTTCAAGGCTGCTCTCCAGGACGACCCCGTCCCGGTGATCGCCGTTGCCGCGGTTATGTCGGCCGCGCCCCACTTCTCGAGTGCGGCCACAAAGCAACGCTATCTCCGAGGCGTTCGAATGCCGCGAAGTTCGGCGCGATGACTCGCAGTTCGGCTACATCCTGGCTTATCGACACTGAACCTCTCTTACCGCAGTCCAAGAAAGCCAAGGACGAACACCACAATCACCACGAGGCCCACGATATAGATGAGATTATTCATCTTTGATCCTTTCGTTCGGAAGGAAGCGCACTTCCCGGAGTTGCCACGTGGGGTCTGCCCCCGCTAACCGGTCCAAGCGATATCGACGTCGTGCGATTTGGCCGCGCATCAATGCAGCGAACGCGAGCACGAGAGCGGCTGCCTTCCAGGTGCCGCGGGGGGGCTAAGCCGGGGCTTCCTGGCGCTAGAAGCCCCTCCGCCTGCGCTGCAATCCTACGGAGCCGGGACTGGCGCATCTTTAGCGCCGCATCAACTGGGCGATGGTAAAGCCCGCCAACATAGCGGCGCCGACTGTGGTCAACGGTTGGCCTCGCACCGTACTGGCCATGGCTGCCGCGCTCTGCTGAACCGCTGCGACTGCATCATGCGCCACGATCCCGGCTCGATCCGCGGCATTGCTGACGGACGGGACGGCGCGATCATCCACAAGGAGCTCAACCTTCTTGCTCAGCGCAGCGATCTCATTTCGCAATCCGGAGATTTCGCTTTGTAGTTCGGAAATCTCGCCGAGCAGTTGGGTATCTTCCCGTTGCACATCGCGAGGTTCATCAATGAAAGCTCGAGTATGCCTATCCTCGGGCCAGTCCTCGCTGCTTGCCATCGAAGTCTCCTTTCGCAGGGGCGTTTAGAAGGAACGCTGCCGTGCGGAGAAAGTTCACGCAAAACTCGCCGTTCGCCGATCGAATCTCACAGGAAGGGGTCCCGGAGGACGGCGCACGGCCCCGCGTTGGCGGGACAGACACCTTGCTCGCACCGGAAGGGATCTCCAGCGCAGTCAGGTGATCGCCACCCCAATCCTGCGGTGCAGGATACCGCTCCAGCGGCTGCGGAAGGTCGCGGAGCCAGAGTGGCCGCTCGTCGGACGGCGCAACGCGCAGCCGCGGCAAAGTGCCGCGCGGCGCTGACCCGTACGGCCGCGGAGGTGACCGGAACTCTCCGCCGCCGCCCTGTTCCTCTCGACCAGGCACTGACCCGACGGGTGCGGATACGATCGAACAGGCGACCATCGTCCACACCATCCCGGTGAAGCAGATGCTGAGCGCGACCAGGCGTTGCATCCGCTTTCCTCCTCCTCGCATCTTCGAATGCCATCTTACCATGGCGCCCTGTTCACCACCGACCAACGGTCGTTGCTCGGTGTTGAACAGATGCGATCCGGAACTCAGCCGACGCGGGGATTGCGGGATGCAGCCCTGTCATCGCCGCGATCGAGCGCTGGTCCTTCGAGCACGCCGCCCGCTCCGCGAATCTCGCGCTCGATCCTGGCGATCTCCGCCGCCAGCTCGGCATCGGTGAGATAGCTGAGATCGTTCTCGACCACCGGCC
>NZ_JBDOQQ010000043.1:0-8854 GCF_039839775.1 Roseomonas sp. CAU 1739
TCGATCCGCCGCACGCCGATGCTCTACCGTCCACACCATCATCCGCCCCACGAATCGTCCGCAGGATCAGCGAATCACATCCGATTCAGCCGATTCAATTCCTTTCCGGATGGGCTCTAAGGATTGCTCGACGATACGCGACGTTATCATGTTGACATGTCAACATGATAACCTGCAACGTTCTCTTGTCGCAGCAGGCGGACCCGATGTCAGATCCCATCCCGCTCTATGCTCGTATTCGGCGTGACCTGAAGGAACGGATCGCGGCCGGCACCTATGCGCCGAACCAGGCGCTGCCGACTGAGGCGCAGATGTGCGAGCAGTTCGGTGTCAGCCGGATCACGGTCACAAAGGCGCTGGACGGGTTGATCCAAGACGGGTTCATCATCCGTCGGCGAGGTGTCGGCACGTTCGTCGCGCCGAATGCTGCCGTGGCGAAGTCCATCCGCCTCGTGGGATCCATGGATGAGATGCTGGCGCCGCCGGCATCAGGCCTTCACCGCACCATGCTCTCCCTGCGGAAGGTCGTGCCGCCTCCCGATATTGCCAGCACTTTAGCCATTGGCAGGGGCGAGCGGGCTCTGCGCGCAGACTGGCTGTATGAGGCAGCCGAGGGCGTCTTTGCCTATGCGACGGTCTTTGTGCCTGAAGCGATCGGCGACCGACTGACGCCTGAAGCGCTTTCGGATAATCGCCCCATGATCCAGATCGTGCGCGACGTTATTCCTCAGCGGATCCTGGGCGGACAGCAATCGGTCGAGCCCGCGCTGGTGGACGCGCAACTCGCCAGGTGGCTGGATCTGCCGCGCCGTTCGGCGGTGCTGCGTGTGGTGCGCACTTTCTTTGCCGAGGGCGGCCGCCCGGTCGTGGTGGGCTATGCCTGGTATCACCCGCAACGCTACCGCTACATCGTTCACCTTGAACCTGGTGGAAGGGACTGAGGTGAACGATACCGTCATGACCACACCGCATGGCCGCGCCGGTCGCTACCGGATCGGCATCGACATTGGCGGTACCTTCACCGATGTCGTCGTCGTCGATCAGCAGACCGGCGATCTGCGCCTGGCGAAGGTGCCGAGCGTGCCGAAGGATCCCGCCGCCGGCTTCCTGGATGGTCTCGACAAGGCGCTCAGCCGCCACGGCATCGCCGCGGGTGATATCGCCTTCGTCGGTCACGGGACCACGGTCGCGACGAACACGATCATCGAGGGCCGTGGCGCCCGCGTCGGGCTGATCACCTCGGAAGGTTTTTCCGACGTCCTCGAGATCGCCTATCAGACGCGACCCGATCTTTTCGATCTGATGTATGAGAAGCCGCGCCCGCTGGTGCCGCGCCGCTGGACGGTCGGCGTGCCGGAGCGAATCGGCCCGGATGGTGCCGAACTCATCGCCCTCGACACCGACGCCTGCGTCGCCGCTGCGCGGGCGCTGCAACAGGCGGGCGTCGAGGTCGTCGTTATCGCCTTCCTGCATTCCTACCGCTTCCCGGTGAACGAGAACGCGGCCGCCGCGGCGATCCGCGCTGTCCTGCCGGACCTCGCAGTCGTGACCTCCTCCGGTGTCTGTCCGGAGTACCGTGAGTATCAGCGCACCAGCACTGCGGTGGTGAATGCGCTGCTGCTGCCGCATGTCGGCTCCTATGTCGGGCGCCTGACAGAGGCGCTCGCGCAGCGCGGCGCGGCGGTGGGCGTGCATCTAATGACGTCCTCGGGCGGCGTCATGTCGGCTCCCGTGGCGGCGCGGTTCCCGGTGCAACTCATCGAATCCGGACCGGCGGCGATGGCGCTCGGTGCCGCCTATGTCGCTCAGCGCGCCGGCTATCCGAACAGCGTCGTCTTCGACATGGGCGGCACCACGGCCAAGGTCGCGCTGGTGACCAACGGCACGCCGCGCGTGACTGAACAGTTCGAGGTCGGCGCCATGGCGGTGGCGAGCGATACGGCCGGACGCGGCCGCGGCTATCCTGTCCGCACGCCAAGCGTCGAGATGGTTGAGATCGGCGCCGGCGGGGGCAGCATCGCTGCGATTGATCCCGGCGGTGCACTCGGCGTAGGGCCGGAGAGTGCCGGCGCGGATCCCGGCCCGGCCTGCTACAACCAGGGCGGCGAGGAGCCGACGATCGTCGATGCCAACCTCGTCCTCGGCCGGCTCAATCCCGACTTCTTCCTCGGCGGGGAGAAGTCGCTCGACCTCGCCCGCGCACGTCGCGCCATTGAGGAGCGGATCGCCCGCCCGCTCGGCGCAACTGTCGAGGAGGCAGCGCTGGCCATCGTCGAGATCGCGGTGGCGCGCATGGCCGGTGCGCTGCACATGGTCACTGTGCGGCGCGGCATCGACCCCCGCGGCTTCATCCTGGTCGCCTGCGGTGGCGGCGGACCGCTGCACGCGGCGGCTATCGCGCGCCGCGCCGGCATGAGCAAGGTGCTGATCCCGACAGCGCCCGGGCTGACCTCCGCACTAGGCCTGCTCGCGACGGATCTCCGCCACGATCTCGTCCGCAACACCATGGTGCGAGCCGAGAGCGCCGATCCCGCTGGGATCGATGCGATCTTCACCGAACTCCAGGCGCTAGGCGAACAACTCCTCGCGGAACAGGCAGTGTCGCGCGACCGTATGCGCATGTGGCGCATCGCCGAGATGTGCTATGCTGGGCAAGCCTTCCAGCTCCGCATCCCGCTGCCGGACGGGCCTGTAACGGGGGACGTACTCGCCGGCCTGGCACAGCGCTTCCACGAAGCGCACAAGGCGGCCTATGGCTTCGCGAGCGAGGGCGAGCCGACCATGCTGATGGCGCTCCGCCTCACCTCGCAGGGTGAGATCGAACGTCCCACCCTGCGGCCGCTGGCAAAGGGCGGCATCGATGCGACGGATGCGATCAAATCCGAGAGGCGCGTTCGGCTGCATGGCGCACCGCATCTCGTGGCTTGTCCGGTCTACGATCGCACCCGGCTACTCGCCGGCAATGTCATCGCTGGTCCAGCGGTGATCGAGCAGATGGACACGACCACGTTGCTGCCGCCGGATGCGCGCGCGACGGTCGATCCGGGCGGCAACCTCATCATCGAGCTGGGGGCACACTGAACCATGAGCCTGGTGCGCCGGACATCCGACAGCGACCTCGGCGGCCTCGCGGCCCATGTGCAGGCGCCCGACCTCGACCCAATCACCTTCGAGGTGCTGCGCAACGCCTATATGACGCTGACCGACGAAATGGCAGTTACGCTGCGGCGCACGGCCTATTCGACCAACGTCAAGACGCGTGGCGATTTCTCCTGCTCCATCATGGATCGCAACCTCCGCGTCGTAGCCCAGTCAGGCCAGCCGGGGCACCTGGTGAGCATGGCGACGGCGGTGCCGCTCTCGGTGCGGGAACTGGGCCTCGACACGATGCGCCCTGGCGACGCCTTTCTGGTGAACGATCCTTATCGAGGGTCGAACCATCTCAACGACATCACCTGCTTTGCGCCGGTCTTCATCGGCGATGAACTTGCCGGCTTCGTCGGCAACATGGCCCACCACGTCGATGTCGGCGGCGCCTCTCCCGCGAGCCTCGGGGTCAATACCGAGCTGTTCCAGGAAGGCGTGATCATTCCTCCGACCCGGATCGCCTCGGCGGGCGCCATCGACAACAATGTGATGAACCTGTTGCTCGCCAATGTGCGGCCGCGCCGCGAGGTGCTGGGTGACCTGCGCGCACAGCTTTCCGCGAATGCCGTCGCGGCGCGACGGCTCGGCGAACTGGCGAAGGAGCATTCCCTCGGGTTGCTGCAGCACTTCGCCGATGAACTCATTGCATATACCGGACGCTGGGTGGATAGCGAAATCCGCGCCCTGCCGCAGGGCACCTTTCGCGCCGAGGTGTTCCGCGACGATGACGGCGTCACCGACGACCCGATCCGCCTGAATCTCGCCGTCATCATCGCGGATGGCACGGCGACGCTCGACGTCACGGGGTCGAGTGCGCAGGTTACCGGCCCGATGAACGCGACGCGGATGCAGACCAGGCGGTCATTGACGCATATCCTGCGCTGCCTCGCCGATCCGCGCGTGCCCAACAACTCGGGCTTCCTCGACCGCGTGCAGGTCGCCGGCCCCAACCGCACGGTGCTGACGGCCGAGCCGCCCGGCGCCGTCGTCGGTGCCTTCGAGACGATGTACCGCGTCGTCTCCGGCATCATGCTCGCCCTGCATCCCGCACTGCCGGACCGGCTGCCCGCGGCGGGCAAGTCGCTGGTGGTCAATCTCGGTTTCGCCGGCTGGAACCCGAAGCTTGCAGAATACTACTGCTACATGGAGACCGTCGGCGGCGACGATGGTGCCCGCCCGCGCAAGGACGGTCATGACGGTGTCCAGGCCGAGATGCAGAACACCGAGAACGCACCGATCGAGGAATTGGAGCTGAACTATCCGGTGATGATCCGGCGTTACGAGCTGATTCCGGACAGCGGCGGGGCCGGGCGGTTCCGCGGCGGCCTCGGCATGCGGCGTGACTTCTGGTTTCCGGACCAGGAGTGTTCCTTCTCGATCCTGTCCGACGGACGCAAGTTTGCGCCATGGGGTCTCGATGGCGGGCATGATGGTGCCTGCGCACGTTATATTTTCGACCCGGAGGGCGAGGCGCGTGAACTGCCTTCGAAGGTTACGCTGAAGGTGCCGCGGGGTGGCGTCGTCAGCGTGCAGACGCCGGGTGGTGGCGGCTTCGGGCCGGTTGCAGCCCGCGATCCGGCGGCGGTTGCGGCCGACCTCTCCGACCGCAGGATCTCGGGTGATGCAGCAACGAAGGTCTATGGCGTGACACAGCGCTGATGTGCTGACTGCTCGCGCGCCGATGGTCGGGCGCACGTCGCGGGCGGCAGATCGGGCTGCATGCGCAGGATGATGCAAGTGGAGGCGTAGATATGAAGGATAGTCGACTTCGTATTGCCCTGGTCGTCACGGCCCTGGTTGGGATCGCCTCGGCCCCGCACGCCGCCCGTGCGCAGGAACTGCGGCTCGCGCTCCAGCGCGACACGAGCTCCCTCGATTCCATGCGCAACTGGGATGCGCTGTCCCTCGCCATCACGGCCAACATCTACGACACGCTGGTCGATTTCGAACCCGATCGCGGCTTCTATGCGCGGCTTGCCGAACGCTGGGAACAGGTCGAGCCGACGCGATGGCGCTTCCATCTACGTCGCGGTGTCACCTTTCAGGGCGGGCAACCCTTTACCGCCGACGACGTCGTGTTTTCAGTTGAGCGCATGCGCAACCCCAAATCGCTGGGCCGCAACGTGCTGCGCAATCTCGTCGCCGTCGAGAAAGTGGACGACTTCACCGTCGATCTGGTGTCGCACACGCCCGACCCGGTGCTGATCAACCAGCTCAATACACTGATGATCATGTCGCGAAGCTGGGCGCTGGAGAACAACGCCATCGAGCCGGCCGGGGTTGGCCCGAACGAGACGAACCATGCGGTCAACAACGCCAATGGCACCGGACCCTACGCCGTCGAGAACTGGGAACCGGGCATCCGGCTGACGCTGCGCCGCAACCCGGCCTGGTGGGGTTGGTCGGAATGGCGCGGCAATGTCCAGCGCGCCGTGCTCACGCCTGTCGCCTCGCCAGCGACGCGGGTGGCGGGGCTGCTGTCGGGCGAACTCGACATGATCGCGCCGGTGCCAGTGCAGGATGCCGAGCGGCTACGCAGCGGGCCCGGCACGCAACTGGTGGCGGGCCACGAGGCGCGCGTCGTCTATCTCGGGGTCGATGTGCATCGCGAGCGCATCGCCTCGGGCGGGACGGAGATCACCAATCCCTTCCGCGATCGCCGCGTCCGCGAGGCGATCGCACGTGCGATCAACATGGACGGCGTGAACCGCGTCGTCTTCCGGGGCTTCGCGGCACCAGCCGCGATGATCGTCCCGAACGGCGTCTCCGGCTTTGATCCCGACGCGAGGCGGCCGGTCTTCGATCTCAATCGCGCCCGCGCGCTGATGCGTGAAGCCGGCGTCGGAGACGGCTTCCAGATGACGCTCGATTGCCCGAACGGGCGCGAGGTCGGCGACCGGGAGATGTGCGAGGCGCTTGTCTCGCTGCTTGCGCGCATCGGCATTCGCGTCGAGCTCAACGCGCAGCCTCCCGCTCGCTGGGCGCCGCGCGTCTTCGGCCGTGAGACGAGTTTCTACTACATGAGCTGGGGCAACAATGGCTGGGCGGGTGGCAACACGCTTTACGACCTGCTGTCCTGCGCTGAAGCGCAGCGCCCCGGAAGCTTCAATTCCGGCGGCTATTGCAACCCCGCCCTGGACGCCGAGGTGACGCAGGCCCGCCAGGAGACCAATCCGCAGCGCCATCTCGCATTGCTGCGCGCCGCCTTCGCGATCGTGCAGGCCGACATGCCGCTGATCCCGCTCTACGAGCCGCCGATCCTGTGGGCGACGCGCAGCGGCATTACGGTCAAGCTGCGTCCCGATGGTCGTGTCTTCCTGCCGCACGTCGTCATGGCCGGACGTTGATCCGGCATGGGTAACCGCCGGTGATCGGCTTCCTGCTTGGCCGCCTGCCCCAGGCGGTCGGGGTGATGCTCGTCGTCGCGCTGCTGGCCTTCGTTCTCTTTCGCTTCGCCGGCGATCCGCTGACGTTCCTGTTGGGCCAGGAGGCCACGGCCGGGGAGCGCGAGATTGTGCGCGAGCAGCTTGGCCTGAATGCGCCGCTGATCGTGCAGTTTGGCCATTTCATTGGCAACGCGCTGCGCGGCGAATTCGGCATCTCGTACCAGCTTTCGCGCCCCGTGGTGGAGGTGATCGCCACGCGACTGCCGGCGACCCTCGAACTGGCCTTCGTCGCGACCGTGATCGCAATCGGCTTCGGACTGCCGATGGGTCTTTACGCAGCGCGTTACCCACGGAGCCTGCTGTCCAAGGCTTTCATGGGCTTCTCGCTCGTGGGAATTTCCCTGCCGAGCTTCTTCCTCGGCGTCCTGCTGATCTACTGGCTCAGTATCAGGTTCGGCCTTTTTCCGAGCTTCGGGCGCGGCGAGACGGTCCGGCTGGGCGCCTGGTGGACGACTGGGCTGCTGACGGCGAGCGGGCTGCGCTCGATCGTACTGCCGGCGATCACGCTGAGCCTGTTCCAGCTGGGCTTCCTCGTCCGGCTGGTGCGGGCGGAGGCAATGGACGTGCTGCGCGCCGATTTCATCCGCTTCGCCCGCGCCCGCGGATTGCGGGAGGGCAGCCTGCTGTTCTCCCATGTGCTGCGGAACACCTCGGTGCCGGTCATCACGGTCGCCGGGCTCCAGATCGGCTCGCTCACGGCCTTCGCGATCATCACCGAGAGCGTTTTCCAGTGGCCGGGTGTGGGCTTCCTGTTCATCAACGCGGTGCGTACCGTCGATATCCCGGTGATGGCCGCCTATCTCATGCTGGTGGGGCTGTTCTTTGTCGTCGTGAACCTCGTCGTGGATCTGCTCTATCTGGCCCTCGATCCGCGCATCCGCCGCGGGGCAGGTCCCGGGACGGCGCGATGAGCGCATCGGGGCGGCAGCTTCCGACGCGCCGGAGTTGGGCGGCGCTATGGACCTGGTGGCAGTCGCCGAGCGGTGACCTGCTGGCGGCTTTCTTCCGGTCGCCGCTTGTCGTGGCGGCAACCGTCGCGGCCGTCGGGCTGCTTGCAGCCGGCGCGCTGGCACCCTGGATCGCGCCCTACGACCTGACGGATTCCCTGAACATAGAGCTGCTCGATGCCTTTACGCCTCCGGTGTGGGAGGATGCGGGACAGGCCGCCTACCTCCTCGGGACGGATGCGCATGGGCGGGACATGCTCTCCGCAATCCTGTTCGGGTTGCGGACCTCATTGTTCGTCGGGCTGTCCGCTGTCGGCCTCGCTCTTGTAGCCGGGGTGGGCCTCGGGCTGCTGGCCGGGCTCGGCCCTCGATGGCTGGACGGGCTGATCATGCGGGCTGCCGACGTCCAACTCAGCTTTCCTGCCATTCTGGTGGCCCTGATCATCGACGGGCTGGCGCGTAGCTTCATGCCCCAGGCGGTTCATGCAGAGGTCGCGCTTTTCGTCGTCATCTTCGCGATCGCGGCGGCGAACTGGGTTCGCTTCGCCCGCACGGTCCGGGCCTGCGTCCTGATCGAACGCACTAAGGACTATGTGAATGCTGCCGCCCTGATCGGTCGATCGCCAGCCTATGTCGCCATCCGCCACATCCTCCCGAATGTCGCGAGCCCGATTTTCGTCATCGCAACGGTGGATCTCGGCGTGGCCATGCTGCAGGAGGCGACGCTGTCGTTCCTCGGCGTCGGCATGCCGCCGGATCAGCCTTCGCTGGGGACGCTCGTCGAGAACGGGCGCAACTACCTGTTGTCGGGCGAATGGTGGATCGCAATGATGCCGGGCTTGACCCTGGTGGTCCTGGTCCTGTCGATCAACATACTGGGTGATTGGCTGATCACCGCCGTGAACCCGAAGCTGCGCTGACGGAAGCGGCTGACGACACCAATGGCGGCGGCTACGACGACTTGATCGTGTGTGCGGCCGGTGCTGGCTGCTGCAGTCGATTGGCTGTCGGCTTGACCGGCTCCGATCCTCCAGATCGCGGCAATGGTGGCGGCGCGCGATGGGCGAGGCGCGCAGACCGGGTAACCCGGGATCGGGTCACTCCCGCACGCACGGCGAAAGCATCGGTGCTGATCCCCTCAGCCAGAACCAACCGATCAGGCGATACGCGATGGACCTCTGCTACCATACGTGTGAACCGGCGTGGAAAAAGGGCCCCCATGTGGAGTGCGCCCCTTGGGGTGGACAGGATCAGGCGGCGGCTTTGACCGTCTGCCGGGCGTGTTGTGCCTCGAACTGCACGGGGCTGAGGTAG
>NZ_JBDOQQ010000044.1:0-7486 GCF_039839775.1 Roseomonas sp. CAU 1739
CTCCAAGCTCAAGCAGTTCCGCCGCGTCGCCACACGCTACGAAAAGACCGCCCGCAACTTCCTCGCCGTCGTCACCATCGCCGCCACCATCCTTTGGCTCAGGTAACTGTCCACGGAACCTAGAGCATGCTGCGTTCGCATGCGCTCACGCCACATGCTCCAGCCTAATGTTTCGAGAGCATCTTCACGCATCCAGATGATTCCATCCGAACGCGATCTGCTCTAGGCAGCCGCCGCGCCGGCCCTCACTGCCAAGGCGTCCTCTCCCAGATCCGCTGGTAGCGCTCGAGCTGGGCCGGCATCTGCGCCTCCCATTCCGCGCCGCGCAGGAAGGCCATCGCCAGTTCGAGCTGGCGGACCCTCTCCGCCCATTCGGGCATGGCGATCACCTTCGCGATCGTATCCTCCAGCCGGCCCGCGACCTCGTCGGGGATGCCGCGCGGCGCGCCGATCCCGCGCTCGCTGCTCATCAGCACGTCGAAGCCTTCCTCGCGGAAGGTGGGCACGTCCGGCATCAGCTCCCACCGGCGCTCGCCCATGCCCGCGAGGGCGCGCAGCATCGGGTTCTCCTGTCCCAGCATCCCGATCTCGCCGAGATTCAGGCCGGCGACGTCGATCTGTCGGCCGAGCACGGCATTGCGCGAGGGGCCGGCGCCGGCGAAGGGAACGTGGATGAACTCGGCGCCCGAGGCGGCCTCGAACAGCGTCAGGCCGAGATGGTCATCGGTGCCGATGCCGGAGGAGCCGACGCTGATCGTCCCGGGCCGCCGCTTCGCCGCCTCGACCAGGTCGCGCAGCGACCGGTAGGGCGAATCCCTGTGCACGACGAAGGCGCTGGGGTCGTCCACCAGGCGCGCGATCAGCCGGATCTGCGCGCGGTCATAGCGCACACGGCGCTGCACCCCGAGCGAGAGGTAGCCCGGCGTGTTGATGGTGCCGAGCGTGTAGCCGTCCGGCCGGGCGGTCTGCAGCGCGACATAGGCCGTCTCGCCGCCTGCCCCGGGCCGGTTGACGACGACGAAATTGGACCCCGGCAATTCGGCGCCGAGGAACTGTGTCAGCGCACGCACCATCACGTCGGTCCCGCCGCCGGGCGCGAAGCCGACGATGACCTCGATGGGCCGCCCGGCCGGCCAGGCGGGCTGAGCCAGGGCGGGCGCGGCGAGGGACGCGACCCCGGCGGCCAGGATGCCGCGACGCGTGGCGGTGATGGGCATTCTCATGGTTTCCTCTCTGGTGGTGATCTGGTTGGGCAGAGCGACCGCGCTGTCGTGAATCGCGTCAGGCCGCCACGGGCAGGCGTCCCTGGACGACCACGGCGCCGGCCATCATCGGCACGCGCCCGGCGAGCACCGCGACAATGCAATCCGCTGCCATAGTGGACATGCCGACCGCACCGCGCGGTGTGTTCGCGGCAAGGTGAGGCGTCGGCAGGACGCGCGGATGGCCGCGCAGCGGGCTGGCGGTATCCAGCGGCTCCCGCGCGAAGACGTCCACGCCAGCCCAGGCGAGTTGCCCGGACTCGAGTGCCGCCAGCAGCGCCACCTCGTCCACGATGCCGCCACGGGCGGTGTGCACCAGGATGGCGCCGCGCGGCATCAGCGCGAGTTCCGCCGCACCGATCATGCCCCGCGTCGCAGCGTCGAGCGGGCAATGCAGCGACAGCACTTCGGAGCGTGCCAGCAGCGCCCGCAGGTCAGCGACGCGCTCCCCGGGGCCAGGCAGCGGCCCGGCGGGCAGGAGGGGGTCGTAGGCGGCAACCCGCATGCCGAAGGCATCTGCGAAGCACGCGACCTTGGATCCGATCGCGCCATAGCCGACGATGCCGAGCGTGACGCCGTCGATGTCGCGCGTCATGCGGGTGGTCTTCTCCCACAGCCCGTCGCGCATGCCGGTGGCGACCGAGGGCAGGTCCTTCAGCAGCGCGAGCATAAGCGCCATCGCGTGCTCCGCGACCGAGCGCGAATTGGCCCCTGCGGCCCGCGTCACCGTCAGGCCGCGCGCCTCTGCGGCCGCGAGGTCGATGCCGTCGACGCCAGCGCCATGGCGCGCGATCACGCGCAGCGCGGGAGCGGCGGCGTCCATGACGGCGCCGTTGATGATCCCCTGCCGGTGCAGCAGCGCCACCGGCCGATGCTCGGCGATGGCGGCCAGCAATTCAGCCTCGGAGGGATAGCCGGAGGTGCAGGGCACGGCGTAGCCGGCGGCTTCCAGGATGGCGACCGCCTCCGGCGCGAGCTTCGCGGCGGTGACGAGGACCGCGGGCTTCGCGGCGGAGTGCTGGGTCATGGGGGATCTTCCGGAATGCATCGGTTCAGTCGAGGCCGTCGCAGCCAAGCCGCCGCAGAGTCGCATCCACCCAGGATGCGTCGTGGGTGCCGGCCTCGATGTTCGCCATCTGGCGCGCCTCGGCCGCCGCCTTCTGCGTGGTCGCGGCGTGCACGGCCTCCACCTCGGCGAAGGGGACGCAGAGCAGGCCGTCCTCGTCGCCCAGCACGAGGTCGCCGGGCTCGATCACCATGCCGTCGATCGCGATGGCGACGTTGATCTCGCCGGGGCCGTCCTTGTAGGGGCCACGATGGGTGACGCCGGCGGCGAAGACCGGGAAGCCCTGCGCGCGGATGGCGGCGCTGTCGCGGATCGCGCCGTTGATGACGATGCCGGCGAGGCCGCGCTTGATCATCTGCGCCAGCATGAGCTCGCCGATGATGGCGTTGGTCAGGTCGCCGCCGGCATCGACGACGATGACGTCGCCCGGCGCCGCGAGCGATAGGGCCTTGTGGACCATGAGGTTGTCGCCCGGGCGCGTCTTCACCGTGAAGGCGGGCCCGGCCAGCACGCCGCCTGCATGCATCGGGCGCAGCCGCGGGCCGCCCGCGGTCATGCGCGACATGACGTCGCTGACATTGGCGACGGGCAGGTCGCGGAAGCGGGCGACCGCCTCCGGGCCGACCTTGCGTGCGCCCGGCAGGATCCTGAAGCCGACAGCCATCCTCATGCTCTCCTGGATGCGCAGGCCATTCGGCGGCCTGCCAGCATTACGAAATTCAATTTCATTTTCCTCAGTCATTCGCGCCAGGGGCGCCGGGACCAGAGGGCACGTAGTGCCGCCTCTCCGCCCAGCGCCGCGTCGCGATAGGCAGCGCCGACCAGTGGCTTCAGCGGCAGGCCGGCGCGGGACGCCGCCTCGGCCCAGGCGGGGTCGGCGAAGGTCGCGGCGAAGGCGGTCTCGATTTCCGCGCGGATCGGATCCGGCAGGCCGGGCGGGCCGAAGATGCCGCGCCCGGCGGAGAACACGACGTCCACCCCGGCCTCGCGATAGGTCGCGATGTCCGGTGCGGCGGGGTCGCGCGCCTCGGTGGCCAGGCCGAGGCCGCGGATCGCGCGTTCGCGCAACAGCGGCAGCGCCTCGCTGATGTTGAAGGCGCCGACGTCGAGCTGCCCGCCGAGCAGCGGCACCAGCAGTTGCGAGGTGCCGTTGAAGGGCACGTGGTTCAGCCGGACGCCGGCGGCTTCCTCCATCAGCAGCATCGCGATGTGGTCGTCCCCTCCGATACCCGCGGTGCCGTAGGGCACGTCGCCCGGCCGCGCCCGCGCCACCGCCAACAGGTCCGGCAGGCCCCGCAGCGGGCTGTCGGCGCGGACGAACAGCCCGCAGGGGTCCTCGACGACCTGCGCGAGGTAGGTGAGATCGGCAGGGCGCCAACGCACCGGGCGCTCGATCGGTTGGCTCAGCACGGTTGGCGTCGCACAGGCGCCGAGCACGAAGCCGTCCGGCGCGGCATTCGCCACCGCCTCGGTCCCGACCTGGCCGCCGGCGCCGGGCCGGTTGCCCACCACCACGCGCGCGCCTGGCAGGCGGGCGGCAAGGAAGGGCGCGACGGTCCGCGCCATGGCGTCCATGCCGCCGCCCGGCGCGAAGGGCACGATGATCTCGATCGGTCGGCCTGCCGGCCAGCCGCGTTGGGCCATGGCCGGGCGCGCCAGCACGGCAGCGGCTCCAAGAAGGGCGGCGCGCCGGCCGAAACGGGGTCCTGGCATCTCGGATGTCTCCTTCCCTGCGTCAGGCATTGCTTGACAGGCCTAGGCGCGGGCCGCCTATAACGCAACGTCGTTTCGAAATACAAGCCTCATTGAACAGCGGGCACACCAGGGAAGGAACCGCGCCACATGATCTCCCGCCGCCACATCCTCGGCTCCGGCCTCGCGGTGCTGCCGTTTGCGCTGACCCGCCGCGGCCTTGCGCAAGGCGAGGCCTGGCCCTCGCGCCCGATCCGCCTGGTTGTCGCCTGGGCCCCGGGTGGGGCGGTCGACACCATCGCGCGGCGCCTCGCACCGAAGCTCTCGGAGAGCCTTGGCCGGCCCGTCGTGGTGGAGAATAAGTCGGGCGCCACGGGCACCATCGGCGCCGCCGAGGTCGCGCGCGCCGCATCGGACGGGCACACGCTGCTGGCGATGGACAATACCTACGCCATGCTGCCCTACCTGTTCCAACGCCTGCCTTTCGACCACGCGACCGCCTTCAAGCCGGTGACGGTCTCCGCCTTCTCGCCCGTCATGCTCGCCGTGCATCGCGACGCGCCCTGGCGCGACCTCACCGCGCTGATCGCGGCCGCGAAGCGCGAGCCCGAGAAGATCACCTACGGGACGGGCGGCATCGGCAGCGCGCCGCACTTCGCCACCGCCGCCTTCGCCCAGGCCGCCGGCATCAGGATGCTTCACGTGCCCTTCCGCGGCGCCGGGGAGGCGGTGACGAACGTGCTCTCGCGCCAGGTGGACCTGGTGATGGTCTCGCTCGGCTCGGCGCTCGGCCATGTGCAGGGCGGAGCGCTACGGGTGCTGGCGATGAGCGGCATGCACCGCACCGCCGTCCTGCCCGAGGTGCCGACCTTCCGGGAAGCGGGGCTGCCGGGCTTCGGCCCGAATGGCGAGGGCGTGGTGAACTGGTCCGGTCTCGCCGCGCCCACCGGCACGCCTGATGCCGTGGTGGCGCGACTGCAGGCGGAGATGGCGAAGGCGCTGGAGGCACAGGACATGCGTGACTTCCTGGCCTCCATCGCTTCCGAGCCTGGCGGCATGCCGCCCGCAGCCTTCGCGGCGCTGCTGGCCGAGGAGACGGTGCGCTGGCGGGACGTCGCCGCCACCAGCGGCATCGAGCGGCAATAGGGCGATGGGCTTCTTCGCGCCGCCCCCGCGCCTGGGCACCGAGGTCTTCACCCGGCTGCCGGACCGCTTCCGCCGCGCCCGCGCGACCGCATGGGCACGCTGGAACCGCGGCGGGCGGGAGATCGACAGCTTCCTTGAAGGCCCGTGCTTCGACGCCGAGGGCCGGCTCTACGTCACCGACATCCCCTTCGGGCGGATCTTCCGCATCACGGCGGATGGCGCATGGGACCAGGTGGCCGAATACGACGGCTGGCCGAACGGGTTGAAGGTGGCGCCCGACGGCATGCTACTGGTCACCGACTACAAGCGGGGCCTGATCCGCATCGATCCGTCCAGCGGCGCCGTCACGCCGCTGCTGGAGACGGCGCGCAGCGAGGGCTTCAAGGGGCTGAACGATCTTGCCCTCGGCGCCGATGGCAGCATCTTCTTCACCGACCAGGGGCAGACCGGCCTGCACGACCCGACCGGGCGCGTGTATCGGCTTCGGCCCGACGGCAGGCTCGACCTGCTGATCGGCACGGTGCCGAGCCCGAACGGCATCGTCGTCGCGCCGGACTTGTCGCATTGCCTGGTCGCGGTCACGCGCGCGAACCAGGTGTGGCGGCTGCCGCTGCACGGCGACGGCGCGGTGACCAAGGCCGGCATCTTCATCCAACTGCATGGCGGACCCGGCGGGCCGGACGGCTTGGCCTGGGACCGCGAGGGCGACCTGCTGGTTGCCCATACCGGCGTCGGGACAATCTGGCGCTTCAACGGGCGGGCGGAGCCGACGCTCGCGATCGCCTCCTGCGCCGGCGCCTCGACGACCAATCTATGCCTGGGCGGCCCGGATCGGCGCGACCTCTTCATCACCGAAAGCGAGACCGGCAGCATCCTGCGCGCGCGGCTGGAATCGCGCATCATGGGGCCGTGAGGCCGGAGGCAGGCATGGTGGAGAAGGCAAAGCGGCGACCGGCGCTCGAGGGCGTGGCCTCGGCGGATCGCGCGCTGACGGTGCTCTCGGCTTTCCGAAAGGGCGACCGATCCGTGTCGCTGGCGGAACTCGCCGAGCGGACGGGGCTGGTGAAGAGCACCATCATGCGTCTGGCCATCTCGCTCGAGGAACACGGCTACCTCGCGCGCGAGGCCAACGGGTCCTACCGGCTGGATGCGGAGGTGCTGCGGCTCGGCACGCTCTACACCCAGTCCTTCCGGCTGGAAGCGCATGTGATGCCGGTGTTGGAGGAACTCGTCGCGCGCACCGGCGAGACAGCGGCCTTCTACGTCCGCCGCGGCGAGCAGCGGCTCTGCCTGTTCCGCGTCGACAGCCCGCACCTGCTCAGGATGCATGTGCGGGTCGGCGATGCGCTGCCCCTCGACAGTTCCGCCATCGCGCAGGTGCTACGGGCTTTCGCGGCGCGGCCGCTGCCGGACTACGCGGCGGCCCTCGACCTGCCGATCGTCACCATGGGTGCGACCGATCCACACACCGGGGCCATGGCGGCGCCTGTCTTCGGCCCCGGCGACAGGCTTGCCGGGGCGCTGGCGCTCTCCGCGCCCGTTATCCGCTGGACACCGGAGGCCTTGGCGGCTGCGCGGCCGATTCTGGCCGAGGCTGCCGCCGCGCTCACCCGGCGGATCGGTGGCGAGATGCCGGAATGGCCCCGCGCCGCTGCGGAATAGATCAGTCGTCCGGCGGTCCGTCAGCCGTTTTTCTGGCCCGCTCCGCCATTGCGCCGGTGGGCTCGGAATCAGCGACGGGCGTCGGGATGCAGTTCGAACTCGGTGGTACTTCTTCAGCCAGTTCTCGCGCGCCGACCAGGCAGTGAGGCGCAATCGACGTGCTCCTGAAGGGATCACCGACGATCGCTCTTCTCAACGAAGCGGTGATCGTCGGCACCGTCAGCCAGGAACGCAAGCCGTCGAAGATGGCTGCGGCGATGCCCTATGGCTGGTAAGTTTGTCGCTGCTTGCCTCTCGACCGACTGCCAACAGCAGTGTCGTCATGGCGATGTCGGCGCCACCCCGAATGTCAGATCTGGATGGACCTTGGCCAGATTCCGTCAGTCTGCTCGCGGCCGCTTCCAGACGGAAACCCGATTGCGCGTCGCGCCTATTATGCACCGGCGCGACACTTCGATGCCGCGGGCAAACCTGGGGCTTGATCAACAATTCGCCGAACTGAAAGATTGCTGAGGCGGTCGGCTCATACTAACTCCCACAGATCAGAACTCATGTGTCCATTCGCGGAGGCCGATGGACATGATGCGCCGGGGCTGATCGATCAGGCGGTTCCAGTGGTGGCAGCAGTGGTCGACGATGTCGTCGTGGTCCTGGAAGA
>NZ_JBDOQQ010000045.1:2500-5945 GCF_039839775.1 Roseomonas sp. CAU 1739
GGGTGCGGGGAAAATCCGCTGTGTCTGGATGATGCGGTGGTGACGGTTTGATGCTTGGTGCGCTGCCTTTGGGTGGCGGCACTTCCAAAACCTGTTTCGTTCCGCGCTGGCGGTCCGCGATCCTCGAGAGGGAAGCGGGTGGCGTGCGGGGCGGCATGTTCTTTCACATGGTGAAGATGATCAGTTGTTGTGTGTGTGAGTGACGCACATCGTCCGGGGGCAAGACTTGACCGCGCCCTGGGGATGGAGCGGGCGCTGCCACCCGAGACTAGGTAGCAGCATAGGGCGTGGTTTGGCCCTGTGCGCGGGCGGTGGTGTGGATAAAGAGTGAGAGAAGGGCATTCGGTGGATGCCTTGGCGCCAAGAGGCGATGAAGGACGTGGCACGCTGCGAAAAGCCGCGGGGAGATGCGAGCGATCGTTGATCCGCGGATGTCCGAATGGGGAAACCCACCCCTTTGGGGTATCCCGATCTGAATACATAGGGTCGGGAGGCGAACCCGGGGAACTGAAACATCTCAGTACCTGGAGGAAAAGACATCAACAGAGATTCCGCTAGTAGTGGCGAGCGAACGCGGAGCAGGCCAGTGGTTGCTGCAAGAGAAGCCGAACAATCTGGAAAGGTTGGCCGTAGTGGGTGATAGCCCCGTAGGCGTAGTGCTTGCAGTGATCCTTGAGTAGGGCGGGGCACGTGAAACCCTGTCTGAACATGGGGGGACCATCCTCCAAGCCTAAATACTCCTTGGCGACCGATAGTGCACAAGTACCGTGAGGGAAAGGTGAAAAGCACCCCGACGAGGGGAGTGAAAGAGACCTGAAACCGGATGCCTACAAGCAGTCGGAGCCCGCAAGGGTGACGGCGTACCTTTTGTATAATGGGTCCGCGAGTTCGTGTTGGCAGCAAGCTTAAGCCGAGAGGTGTAGGCGCAGCGAAAGCGAGTCTGAATAGGGCGCATAGTTGCCGGCATGAGACCCGAAACCTGGTGATCTAGCCATGGACAGGTTGAAGGTGGGGTAACACCCACTGGAGGACCGAACCCACGCCTGTTGAAAAAGTCGGGGATGATCTGTGGTTAGGGGTGAAAGGCCAATCAAACCAGGAAATAGCTGGTTCTCCGCGAAATCTATTGAGGTAGATCGTCCGTCGATCACCATCGGAGGTAGAGCACCGGAAGGGCTAGGGGGGCCCAAAGCCCTACCAAACCCTACCGAACTCCGAATGCCGATGAGTGCAGGCGGGCAGACAGACAGTGGGTGCTAAGGTCCATTGTCGAGAGGGAAACAACCCAGACCACCAGCTAAGGCCCCCAAATGATGGCTAAGTGGGAAAGCATGTGAGACGGCCAAAACAACCAGGAGGTTGGCTTAGAAGCAGCCATCCTTTAAAGAAAGCGTAATAGCTCACTGGTCTAAACAAGCTGTCTTGCGGCGAAAATGTACCGGGGCTCAAGCCATCTGCCGAAGCTGTGGGTGCGTAGCAATACGCGCGGTAGCGGAGCGTTCCGTAGGCCTGCGAAGCGGTACCGGTGACGGGCCGTGGAGGTATCGGAAGTGCGAATGCGGACATGAGTAACGACAAACAGAGTGAGAAACTCTGTCGCCGAAAGTCCAAGGGTTCCTGCGCAAGGTTAATCCGCGCAGGGTGAGCCGGCCCCTAAGGCGAGGGCGAAAGCCGTAGCCGATGGGAACCAGGTCAATATTCCTGGGCCCGCCAGAAGTGACGGCCGTGAAGTTCTGTCATCCCTTATCGGATTGGGGTGGCAGTTGGATCGGTCCGGGAAATAGCTCTGGCATATGGACCGTACCCGAAACCGACACAGGTGGACTGGATGAGTATTCCAAGGCGCTTGAGAGAACCATGCTGAAGGAACTAGGCAAATTGCCCGCGTAAGTTAGCGATAAGCGGGACCCATCTGTGGGCAACCATGGGTGGGTGGCACAGACCAGGGGGTGGCGACTGTTTAGTAAAAACACAGGGCTCTGCGAAATCGAGAGATGACGTATAGGGTCTGACGCCTGCCCGGTGCCGGAAGGTTAAAGGGAGGAGTGCAAGCTCCGAACTGAAGCCCCGGTAAACGGCGGCCGTAACTATAACGGTCCTAAGGTAGCGAAATTCCTTGTCGGGTAAGTTCCGACCTGCACGAATGGCGTAACGACCTCCCCACTGTCTCCAGCATGGGCTCAGTGAAATTGAATTCCCCGTGAAGATGCGGGGTACCCGCGGTCAGACGGAAAGACCCTATGAACCTTTACTGCAGCTTGGCAGTGGCGCCAGGAAGGGACTGTGTAGGATAGGTGGGAGGCATTGAAGCCGGGGCGCCAGCCTTGGTGGAGCCAACCTTGAAATACCACCCTGTGCCTTTCTGGCGTCTAACCGAACCCCGTTATCCGGGGTCGGGACCCTGCCTGGTGGGCAGTTTGACTGGGGCGGTCGCCTCCCAAAGAGTAACGGAGGCGCGCGATGGTGGGCTCAAGCCGGTCGGACATCGGCTGTTGAGTGCAAAGGCACAAGCCCGCCTGACTGCGAGTGCGACAGCACGAGCAGGGACGAAAGTCGGCCTTAGTGATCCGGTGGTCCCGCATGGAAGGGCCATCGCTCAACGGATAAAAGGTACTCTAGGGATAACAGGCTGATCTCCCCCAAGAGTCCACATCGACGGGGAGGTTTGGCACCTCGATGTCGGCTCATCGCATCCCGGGGCTGGAGCAGGTCCCAAGGGTTCGGCTGTTCGCCGATTAAAGCGGTACGTGAGCTGGGTTTAGAACGTCGTGAGACAGTTCGGTCCCTATCTGCCGTGGGTGTTGGAGACTTGAGAGGATCTTTCCCTAGTACGAGAGGACCGGGAAGGACGCACCTCTGGTGCACCGGTTGTCACGCCAGTGGCATCGCCGGGTAGCCAAGTGCGGAATGGATAACCGCTGAAGGCATCTAAGCGGGAAACCAGCCTCAAGACGAGGTCTCCCTAAGGGCCGTGCAAGACCAGCACGTCGATAGGCCGCAGGTGGAAGCTCCGTAAGGAGTGCAGCCAAGCGGTCCTAATCACCCGATAGAACTCCTTATCCATCACATCACCGCACGGGTTGGTCCGCCAACCCACCGCGCACAGCGCCAATCCACGCACACACACAGCCAACCGATCATCCCATCACCACATCCAAGGATCCGGCCCGGTGGCCCGGTGGCCATCGCGGGGTTGATACACTCGTTCCCATCCCGAACACGGCCGTGAAACACCCCAGCGCCCATGGTACTGCGTCTCAAGACGCGGGAGAGTCGGTCGCCGCCGGGCCACCAGGCCGGATCCTCAGCAACACACCATCACCCTGGCGGGATCATCTAACCCCCCCACCAAGGACACCCATCACCACCGCGGGGTGGAGCAGCCCGGTAGCTCGTCAGGCTCATAACCTGAAGGTCACAGGTTCAAATCCTGTCCCCGCATCCA
>NZ_JBDOQQ010000046.1:0-5720 GCF_039839775.1 Roseomonas sp. CAU 1739
CCATGCGGCGTCGTTCGGGCATTCTTATGGCTGTCCATCCGGGGCTCCGAGTTGCTGGGTGTCGGCCTCGCAACCACAGCCAACCAACTCAGCCCCGGAGGGACAACCTCCATAGCAATGACAGCTAGTGATATATGCCTCACATGCCTCGCGCTGGGCGTCGAGCGAATTAAACTCCATGTCGAGCCCTTCCTCGCTCGATTTCCGCGTGTACACGGCGGCGCGGATTTTCCGGACCGTGGCCGGCATGGCGGCGTCGGCGGCGGGTTTGCGCTTCATGCGGTGCCCCTCCGGTTCTTCAGGCCGAAGAACAGCCAGCCATTCCAGCGCGTGCCGGTGATGGCGCGCGCGATGGAGGAGAGCGACTGGTAGGGGCGCCCCTGATACTCGTAGCCGTCGTGCAGCACGGTGACGCTGTGCTCGACGCCCTGGTACTCGCGGATCAGCCGCGTGCCGGTGATCGGCTTGTCGTCGCCGCGGATGCGCCGAAGGACGGGATTGCCCCCGTCGAGCTGTTCTCCCAGGGCCTCGAGGCGCTGGATCGTCTCGGGCTTCAAGCCGCCATAGGCGAGTTCCTGGATCCGGTAGGCCAGGCGGCTTTCCAGGAAGCGCCGATTGTAGGGCGGCGGCTCGGCCGCGAAGAGTTCCCGCCATTGTTGCTTCAGGCCGGGCGTGGCGGCGGTCTTCAAAGCGGCCAGCCGGCCGAGTACGTCGGCCGGCGGGATGGCTGCAACTGTGCGCGCCACGGGCTCGATGGCGTTTGAACCGGTCATTCGGCGGGTCATGCGGAGCTCCTCTCCAAGGGGACCGCATGCACGCTCTGGTGGGCAGGATAGTGTAGCGAACTCTCTCCGGCGGTCCGGAGATCTCGGTCGAAGTCCTCGGCGGTGCGGCTTCGCAGCCGCAGCAGGCCGCGGGCGAGGATGTCACAGACCTCGCGGAGGTGGGGTGGGAGGTGGCCAACGCGATCACGCATAATCACGCGCCCGCGTTCCGCACTGCAGCGAATCGAAAAATCGAGCTAGCGATGTGCCAACAATCGCACAGGGAACCATATGATGGCTGAGACTACGGCGGAGGGCCCCGTAACTCTTCTTCAGGCTCTGAAGGCTTGGTGTGATCCCAACGTACTTATGCGGGCCCGTGAGACGCAGCAGCCCTTCTCCGCCATTGCGCTCGAGGCCGCCGGTCGTCCCGATCTGGGCCGAGCCCGCCAAGTAGATTCGACGTTTGGCGGCTACCGACCCGATGCGCTGCAGGATGCGGTTCAACGGAACGAACGGGCGTGGCGAGCGCTTCTTTCCGATTGGCGCCAAAGGGTGGAGGCAGAAGAAATCGTTCTGACGGGCATTCAGACGATGCCTGTGACCCAACGGTGCAGGAGCATGGTCTTTGGTCCCTGGGCAACGGAGTATCGATACGACTTCCTGTCGGACACCCTCGAAGGCATCGGCCACGCCTACATCGCCCTCCGAGCCTGGCGCGGCGGCCCGCCGCTTGATCTCCCTCCGAGCCCTCCAAACAACGAGAACCTGACCGAGCCAGGCGGCGTGTCTCCGAGCAGTCCGTCGAATCGGATACTGGGCGTTGACGACGTTGGGCTTCTTGACCCTGACACGGTCGCCGCATTGCTTGAACGCCATGCCGAGCACGTCTGCACCGACCTGCGCGTGAATCTGAATACGCCTGGCAAGGCTTCCGTCTTGGCGCTGGCAGCAACGAAGATGAAGGCCCGTGCCGGGCGACAAGAGCTGCGGCCTACATTGACCGAAGAGGCGGATTGGCTGGAGCGCTGGTGTGCGAAGGCGGCTCCGAGCTACCAGCCGCTCGGCGCAAAGACGATCAGCAACAAGCTTGGTGTGCTCTACCGCGATCTCCGTGGGATCGCTCGTGCTGGGTAGCGGCTTGCTCTGTTCTCCGCGAAACCTGGTTGCAATGGCGCATTGCGCATCACAGGGACCTCCTCGAGCTGTGCAATGCTGCGATCCGCGGCGGGAATGGCGTGTGTTCTTCATGCTGCCCAGGTGACAGCTGCAAGAGTCCCGATCCACATCCCCTATTCAAATGTGTGAATCGGGAAATCGGGCACGTGGATCGGGATGCTTCTAGCCGTCATGTCTGGCCTGCAGCGCACTGGACGCTGCGTGCGGGGCAGCGATGGACGGCTACAGTCATTCACCAGAACAGGACGAGCAGGACGGCGAGGCGTCGGCGTCGAGCCGCGCGATCTCGGTGTTCACCTTCACCTTCGGAACCTTTAATCAGCTGACGCCATGGACCGACCGCCAGTCGCTCTCATGGACCGACTTGGCTTTGCGGTTGACCAGCCACGAAGTCGGCCCGAAGGAAGGCACCTGCATCGTCCCGGCGGTGTTTCGTGGCACGCGTCGCCACAAATCCGATGCCGACCAGATTGACGTCGTCTTCCTGGACAGCGACACCGGGGCGGCGCTGGAGGAGATCCGGGCCGCGATCAGCGCTCGCGACTTTCGCGCCGTCATCTCCAGCACGCACAACCACCAGACGACTACGACGAGCGTCAAACGCGGCAACTGGGACAAGTTCCGCGCAAAGCATCCGGACGCGGTGACGGCCGCCGAGGCCTACCTCGTCGAGGACAAGGGCTACAGAGCCGATATCGCGACCGGCGCCGTGGTCATCGATGAGACGGGCGACACGGTGACGTTTCAGCACCAGCCCTGCCCGAAGTTCCGCATCGCAATTCCGCTGGAGCGGCCCTGGCGTGCCGGGAGCTACGACACCCAGACGGCCGCCAACGCCGCCTGGAAGGAGCGCATCGAGGCGCTGGCCGCAGCACTGAATCTGCGCCACGACCAATCCTGCACTGACACGTCGCGTCTGTTCTACCTGCCGCGCCGTCCCGCCGACGGCCCGACGGTCGAAACGGCGATCCTTGATGGAATAGCCTGCGACATCTTCGCCCTGCCGCCCGCGCCGAAGGCATCCGGGCATCCTGGTGGCGGTCGCGATTCGAAGGCCGGATCAGCTCGTCGCTCCCGGCGACGTGGCGCGGAGACCCATCCGCTTGATCCCATCACCTACTCCGACCCCGTCACCGGCGAGGTGGCCGATCTGCGTGCATGGGGGAGGAACTATGCCCGCCGATTTGAGATCGTCACGGCGCTTAGGGCCCGAAAGTCCGGTGTGTTCACTGGCAAGGTGCTGGACCACAAGCACCACCTCAGCTGCGTGAACGCCGCTGCGCACACCACCGCCGATGACGATCAGGCGACTTTCGTGATGAATGCCAGCCAGTCGGAGAAGGGCTGGTTCCTCCATCATTGCCGGCACAACCACTGCGATGGCCGAGAGCATCTGCTGTTCCTCAAGCAGATGCTGGAGCAGCAGTGGCTCCAGATTGAGGATCTGACCGATCCGCAATTCCTATGCGAGCCGCGTGACGTCACCCCCGATGGCAGTGCCGAACTGACGGAGCATGGCGTCGCGGTCGTCTTTGTCGAGCGGCACCAGGACGATCTGCGATACTGCCATACCTCCGGCTCCTGGTATCTCTGGACCGGCACCCACTGGGCCGTAAACCGCACCCGGCTGGCCTTCAGCTGGGCGCGCAGGCTCACGGCCTCCCTCAATCGAACGAGTGATTTCAAGACCCAGGCCATCACCGGCAAGGCATCATTCGCTGCAGCGGTCGAGCGCTTCGCCCAGGCCGACGAAGCGCTGGCTGTCACCAGCGACTTCTGGGACCAGGATCCGCTGCTGCTTGGCACCCCGGGCGGGGTCGTCGATCTGCGGACCGGGCTGCTCCGGTCGGCCGCCAGGACCGACTACATCGCGCGCATCACCGCTGTCGCCCCATCCGCGGCGGCTGATTGCCCTCACTGGCTGGCGTTCCTGGATCAGGCCACGGGTGGCGACGCGGCCTTGGCAGCCTTCCTCCAGCGCTGGTTTGGCTACTGCCTCACCGGCATCACCCGCGAGCATGCCCTGCTGTTTGTCTATGGCCCCGGCGGCAATGGCAAAGGCGTGCTGCTGGTGACCATCGCCGGGATACTCGGTGCCTATGCCGTCACCGCAGCGCTCGACACCTTCACAGCGTCGAAGGGGGAGCGCCATCCGACCGACCTGGCCATGCTGGCCGGTGCCAGGCTGGTGATGACGACGGAGACCGAGGAGGGCCGTGCCTGGGCCGAGGCGCGCATCAAGGCGATGACCGGCGGGGATCCGGTCACCGCGCGCTTCATGCGGCAGGACTTCTTCACCTATATGCCGGCCTTCAAGCTGACCATCAGTGGCAACCATAAGCCGGCGCTGCGCAGCGTGGATGACGCGGCCTGGCGGCGATTCAATGTGGTTCCCTTCGTGCATCGGCCCGCCGCCCCGGATCCGCAACTGAGCGACAAGCTCCGGGCCGAGTGGCCTGGCATCCTGCGCTGGATGATCGACGGTTGCCTGGCCTGGCAGCGGGATGGCCTGGCTCGTCCGAAAGCGGTCCTCGACGCCACCGCGGAGTACTTTGCAGAGCAGGATGTCCTCGCGCAGTGGATCGAGGAGTGCTGCGAGATCGGCACAGGGTTCGGTGAGACGAGCAGCAAGCTCTTTGCCTCCTGGCGGGCCTTTGCGCAGGGCCGCTCCGACGAGCCGCACAACGCCAAGTGGCTAGGCGCCATGTTGGAGCGGCAAGGCCACCGGCGCGCGAAGGACTGCGCGATGTTTCGTGGTCGGGGTTACGTCGGCATCCGGCTGCTGCCCGAGCCAGCGGCAAAGCCCTGGAACGAGACCGACGCATGACCGATCACGGGACAACGCTGGCGACGCCAGCGACGCGTGCGACACGTGATTCGGTTGATCGGCCACACGCGCGCGCGCACGTAGTGGATAAACGGTTTCTCGCGTCGCACGCGTCGCTGACGTCGCCGGAGCCACAGTTTCAAAATTCCTCTGGCATTATCGAAGGAGGCTCCGATGCCGCCACCTGACGCCACGCACGCAGACTTCCCCGCCTACAAAAGGGTCAGAACACGCGACCTAGTTCCGTACGCCCGGAACGCACGAACCCACAGCGACGAGCAGGTCGCGCAGATCGCCGCGTCGATCCGCGAGTTCGGCTTCACCAACCCGGTGCTGACCGATGGCGCCAACGGCATCATTGCCGGCCACGGGCGGGTGTTGGCCGCGCGCAAGCTGGGGCTGGACGAGGTGCCGGTGATCGAGCTGGCGCACCTCACCCCCGCCCAGCGTCGCGCCTATGTGTTGGCCGACAACAAGCTGGCGCTGAACGCCGGCTGGGACGAGGACCTGCTGCGGCTGGAGCTGACCGAGTTGCAGGAGTTGGGCTTCGACCTGGATCTGACCGGCTTCGACGCGGACGAGATCGCCGGGTTCCTGGCGGACCCGACCACAGGCCTGACCGACCCCGACGACATCCCGCCGCTGCCGGAGGCGCCGGTCAGCCAGTTGGGTGACGTCTGGCTGCTGGGCCGCCACCGCCTGGCCTGTGGCGACTGCACCGACCCGGCGGTCGTCGCCGCTGTGCTGCGTAGCGTGCGGCCCCACCTGATGGTCACCGACCCGCCGTATGGCGTGGCTACGACCCCGAGTGGCGCAACCGGGCTGGGGTCAGCACCACCCGGCGCACCGGCAAGGTCGAGAACGACGACCGTGCCGATTGGCGGGAGGCCTGGGCGCTGTTCCCCGGCGATGTCGCCTATGTCTGGCACGGCGCCCTGCACGCCACCACC
>NZ_JBDOQQ010000047.1:0-5146 GCF_039839775.1 Roseomonas sp. CAU 1739
GCCCCCTCATAGTCCCTTTTGCCGAACATGAGGACAAACCGGAAACGAGGTCGCGGCATTTCGCATCATCTCCGTTGGGAAAGGCGCCGGCGGCCTTGAGCATGGCCATGAGTTGCCCGACCAGCTCGATCCCGGGCGGGTCGTCGGGATCATCGCCGGGCGTCACGATGACCTTGTCGATCAAGGCCCGTGCCGCCTCCAGCACGTCCTGGCCCTGCCCGGCATCAATCCCTCGCCGCAACTCGGCCACGCGTTCTGCGTAGGTCTGCGCGAGGTTGGGATGCAATGCCGGTGGTGCGGTGCTGGCCTCTGCCGAGGCTTCGTGCAGTTCATTGCGCCGTGCCTCGAGCTCGGACAGCTTCTGCTGGATGCCGGACGCCTTCAGCCCGTCCGCGATCGCCTCCAGGATGTTCTCGATCTTGCGTTCAATGACCTTCAGCTCCCGCCGGCGGACGTCGATGCCGGAGGAGGCCTCGGCCGCCATGCGGTTCCACTCGGCGATGAATTCCGTGCAGAACGCGGCGACGAGATCCGGCCGCATCAGCCGGTTCCCGAGAACCTCCAGGACCTGGGCTTCCAGCTTCGGCCGGCGGACCAGGCGCTGGTTGGTGCAGCCCTGGCTGGCGCGGGCGGCGCCACAACCGAGGTAATCGCGGCCGACGGCCGAAAAGAGCCGCCCGCAACACCCACAGACCACCTTCCCGCTCAGGAGATGCTTGGGGCGACGACGATCCCAGAACGCTGCCTTTGCCTGCTGCACCACGGGTGTTGCTTCTGCCGCCAAGCGCGCCTGCGCATCCTCCCACAGGTCGTCATCGATGATGCGCAGCCCCGGGACAATGGTTTCGACAGTGGTGTTCTTGGGGTGCGGACGCACGACATAGCCGCCGCGGACCGGGTCGCGGATGCGGGTGTACCGGTTCCAGATCTGTCGGCCGGCATAGAGAGCATTACGCAATAGCCCGTTGTCACGCGCAGGCCGACCGCGGATGGTCCAGTCATGCCAGGGCCGGCCGTCCGGCCCGGTGATACCCTCCGTATTGAGCGCGCGGGCAATGGCGAGCGGGCTGGCCCCGCCGACATAATCGCGAAAGATGCGCCGGACGACAGCGGCGCACGCCGGATCGATCTCGCGCAATCCCCGCACGGGTTCTCCATCAGCGCCGAACGTGCGGACCGCCCGATAGCCGTAAGCGAGGCGCCCGGTCCCGAAACCCTGACGGGCACGCCCCTCCAGGCCCCGATGCGTCTTTTGCGCCAAATCCTTGAGGTACAGCGCCCCCATGGTCCCTTTGAGCCCGACCTGCAGCTCGGAGATGACGCCCTCGGCGAGCGTGACAACTTCGACCCGGGCAAAGACGGCGAGCTTGTGGAACGCGGCGACGTGCTCGAGGTCGCGCGACAGGCGGTCCAGGCTCTCGGCGAGGACAATGTCCAACTCGCCCTTGCGGATGGCCTCAAGCAGCGCCTGGTAGCCGGGACGCAGCGTGGTGGCGCCGGAAATGGCGGCGTCGGTGAACGTGCCGACCACGCACCAGCCTTCACGCTCGGCGCGGACATGGCAGATGCGTAGCTGGTCCTCGATCGAAGCTTCCCGCTGGTTGTCGGAGCTGTACCTGGCATAGAGGGCGCAGCGGGGAGTCTTGGTGCCTGCGATGGTGGGATCGGTACGGCTCATGGCGTGGTCTCCGCACGGGCCCGCAGGCGCTGTCGGGCTGCTCTCCGGAGCTTGGCCATCAGGTCGTGATGGCGGCGCAAGGCGAGTCGGCTGTCAGTCAAGATATAACTGCGTTCGGTCGTGCCCAGCTTGGTGTGATGCAGCATGTGCTGAGCCATTCGAACATGGTCGGGATCCTCGTTCGACACCGTCGTCGCCAGGCAGTCACGAAACAGGTGGGCATTCACGTAATGGCCAAAGCGGCGCGTCGTGTGGCGCTGCAGAGCCTTGCTTAGCCCACCCGGGGTGAGCGGCGTGCCACCCTGGCCAACCCACAGGATCGCCCCGGCCGGCCGTGGCGGACGCGCGGGATCGACCGACACCTTGGCGGCCATGAGGATGGGGCGCACGTGCTCCAGGTAGCGATCGAGATTCGGGATCAACTCCGCCGGCCATGGCGTTTCAATCGGGCGCTTGGTCTTGGTCTCGTCACCCGCAAAGTTCAGCGTCACCCTGTCGCCGGATCGGCGGAGGTGGCGGCCGATCGCGATGCCGAGGAAGTTCGTGACCCGCAGGGGGCGCAGCGCCAGCAGCGCGATCATCAGGCCGTCGCGGAAGTCCCGCGCGGCGGCCACACGCTGCCGCGGCTGCGTCGTTGTCACGCTGGGCTCGTCCAGGACGCCGCCGGCCTGCTCCATCAGCTCATGCCCGAATTGCAGCAGCTCTTGGGCGGGCACCAAGCGGGACCGCTTGTCACGGGTCGGCCTGGCCTCACGTTTGAGGTTGTTATGGGCCTGCTGCAGCCAGCGCCAATCATCGTTCGGAAACATCGCCTTACAAAGCATGCAGAACCAGGACAGGTATCCGACCACCGTGCACGGGGCCCGCCCCGCCCGGAGGAAGGCGACGTACTCCCTGAACCGCTCGGGCGTGATCCGCGTCATCGGCGCCTCATCGGCCAGAGCAATGCCCTGGTCCAGCAGCCAGGCCAGCCACCGCCCATAGGCACCCATCGCATTGCGCTGCATCGCAGGGCGCCACATGGCGGCATGGCCGCCCGGCTCGAGGAAATCCGGGCGCCGGTTGGCAGCGTCCCAGGCCTGCTGATCACGCGCGGGCCATTGCGCCAGCGGCAGGGCGGCGTGCTCGCGCGTGGTCGGTTGCGCCGACATCAGCGCTTGCCTCCCGGCGCCGGGTTGGAGGTCGGGCGGGGCTTCTTGCGATAGGCCCCGCGCGCCATCGCATCGGCGCGCAGGGTGCCCATCAGGTCGCCATAGTCCGCGATCGCCATGGACGCCTCGAGGCCGCTGTAATGCGCCATGGTCGTTGCCAACGACTTGTGGCCCAGAATGCGCTGCACCTTGCCATGGGCGCCACGATCGTCCCGGAGGGTGAGATAGCCCGTCAGGGACCGGAAAACATGCGGGTTGAGGATCAGCCCGCAATGCGTCGCTGCCGCCTTGCGGATCTGGCTGCGCAGGCCCTCACCGGTCTTGGGCTGGCCCGGCACCGCCCCGGGGAACAACCAGTCGCTCGCGGTGGGGTTCAGGAACGGGCGAAAGCGGTCGATGTAGAAATCGATCCGCTTGGAGACGTCCTTCGGCAGGGGCCCAGAGATCGGCATTTCGTTCTTCGTCTCGTCGGCCGGGATGTCGACGGTGATGCTCTTTCCGGGACCGCGGATCAGGTGGACGCCCAGACGGAGGTGGCCAAGGTTCTCCAGCCGTACGGGCAGATGGAGAAGGATATCGATCAGCACCGCGGTCTGCGCCATCTGGGCCAGGCGCTGACCGGGCAGGCCGGCACGGCAGGCCTTGTCCATCAGCAGACCTGGCAGCGTCAGCAGGCGGTCGAGGCGGTCCTGATCCTCCACGGCGGCGCGGAGCCGGCCTTCGGTGCGCGGGGACATGCCGCTGTGGGCGGGGCGGAGCTGCCGCATCATGTTGCGCAGCTCCTCGACGTCAGCTTCCGGCAGCTTCGCCCAGTACTTCCCGATTTGCAGCACCAGGGCGCCCATCTGGAAGGTATGCGCCGAGGATTTCCGCCCAGCGCGCTCCCAAAAGATCCGCAAGGCGACTCGCGTCATGGCCGGAGTCACGACGCTGGCGAGGTCAACCATAGATGCGGGATCAATGCTGCTTTCGACCAGCGCGCCGAGGTAGGCCCGCATCTGGCGCAGCCGGGTCGCCATCGAGGCGGGCCGCAGCGGGCTGAACGGGCGGTTGGTGAAGGGATCGTCGCCGCCGAGCCATGCGCGCCAGCGCTCGATGTCGTCGCGCAGGGTCTGCGGATAGGAGCTGAGCGGCGGCGAGAAGGTGAGACGATGATCCGGCACGGTCAGTCGGCACTGCGGCCAGGCCGGGTGCAGGTCCGCCGCCGCATTCCACAACCGCGCTACCTCGCGGGCCGCACGGACCGGCTCAGCGACCAGGCTGCGGTGCTCGAGGTCGGCAAGGTAGGTTTCCAGCACCGCGTCATCGACCGCGGCCGGCTGGATATCCCTGACGGTGCAGTAGCGTGCGAACCGCCAGGCGTGGAAATGCCGCTCCTGGCCGGGCTCCAGCAACCCAAGGATCGCCAGCCATTCGGCCGACGGGGGGGTGCCGATACGGCTCTGCACCACGATGATGCCGAGATGGGCCAGGGCGGTGGTGACCAGCGAGAGGACGTTGCGCCAGCGGCCGGGGCGGAAGCCCGCCATGGCCGGCGTCACCCCGCGCAGAAGGCGGCGGAGTTCGACCGGATCGGAGGAGATCACCTCCATCGGCTGGCCGAGGCCCTTGGCGAAGGAACGAAAGGCGGAGGACCATTCCTTGCGGCGGCCTTCGGGCAGGGCCTCATCGGCGAGGAAGCATGCGCGCAGTTCCGCCAGGGACGGCAATGTGCCATTCTCCGCCGCGCTCCGGAAATACCCACAAGACGACATTGGTAGATTCCTTGCGACTGTTCGGGTCCCTGGTGAACAAACGTGATTGCGTGTCATTGATAACGTAGTGAAAGACGAGACGGCCGCAGTCACGACGGCCCATGAAGTGCTGGAATTACCTGGACATCAGAGGACATGCGTCTCGCCCTACCGGCAGCGGGCCAGGTAGACCTGCAGATCGTCCTCGGAGACCCGGAGCGAGCGGCCGACGCGGAGGGCGCGCAGCACCTCCGCGGTGATCAGGCGGCGGACGGTCTTTTCGCAGACCGCCAGGCGCTCGGCCGTCTGTTGGACAGTCAGCAGCTTGGCGGGCGGACGCGCGGAGGCGTCCCGCCGCGGCGAAATCGATACGGTCATGATGTGGTCTCTGGAGAGGGGTGACGGCCAACCGCCTTTGCCCACGCATCCCGTGCTACCTGACGCGCCAGGGCGCGGGTCAGGGCACGCAGCAGTTCCTCGGCGTCGGAACGCGCATCATCGGACCCGGCGCGATGCGCCTGGTCGTTCGATGAGCAGCCCCTCTCCGGCGGAGGGGTGACTCGTGGATTTTGGCGGTCGGCCAT
>NZ_JBDOQQ010000048.1:0-2213 GCF_039839775.1 Roseomonas sp. CAU 1739
CGTCGATCCGCCGCACGCCGATGCTCTACCGTCCACACCATCATCCGCCCCACGAATCGTCCGCAGGATCAGCGAATCACATCCGATTCAGCCGATTCAATTCCTTTCCGGATGGGCTCTAAGATCAACGACCGGTCCGGCGGCGGCAGGCGGTTGGCCGCGGTCAGGACAGGTGGCAGCTCGCCCGACCCACCTGCGGCCGACGGCCTGAGCGCGTAAACGGTTGCGACTGCCGTCACCGCCTCGAAGCACCTCGATGACACGATTACTGGCGTGCACCACCCAACTGGACTGGGCGGGGGTGCATCGCATGATGTCCTTACTCCGCCAGCCCGAATCGTGGCTCTGTGATATCTGGACCCTCAAGGAGCCGCCCACCGTGCCCGTGCTGACGCGCGGACGCGCCTCATCCGGCGGCCCTCTGGGACATTATGGCCACGATCTTCTTCTCCTACTCACACGCGGACGAGGCGTTACGCGACCAGCTTGAGAAGCACCTGTCGGCACTCAAGCACGAGGGCTTGGTTGATACTTGGCATGATCGCCGCATCCCGGCCGGTGATGTTCTGGATGACGCGATCAGCGTTGAACTCGAGCGAGCCGACGTGATCCTTCTCCTTGTCAGTGCGGATTTTTTGGCGTCGAATTATTGCTACAATATTGAGATGCGCCGCGCGGTTGAGCGCCACGAAGCGCGAGAGGCTCGGGTCATTCCTGTTATCCTGCGCCCATGCGATTGGCACGGCACGCCGTTCGGCAAACTCGCCGCGACACCGGATGACGGCAGGCCGGTTCGCTCCTTCGCTGACATCGACGAGGGCTTACTCCAGGTCGTCCGCGCGACTCGACGGGCGCTGCCACCGCGATCGTCCGCTAAGCCGCCTGCTCGACAAAGCCCGATCAGGAGACCCCAGCCGCAGAAACCAATCGGCCCGGCGCCCAGATCGAGCAATCTCGGACTGCCCCGGCGCTTCACGGACATCGACCGTGACCGCTTTCGAGATGAATCCTTCGAGTTTCTTGCTGTCTTCTTCGAGAACTCCCTGCAAGAACTGGCGCAGCGACACCCGGGCGTCGACGGTCGCTTCAAGCGCATTGATGCCGAGGCGTTCACGGCAGCAATTTACCGAGATGGGACAAAGCGCACGTCCTGCCACATCTTTCTTGCTACGATGCCCGACGGAATCGCCTATTCGGCAGCGGAGAGCCAAGCCCGCAACAGCTACAACGAGATTCTGAACATCGAAGCAGACGATCACAACCTCTACTGGCGTCCGATCGGCATGAACATTCACGTCGACGATGCCGCGCGTCTCACACCGCAGGCAGCGGCCGAGGCCTATTGGGATCTCTTCCTGCAGGACTTGCGGCGCTGATGGCCCGCCGCGCGCAAAGCGACCCTCGTAAGGCACACGAAGCGTGATGGATGTCTGGCCACAGGTGACGCTCCGCCCCATCGAGGAACTCTCTCCAGGCGAGGCGTTCCTCCTGGTCGATCTTCCGGCACCGACGGTGGGTTTCTGTGCGCATGAGGTCGCAGGGGCAGCCATGGCTGAGGCCCCATTGCTCGTCCTGCTCAGCAGCAACTCCGACGGCTACCCGGAATTCGTTTGGCCGCATGCCATCCAGGTGTCCCACGTCATGTCATTCGGTGGCATCGCGCGCTTCCACTTCGATCCGGCCAACCCTCGTATCCGACTTGCTGCTTCCGGCACGAGTTGTGAGGGCTGCCTAATCGTTCGCAGATCCGGCCTCTTCCTCCGCGTACCCCAGCGTCGCGGAGGCATGCGGATGGGGTCGCGCGATGTGGACATCGCTTCCGGCACGATCGGCGGAGGCGGGACGGGCAGTGGAGACGTCGCAATTCCCGACTGGGACCTCCGCCTTCCGTCATCAGACGCTGGGGGAAAGTCACATGTCCTTTTTCAGTTTGGCGCGAACTTCAGTCCGTGAAGCCCAAACTACGTTGGGCTGTAGGCTGTTTCCAGACGAAAGCCACCCTGACAGGCGTTGGGCGGCTGGGCACGATGAGTCTGACTACCGCGGCGAGGCTCCCGATCACCCGCCGCTCATTGCCGTCCTTCTGCGGGCCTTAGAGCCCATCCGGAAAGGAATTGAATCGGCTGAATCGGATGTGATTCGCTGATCCTGCGGACGATTCGTGGGGCGGATGATGGTGTGGACGGTAGAGCATCGGCGTGCGGCGGATCGAC
>NZ_JBDOQQ010000049.1:0-2138 GCF_039839775.1 Roseomonas sp. CAU 1739
CGCGCCAGGGCTTCGGCGTTGATGAAGCCCATGCGGAATGCGATTTCCTCGGGGCAGCCGACCTGCAGGCCCTGTCGTTCCTGCACGGTCTGGACGAACAGTGCCGCCTGCAGCAGCGACCCCGGCGTGCCGGCATCGAGCCAGGCGCAGCCGCGGCCGAGTTGTTCGGCGCGCAGCGCATCGAGGCCGAGATAGACCTTGTTGAGGTCGGTGATCTCCAATTCCCCGCGTGCCGACGGCGCCAGGTCGCGCGCCAGCCGTGTCACCCGCGCATCGTAGAAATACAGCCCGATCACCGCCCAGTCGGATTTCGGCGCGGTGGGCTTTTCCTCGATCGACAGCACGCGGCCGGTCGCATCGAATTCGGCGACGCCATAGCGTTCGGGGTCGGCCACGCGATAGCCGAAGATCGTGGACTCCCCCGCCGCGGCGCGGCTGGACGCAGCCTGCAGCTGCGCCGGCAGCCCGTCGCCGTAGATGATGTTGTCGCCCAGCGCCAAGGCGCAGGGTTCGCCCCCGATCCACGCCGCGCCGATGTGAAAGGCCTGGGCGATGCCCTCGGGCCTGGGCTGCTCGGCATAGGTGATGGACACGCCGAACTGGCTGCCATCGCCGAGCAGGCGCCGGAAGGAGGGCAGGTCCGCCGGTGTCGAGATCAGCAGGATGTCGCGGATGCCCGCCAGCATCAGCGTGCCCAGCGGGTAGTAGACCATCGGCTTGTCATAGACCGGCAGCAGCTGCTTCGACGCGGCCAGCGTCATCGGATGCAGGCGCGAGCCGGAACCCCCCGCCAATAATATGCCCTTCATGGATGGCTCCAATGCATGCGGGTGGACCGGAGAGGGGCTTTGCCCCCCTCCGGGCCTCCCCCCACCAAAGGCCTAAGGGCCTTTGGAAACCGGTACCTGGTGTTGAGCATCAAGGGCGCGCCCCGCCATTGTGGCTTGTGCGGTGCGCGGAGGGGGCAGGATGACCATGGTCCCCGGTACCCAAAGGCGGTTTCCAAAGGCCCTTAGGCCTTTGGCGGGTGGGGTTCGGGGAGGGCGGAGCCCTTCCTGATCTCCCCCTGGCGCCGAACACGACCATCATGCCTTTACCCCGCCGAGGCGCTGGCCCGCATACCGCTTGTCGCGGATCGGCCGCCACCAGGCCTCGTTGTCGAGGTACCAGGCGATGGTCTGCGCCAGGCCGGACTCGAAATCGAACTTCGCCGTCCAGCCCAGCGCCTGTTCCGCGCCGGACGGATTCATGGCGTAGCGGAAATCGTGCCCCGGCCGATCGCGCACATAGGTGATCAGCCGCTCGCGCGGGCCAGCCGGGTCGGGGCGCAGGCGGTCGAGCGTCGCGCAGATCGCGCGCACCACCTCGAGGTTGGTGCGTTCCTGGCGCGGCCCGAGGCAATAGGTCGCGCCCGGCACGCCGCGGAACAGGGCGAGGACCAGCGCCTCGGCATGGTCCTCGACATGGATCCAGTCGCGGATGTTCGACCCGTCGCCATAGACCGGCAGCGTGCGGCCTTCGAGCGCGTTGAGCGTGACCAGCGGGATGAGTTTTTCGGGGAACTGCCAGGGGCCGTAGTTGTTGGTGGTGTTGGAGACGAAGTTCGGCATGCCGTAGGTGTGCTGCCAGGCGCGGACTAGGTGGTCGGACGCGGCCTTGGAGGCGGAGTAGGGGCTGCGTGGATCGTAGCGGGTGTGCTCGTCGAAGGGCTTGTCGTCGCGGCTTTCCAGCGAGCCGAACACCTCATCGGTCGAGACGTGGTGGAAGCGGAAGGCATCCTTCGCGGCGGCGTCGAGCGCGGACCAGTATTCGCGCGCGGCTTCGAGCAGCACCTGGGTGCCGACGACATTGGTGCGGATGAACTCGGCGGGGCCGTCGATCGAGCGGTCGACATGGGATTCGGCGGCGAGGTGCATGACGCGCGAGGGGCGATGGGTGGCGAAGGCGGCGCGCATGGCGGCGATGTCGCAGATGTCGGCGTTGACATGGATGTGGCGCGGGTGGCGCAGCCAATCGCCCAGGCTCTCGGGGCTCGCCGCATAGGTCATGCGGTCGACGTTCACCACCACCTCATCCGTGGTCGACAACAGCCGCCGCAGCACCGCCGAGCCAATGAAGCCCAGGCCACCAGTGATCAG
>NZ_JBDOQQ010000005.1:0-299048 GCF_039839775.1 Roseomonas sp. CAU 1739
GGAATTCGATCATCCGGTCCTGGTCCATGATCCAGCCATTCAGCGTCTGGCCGGACTTGATCCCCTCGACGACCACGACGCCGGCGGAATCGCCTTCGTCGTGTACGCAGAAATGCACGGTCATTGTGTGCCCTCCCCTTAGTACTGGCGGCGACGCTAGGGCGATGGGGTGGGGTGGTCAACGCGGGTCGGGTCTGTTGTGGAGCCGGCGTTCTTCTTGCGGTCGGCGTCGTGCAAAAAAAGCCCGGCCGTGAACAGGGCGCCTCCGACAGCCAGGCTGGCGCCAGTGACAAGCGATGCCCCGGCGGTGAGAAGCAGCCGTGCCAATGGCTCGAACACTGCTGGCCATAGGGCCAGGAGCGGTATCATCGCAAAGCTGGCGATCAGCGGGCCGAAGCTGAGTAGCGCGCCGACAATGATGGCCTTTCCCCTCAAATGAGGCGGGCGCCTGGCCAGCCAAGGGTGAAGGATGTTGAGCAACACGAGGCCCGAGATGAAGCTAATGAACTGATCCCATGGGAAGCCGTTGAACTCGACCGGTACGACGAAATAGGCGATGACGTGCAAGGCCACGTACGGGATCAGCAAGGCGAGCGTCAATCGCTGGACGAGCGGCAGCTTCCTCAACAGCGGCACATCCCTGCTCCTGGCGGGGGCTCGGGGGGCGGCGCCCCCGCTTGCAGCCTCACCCAACCGGCCGCTCATCCGCAATGACTTTCCCATCATTCGGCAGGCTTCCCGGCGGCACCACCTCGACCGCTCCGCGCAGCCGCGTCACGGCCTGCAACGACGCCGCGAGCGCGTCGAGCAGCCCATCCGATGCCGCCGCTTCCGCGCACAGCGTCATCGCGTCCTGCTCGCCATCCCGCGTCACCACCAGCCGCAAGCGGCCGACGCCCGGATGCCGCTGCGCGATCTCCGCCACCTGTTCCGGCCGCACGAACATCCCCTTCACCTTGGCCGTCTGGTCGGCGCGGCCGCGCCAGCCGACGATGCGCGTGTTCGTCCGCCCGCAGGCCGACACGCCCGGCAGCACCGCCGACAGGTCGCCCAGCGCCAGCCGCAGGATCGGATGCGCCGGATCCGGCACGGTGACGACCACCTCGCCGATCTCGCCATCCGGCACCGGGTCGCCGGTGCCGGGGCGGACGATCTCGACGATCACCTGCTCCGCCACCACGCGCCCGTCGCGCGCCGGCGTCTCGTAGGCCACGCAGCCGAGATCGGCCGTTCCGTACATCTGGAAGGCATCGATGCCGCGTGCCTTGACCTCCGCCTGGAGCGACGGCGGGAAGGCGGCGCCGGAGACCAGCGCGCGGCGGATCGACCGCGCATCCCGCCCGGCCTTCTCCGCGGCATCGAGCAGGATCTTCAGGAAATCCGGCGTGCCGGTATAGCCGGCGGGGCGATACGCCTCGATCAGGTCGAGCTGCGCGTCGGTATTGCCCGGCCCGGCCGGGATCACCGCGCAGCCGATCGCCTGCAACCCGTGGTCCATCATCCAGCCGCCGGGTGTCAGGTGATAGGCGAAGGTGTTCAGCGCCACGTCGCCTGCCCGGAAGCCGGCCGCGAAGAAGGCCGACGCCAGGTGCCAAGGGTCGGGCTTGCGGGCCTCGCCCTCGAAGATCGGCCCGGGGGACAGGAACAGCCGGCCGAAGGACCCGGGGGCCGCCGCGACGAAGCCGCCGAAGGGCGGGGCCGCCTTCTGCGCCGCCGGCAGATCCGCCTTCCGCAGCACGGGAATCCGCGCCAGCGCCCCCCGCCCGGTCACCGAAGCCGGGTCGATCCCCGCCAGCCGCGCCGCCTGGGCCGGGGCGCGGGAAGCAGCCGCGACGACAGCGGGCAGCAACCCCGCCAGCTCCGCGTCCCGCGCATCGGCGCTGCGCGTCTCTCGCGCGTCAAAAAATTCTCCCATGGCGTCCTCTCCTGGCAGGCTCTTCTCCGGATGCTGCCTTCGTGGCACATCCTCCGTCACACGGACCTGGAGGAAAAGATGGCCGGCGTGTTCTGGTACGATGGCACATGGACCACCGAGGAGCCGAAGATCGTCGGCCCGATGGACCACGCCTTCTGGCTCGGCTCGGTGATCTTCGACGGCGCGCGGGCCATCAAGGGCTGGGCACCTGACCTTGATCGCCATTGCGCCCGCGCCGTCGCCTCGGCCAAGGCGATGCTGATGAAGCCCACCAAGACGGCGGCCGAGATCGAGGCGCTGTGCCGCGAGGGCATCCGCCGCATGGGGCCTGACGCGGAACTCTACGTCCGGCCGATGTTCTTCATCCGCAAGGGCCTGGGCGCGGCGCGGCCGGACCCGGACAGCACCGACTTCATCCTGTCGATCTATGACAGCCCGATCCCGCAATGGGGCGGCTTCTCCGCCGTGATGGCGCCCTTCCGCCGCCCGACGCCGGAAATGGCGCCGACCGATGCCAAGGCCGCCTGCCTGTATCCGAACGGCGCGCGCGCGTCCGCCTTCGCCGCGACGCAGGGTGCGGACAACGCCGTCATGTGCGACGCGATCGGCCATGTGGCCGAATTCGCCAGCGCCAACCTGTGGTTCGCCAAGGATGGCAAGGTCATCACGCCGGCGGTCAACCACACCTTCCTGAACGGCATCACGCGCCAGCGCGTGATCGGCCTGTTCCAGGATGCCGGCGTGGCGGTCGAGGAACGCTCGGTGAAGCCCGCCGACCTTGAGACGGCAGACGAGATCTTCTCGACCGGCAACTACGCCAAGGTGCAGCCCTGCACGCGCTACAACGGTCGCGACATGCAGATCGGCCGTTTCGCGACGCAGGCGCGGGAGATGTACTGGCGCTGGATGGAAGCGGCACCGAAGGTCGTCTGATACCGACGGTCGCATGACGGCCCGCTGGTGTGCGGATCTTTGTGCTCGATACCAGTCGTGAGGTGATGCGCATCGGTCGAACCGAGAGGGGCCTTGCCCCTCTCGGGCTCTCCCCACCAAAGGCCAGCTCTCCCCACCAAAGGCCAGTGGGCCTTTGGAAACCGATTTCGGGCGCCCGGCATCGCGGTCCATATCGGCGCCGAGACCCAGCCTTGCGCAGGAGCGAGTGTTGAGGCGTAGCCCGGCCACCGTGCCCGGCACCAAGTCCCCGCGGTCCAGGGGGCCGTAGCCCCCTGGTGGGGTGGTCCGGAGGGGCAAAGCCCCTCCGGTCTCTGCCGCATCACCGCTTGCGCACTGCCCACCCCGCACGCATCCTGCACGCCGCACTGCTCACGACTCAATCGCTCGCGTTGTCGCAGCGCATTCTGGGGTCTCGCGGCGGATTGCGCCGTGCCGCCGGCGGGACTTTGCTCTGCGTCACGCAGTGAGTCCGCCTCGCGGCCACGGAGGCTACCGCATGCCCGCTCCACGCAAGATCCGTCTTGGTGTCTCCATGATCGGCATGGGGTATCACCTCGCCGCCTGGCGACACCCGCAATCCTCGGCTGGCGGCAATATGGAATTGCAGCACGCCGTGCGCGTCGCGCAGGTCGCCGAGCGCGGCCTGCTCGACATGGCGTTCCTCGCCGATGGCGTGGGCATCCGCTTCAACGACGTGCCCACCGGCGCGCTGTCGCACACCTGCAAGAATGTGCAGTTCGAACCGCTGACGCTGCTGTCCGCGCTGGCGATGGTGACGCAGCATGTCGGCCTCGCCGCGACGGCATCGACCACCTACAACGAGCCCTATCACATCGCGCGCAAATTCGCCTCGCTGGACCACATCAGCGGCGGGCGCGCGGCGTGGAACGTGGTGACCAGCGCGACCGACATGGAGGCGCAGAATTTCGGCCTGGTCGGCGCCCCGCCCAAGACCGGCCGCTACGACCGAGCCATCGAATTCGTCGATGTCGTGAAGGGGCTGTGGGAGTCCTGGGAGGACGACGCCTTCATCCGCGACAAGGCGGCGGGCCTGAACTACGACCCGTCCAAGGTGCATATGCTGGACCACGAAGGCGCGCATTTCCGCGTGAAGGGCCCGCTCAATGTCGCGCGCACGCCGCAGGGGCGGCCGATCATCATCCAGGCCGGCGCATCGGATCAGGGGCGGGAACTCGCCGCCGCAACGGCCGATGTGATCTATGCCGCGTCACAGACGCTGGAGGATGCGCGCGCCTACTACAATGATGTGAAGGGCCGCATGGCGAAGTATGGCCGCGATCCTGACCAGTTGAAGATCATGCCCGGCATCATGGCGGTGCCCGGCCGCACGCGGCAGGAAGCGCTCGACCGCTACCAGGTGCTGCAGGATCTGGTGCAGCCCATCGTCGGGCTCGGCGCGTTGGCGAACTACCTCGGCGATCTGTCGGACTACGACCTGGATGGCCCGGTGCCGGAACCGGACCCCGCCGACCGGCGCGACCACAGCCGCGGGCAGATCTTCCTGGAGATGGCGCGGCGCGGGAACCTGTCGATCCGCCAGCTCTACCTGTCGATCGCCGGCGGCAACGGGCATCGGCTGGTGATCGGCACGCCCGCGGATATCGTCGATGCCATGGAGGACTGGTTCCATGGCGGCGGCGCGGACGGCTTCAACCTGCTGCCGACCTGGCTGCCGGGTGGGCTTGAGGAGGTGGTCGAGATGGTGATCCCCGAGATGCAGCGGCGGGGGCTCTACCGCACCGCCTATGAGGGGAAGACGCTGCGGGAGAATCTGGGGCTGGCCTGGCCGGAGCATCCGGCGGCCGCGGCGAAACGCGCCGGCATGGCGCAACTGCTCGGGAGTGCCGCACAATGAAGCGCCTGATCCTCGCCGCGCTGGTCGCGCTGGCGGCCCTGCCGGCTGCCGCGCAGACGCTGCGCATTGGCATGAAGGCCACGATCGACGGTTCCGATCCGCATCAGAGCTACAGCCCGAACCGAAACGTGCAGATGCATGTCTATGAATCGCTCGTCTTCCAGGACGCGACGATGCACGCGGTCCCGGGCCTCGCGGAATCCTGGCGGGTGGTCGATGACAACACCTGGGATTTCCGCCTGCGCGAGGGCGTGACCTTCCATGACGGCTCGCCGCTGACCGTCGCCGATGTCGCCTTCTCGATCCGCCGCGCGGCCGATGCGCGGGGCCTGCGCACCTACAGCGCCCAGCTGCGCGCCGTGGCCGGGGTGGAGGAAGTGGACGCGCGCACCGTGCGCATCCGGACCAACGGGCCGTCACCGCTGCTGCCGAACAACCTCGCCTCGGTGATGATCGTCTCCGCCGCCGCGGTCGGGCCGAATGCCACCGAGGATGATTTCAACGGTGGCCGCGCGGCGGTCGGCACCGGCCCCTATCGCTGGGTGCGCTATTCGCCCGGCCAGGATGTGACGCTGGAACGTGCGGCGCGCCACTGGGCGCCGCCGGAACCCTGGCAGCGCGTTGTCTTCCGCTTCATCCCGAACGACAGCGCGCGCGTCTCCGCCCTGCTGGCCGGCGACGTCGACGTGGTGGATGCCGTGCCGCCCGCGCTCTACGGCCGCGTGCGCACCGACTCGCGCAGCCGGCTGGTGACCGACACCTCCGGCTTTAATTTCTACATCTACATCGACAGCGGGCGGGACCGGTCGCCCTTCGTCACCGGCGTGGACGGACAGCCGCTGGACCGCAACCCGCTGAAGGACCCACGCGTGCGGCAGGCGCTGTCGATCGCCATCAACCGCGTGGCATTGGCCGAACGCGCCATGGAAGGCGGTGCGGAACCGGCGGGGCAGATCGCGCCCCCTGGCTATATCGGCAACGTGCCGGACCTCGCCATCCCGCGCTACGACCCGGCACGCGCCCGCGCGCTGTTGGCGGAGGCCGGCTATCCGCAGGGCTTCGGCCTGACGATCCACTGCACGGGCGACCGTTTCGCCGGCGATGCGCGGAGCTGCCAGGCGATCGGCCAGATGTTCACCGCCATCGGCATCAAGACCGAGGTGGAGACGCTGCCCTCCGCCATCTTCTTCCGCCGCGCCAATCGCGGCCCGCCGGGCGAGCCGGAATTCTCCGCCTCCCTGTCGATGTTCTTCACCACCACCGGGGTCGCGCCGGAGGGCATGAGCACCATCCTGCGCACCTGGAATCCCGCGCTGAATCATGGTGCGTCCAACCGCGGCCGCTATTCGGACGCGCTGCTCGATCGCCTGCTGGGTGAGATCGAGACGACGCTGGACGACTCGCGGCGCGAGGCCTTGACGGAACAGGCGGTTCGGCGCGCGATGGAGGATGTCGCGATCATTCCGGTCTTCTTCGTCCGGTCCGCCTGGGGCACGGCGCGCAACATCACGCTCACCCCGCGCGGAGACCAGTACACCATGGCGACGGGCATTCGCGTCGCGCGCTGATATCGAAGGGGGAAACCCATGAAGAAGAAACAGATCAAGCTCGGCGCCTTTCTTTCGGTGCCGGGCAATCACCTCGCCGGCTGGCGGCACCCCGATGCGGTGGCCGAGACGGACATGGATTTCGGCTGGTACATGCGCCTCGCGCAGATGGCCGAGAAGCACCTTTACGACACCATCTTCTTCCAGGACACGGTGGCGGTCGGCGGGTCGGATGCGCTGAAGGCCGGCGACATGACACGCACGCGGCTGTCGCGCATCGTCAAGCTGGAACCGACCGCCTGCCTCGCCGCCATGGCAGTGGGCACGTCGCATATCGGCCTGGTGGCGACGGCGACGACGACCTTCAACGAGCCCTACAACATCGCCCGCCGCTTCGCGACGATCGACCACATCTCCAACGGGCGCTGCGGCTGGAACCTGGTGACGTCACAGATCGAGGACGAGGCCGGCAACTTCAACCTCGACACCCATGTCGACCACGCCGCGCGCTACGAACGCGCCATCGAATTCTACGAGGTCGTCGCCGGGCTGTGGGATTCCTGGGAGATCGACGCCTTCCTGCGCGACAAGGACAGCGGCATCTGGTTCGACTACGACAAGATGCATTTCCTCGACCACCACGGGAAACACTTCAACGTGCGCGGGCCGCTCAACGTCTCCCGCACGCCGCAGGGGCGGCCGGTGGTGGCGCAGGCGGGGTCGTCGGAACCGGGGCGGGAACTGGCTGCGCGCACGGCCGATGTGGTGTTCACCGCGCAGACCGAATTGCAGGCGGCGCGCGAATTCTTCGCCGACGTGAAGGGCCGCACGGCGAAATACGGCCGCCTGCCGGACGACATCAAGATCATGCCCGGCATCACCCCCGTCATCGGCCGCACGATGGAGGAAGCGCAGGAGAAGTACGACCAGCTCCAGGCGCTGCTGCCCGATGACGTCGCACTCGCCGCGCTGGCGCGCTTCACGCGCGGCATCGACATCTTCTCCTACCCGCTCGACGGCCCGATGCCCGACCTGCCGGAAGCGAATTCCGCCAAGTCGCGCCAGAAGCTGATCATGGACATGGCGAAGAAGAACAACATGACGCTGCGCCAGGTGGCGCGGTCGGTCTCCGCCGCACAGGGCCATCGCGTGCTGGTCGGCACCGCCGAATACATCGCCGACGAGATCCAGGAATGGCTGGAGAAGGACGCCGCCGACGGCTTCAACATCATCTGCAACTACTACCCGAAGCCGTTCGAGGATTTCTCGAACCTGGTGATCCCCGAGCTGCAGCGGCGCGGCATCTTCCGCACGGAATACGAAGGCAAGACGCTGCGGGAAAACCTCGGCCTGCGGGTGCCAGAAAACCGCTACACCGCGGCACGGCGGGCGCAGGCGGCGGATTGAGCGTGGCCGGCGCTACAGCACCGGGCTGAACATCGTCAGCGTGTTCTCCCACAGGCGGCGCGGCATGGTCCGGTGCCGCATGCTGTCGGGCAGGATTTCCGTGGCGGCACGCAGATAGGTCTCCTGCCGCTCGCGGATCTGCCGCGCCATGGCCTCCGAGCACAGCAGGATGTTGTTCTCGAAATTCAGGTCGATGCTGCGACGATCCATGTTCGCCGAGCCGACCAGCGCGGCGGCGCGGTCCGACACCAGCGTCTTGGCGTGCAGCAGGCCACCGTGGAATTCGAACACCCTGACGCCGGCGCCAAGCAGTTCGGCATAATACGCACGGCTGATCGCACCGACCGCCCAGGAATCATTGCGGGCGGGCAGGATCAGCATCGTCTCGACCCCGCGCCGGCCGCAGGAAACAAGCGCCGCGAGCAGCGGCGCGTCGGGCACGAAATAAGGGGTGGAGACCACCACCTCCCGCTCCGCCCCGCCAAGCAGCGCGATGAACACATCCGACATCGCGCCGCGCGGCGAATTGGGTCCGGTGCCGAAGGCGATGGCGGGGAAGCCTCCGGGCAGCGCCGCCGGTGCCGGGCCGGCCAGCACCGGGCGCAGATCCTCCCCGGTTTCCGCCATCCAGTCGGTGGCGAACAGCAACTGGTTCTGCACCACCACCGGCCCTTCGAAGGACAGCATGATGTCCACCCAGGGCGCGAAGCGCGCCTTGACGCGGAATTCCGGATCCGCGCAGTTCTGGCTGCCGCAGAAGGTCAGGCGATTGTCGATGACGACGATCTTGCGGTGATTGCGCAGATCGACGCGGCTGCCGAGCAGCGCCAGCGCGCCACGGGCGACGGGCAGCGCGCTTTGCAGGCGTACCCCCGCATCACCCATCTTGCGCCAATGCGATGACCGCACCAGCGGCCGCGACCCGATGCCATCGGCCATGACCCGACAGGTCACGCCGCGCGCCGCGGCCCGGCACAGCGCCTCGACGACCCGCAGCCCGTTGGTGTCCGCCAGCCAGATGTAGAAGGCGATGTGGACGCTGTCGCGCGAGGCGTCGATCGCCTCGACCATCGCGGCGATGGCCGCGTTGGAATCGGTGGCGAGGTGCGCGGCGTTGCCGTCCACGGTCGGGCACAGCGCCAGCGCCTCGCACAGCCGGAAGGCCGGCCGGAAGCGTTCCACCACGACGTCATGCGCCGCCGCCGCGTCCCGGCAGCCGGCCTGCGCCTCGCCGGCGAGCAGTTCAGCCGCGGCAACAGACCGGTGGCGCAAGCGGCTGGCGAGCCGGGGTTCGCCCACAAGCAGGTACAGGCCAACGCCGACGCCCGGCAGCAGCAGCAGCGCGAGCACCCAAGCGGCGCGCGACATCGGGTCCCGCCCGTCCACCAGCAGCGCGCGCAGGATGACCAGGAGGTGGACAATCGCGAAGGCCGCGACCACGAGGAGATGGACCGAGATCAGCATGCCCGTCCCGCGTGCCCGGGATCGGCCGAATTGTCCATCGGTTCCGCCGCGACACCAGCGGCCGGGGCGCCCTTGCGAGGTCCGGCACCACGGCGCGCCGGCCGTAACTGGCCGGCATCGGAATGGCCCGCCGGCATGGGGCCTGGCGCCTCAGCCCACGACCGTCGCCAGCAGCGATCTCAGCGGACCACGCAGGCTCAGCGCGGCGACCAGCGCGACCGCGGTCAGCACGAAGACCGCCAGGCGGCGGACCACGACGTCCTCGTAAAGGTCCTCGATATCGCCGTCCCAGCAGTTGCGGATGGTCCGCGCCAGGCGCCACAGGTTCAGCGCGACCAGTATCGCGAGGCACAGGATCAGGATGGTGTCGGCGTCCATCGGGGCTCCCGGTCACGCATCTGGTCGCCTGGGCCCAGGCCCCGCGGCGTCGCGCGTTCGTGATGCCATCATGGCCCGATCCGCTGGACTCTTTCCAGCATCAGGTGGCCAGCGCCGCGGCCAATGCCCCGAAAGCCTGGTCGGGGTCGCTCGGCTCGGTCCTGGCCTGGGCCAGCACGGCCTCGATCGCCGGGGCCAGGCGCACCGCCTCATCCGCCTGCAGGTCATGGCCGGTGCGATAGGCGCCAAGCCGCACCAGGTCGCGCACCTCGGCATAGGTGGACAGCAGCCGCCGCGCCTCGGCCACCAAGGGGCGTTCATGCGGGTCGAGCACCCCGGGCGCGGTGCGCGACAGCGACCGCTGCACATCGACCGGCGGGTACCGTCCGGACTCCGCGATGCGGCGATCGAGCACGACATGGCCATCGAGGATGCCGCGCACCGCGTCGGCCACCGGCTCGTCATGGTCGTCACCTTCGACCAGCACGGTGAACAGCGCGGTGATCGCGCCCCCGCACCCCTCCGGCCCCGGACCCGCGCGTTCCAGCAGGCGCGGCAATTCGGTGAAGACGGATGGCGGGAAGCCGCGCGTCGCCGGCGGTTCGCGCACCGCCAGGCCGATCTCCCGCAAGGCCAGGGCGAAGCGCGTCACGCTGTCCATCAGCAGCAGAACTTGGCGGCCCCGGTCGCGGAAATGCTCGGCGACGGTCATGGCGGCATAGGCCGCTTCCCGCCGCATCGGCGCCGCCATGTCCGAGGTGGCGCAGACCACCACGGATTTCGCCAGCCGCTCCGGTCCCAGGTCGTCCTCGATGAATTCGCGCAATTCCCGGCCGCGTTCGCCGACCAGCGCGAAGACGATGATATCCGCCTCCACGCCGCCGGCCAGCATCGCCATCAGCGTGGACTTCCCCACGCCTGATGCGGCGAACAGTCCCAGCCGCTGCCCCTGCCGCACCGGCGCGAACAGGTCCAGCGCGCGGACGCCGAGCGCCAGGCGCGGCCCCAGCCGCGCGCGCCGGCCGGCCGGCGGGGCAGGGGCATGCGTCACCCGCGGCGCCGCGCCCGGCGCGGGCGGCGGGCCGCCATCCATCGGCAATCCCATCGGGTCCAGAACCCGGCCCAGCCAGGCATCCGACACCGCCAGCGCCGGGCGCGGCGCGAGCACCGCGCGCACCCCATCCGACAGCCCGGCCAGCGGGCCCATGGCGATCGCCTCCGCCCGTCCGTCGCGGAAGGCGGCGATCTCGGCCAGGGCGGTGACGCCGTTCGGGCCCTCCAGCCGTACCCGGTCGCCGATGGCCGCCAGCGGGCCGAATCCCTCAAGCGTGACGCCAAGGCCACCCAGCCCGGCGACCGACCCGTGGATGGTCTCCCGCGGCAGGAGGTCGATGGCGGCAGCGGCGGCGAGCAGGTCGGCGGGCATCGGGTGGATGATGCACCGCGAGGGCTTGGCGGGGCGTTAATCCCCGGCGGCCAAGGACCCGACCCTTGCCCCGCGCCCGCCACGCCGCATCGGGCCGGACCGGCGCGGCCAGCAAGACCGGCGGGCGGCCTATCCGATCAGCAGGTGGAAATCCGCGACGGTCGCGCCGAACACATGCGCCGTCTCGGTCGTCGAGCCGTCGGTGAAGGCGAAAAGCCCGCCGCCCAGGTCGCTCACGCCGACCGGGCGAACGCCCAGGACCAGCAGCCGATCCCCTTCGGCGGCATCGAAGCCGAGGATGGTATCCCCGTTGATGTTGCCCATCGCCAGGCGGAAGACGTCGGCGTCCGCCCCCCCGCGCATCAGGTCCGCACCCGCCCCGCCATCGATGATGTCCCGCCCGGCGCCGCCCTCGATCGTGTCATTGCCCGCGCCGCCATACAGGCGGTCCGCGTCGCGCCCGCCGACCAGCAGGTCGTTGCCCGCATGACCGAACAGGAAGTCGTTCCCGTCGCCGCCGAACAGGGAATCCTGCCCGCCCTGGCCGGTCATGGTGTCGCGGCCGGCGCCGCCAAGCAGGCGGTCGTCGCCGGCCCAACCGGCGATCAGGTCGTCCCCGGCCTCGCCCCATACCGAATCATTGCCGGCCCCCGCATCGACGCGATCATTGCCCGTGCCCGCGATGACACGGTCGCCATCGCGCCCGGCATGGATGGTATCGTCACCGGTGCCGCCATTGATGGTGTCGGCGCCATCCCCGCCCAGCAGGCGGTCGCCGCCATCGTCGCCGCGCAGGTGGTCGTTGCCGCGGCCGCCATCGACCAGGTCGGCGCCGGCCAGGCCGGCGATCACGTCGCTGCCGTTGTTGCCGAACAGGAAATCCTCGCCGGACTGGCCGACCAGGATGTCGTCGCCGCCGCCGCCGGACAGCGCCCCCCCGGCCGCGTCGGCGCGCCCCGCGCCCGAGACGCTGGCGGCGAACAGCACGTCGGCGACGTTCAGCGTGCCGGTGAAGTTCGCAAGACTGACCTTGATCGTCGTCGACGAACCCGCCGGATCGCTGACGAGGAGGTAGTCGCTGCCGAACTGCGTGTTCGACGCCGTGCCCCCGATCAGCCGAAGGTCGATCAGGTCGCCATCGGCCTGGGTGAAGTCGGTGATGGTGTAGTTGGCGACCTGCGACGACGGCGTGATGGCCAAGATCTGGAACAGGTCCGCCCCGCCCAGGCCGGTGAAGGTGAACGCGCCGGTCGAGATGCCGCCGAGCACATCGGCATTCGGCGATCCGATGAGCCCCGCGGGATAGGCGCCCGCATACTGGAACACGTCGCCCGCCGCGTCGCCGCCGCGCGTCAGCGCGTCATTGACGAACAACTGGACGGTCACGCCTTCGGCCGAGCCGGCGTAGCTCAGGGTCACGCCGCCGGCCGTCGCGTCGATGTAGTCGGCACCCGCCGCGCCTTCGACCGTGCCGCCGGCCGCCGCGCGGATCCAGTCGTTGAGCGAGCCGCCGATGACATTCTCGAAGCCGGTCAGCGTATAGGTATGGTCGGCCGCCGGGCTGAAGGGCGGGTTGCTGCCGACGGGCGGGGACGGGTCGGACGGGGCGGCACGTTCGCCGGCGATGCCCGCGATCAGGTCCACGAAAAGCTGCATGGGTGCGAGGACGTTGCCGTAGAACACGCCGAAGGTGTCCGACCCGGCGCCGCCGTCGAAGATCCCGAAACTGCCGCCGCCCAGGATGGTGTCGTTGCCGTTGCCGCCCGAGAGATCCTCACCGAGGCCGCCGGCCAGGAAGCTGTAGAGCAGGTCGTTGCCGTCACCGCCGCGCAGGATGTCGGCGCCGGCGCCGCCATAGATGATGTCGTCGCCTCCCAGCCCATGCACTTCGGACTGCGTCGTGGTGAAGTCGGTGGCGTTGTTCTCGAGCGTGGACGGGTCCTGGATGACCGGATTGATCGTCAGCACATCGGCGTATTGCGTGCCGACGATGAAGGAGTTGGCGTATTCGCCCGGTTCGCTGTGATAGATCAGGCCGCCGACCGCGCCGAACATCACCACGTCGGTTCCCGTGGGCAGTTGCGCCCCTTGGGGCGGGGTGAAGCCGCCATCCGACATGTAGGCCGACAGGTTGGACAGGGAGGTCAGGTTGCCGGTGTTCGCCTCGATCCTGGTCTTGTTCGACCGCACGAAGTTCAGGATGCGCGTGATGTCGTCGCTGTCCTGTTGCGTCAGGCCGACCGAGGCGAGGAAGTCCGTGCTGAGCGTGACCTCGGCGTAGACCTTCTGGGTATTGTTGTCCGCGAATTCGAGCCCCATCCAGAAGTCGCCGGCGGCGTCGGGGTTGAAGGGCATCGGCGCCGGTTCCGACAGGTCCACGCCCGGTGCCGTCGGCAGCACCAGGACATCCTGGCTCGGGTCGAAGTCGCGGACGACGAGCACATCCTCCTGCGGCGTCACGACGGGCCCCAGGCTTTCGATCCAGCTGAGGAAGCCGGTGACCAGCACCTCGCCCACGCCGCCCAGCGCCGCGGCGACGAAGCCGGTGCCGATCGCCTCCGACCCGTCCTTGAAGATGTTGGCCAGGCCCGTCTTCACCGAACCGCCGGTGATCGTCGACACGTCCGCCTCGAAGAACTTGCCCCAGAAGCCCGACCCGTCATTGGCGGCTTCGGTGTAGCTCAGCATGAAGATGTCGGCGCCGCCGCCGCCCGACAGGATATCGAGGTATCCGGTGCCGCGCGGGCCGCCATACAGAAAGTCCGACCCCGTGCCCCCGGTGACGGTGTCGGACCCGTCGCCGCCGAACAGCTGGTTGCTGCCGGCGCTGGCGGCGATCGAATCGTTGCCGTCGCCGCCGGACAGGATGTTGTTGCCGCCGCCGCCGATGATGGTGTCGTTGCCGTCGAAGCCCGCGATCGTGTCGTCGCCGTCGGTGCCGCTGTAGGGCGCGGGGATGAAGCCGTTGATGGTGGGCCACAGGTAGAAGTAGTCCACCTCGTCGCCATAAAGCAGGTCGTCGAAGGGGGTGGCGTTGATGGAATCGTCGCCGGAGCCGCCATAGGCCGCGATCGCGTTCAGCGATGCGCCGGTGGCGGAGATGACGTCATCGCCGGGTCCACCAAGAAAATACGGAAGCTGGGCGGGTGACGGCGGGGCAAGTTGCTGGGCCACGCTGGCGGTCATCGTATCGTTGCCGCCACCCATCTCGAAGGTGCCGTAGATCTCCGTGAACAGCGTGTCGTTCTGGTCGACCCCGGAATCGACCGTCCAGACGTACCAGTACTGGTAGAAGGTCTCGTAGGGGAACGAGATGTTCTTGATCTGGATGTCGTAGGCGTTGTCGGTTCCCTGCAGGAAAACGGTGGTCAGCCCGCCGCCGGGATCCTCGGACTGAACCTGCTGCCAGTCCCGCGCGGAGATGCTGATGGCCCCAAGAATGGAGGCCTGCGTTTCACTGGCTGGCATGAACGCCTCATTTTTGGATAAATTCGACAATCGTTACTAATAAGTAAACAATATCCCAGCGGCGCCGTAAAGCCGATACGACGCCGCACCAGTCACGCGGTCCGCCAGGCCTTGGCGGTCCATGGGGCGCGGGGCCTCCCCCGCGGCCCCGCGCCAGGGGGGTCGCGCCCGGCGCTGATTTCCGCTAACCCCCCGCGGCCATGCGTCACTTCCTGGACTTCGAAAAGCCGATTGCCGAGCTGGAAGGCAAGATCGAGGAGCTGCGTCGGACCACCGACGCCGGCGGCATCGATGTTGCCGATGAGGTCGGCCGCCTGCGCGACAAGGCGCAGGCGCTGCTCAAGGCCACCTATGCCAAGCTCACGCCCTGGCAGAAGGCGCAGGTCGCCCGCCATCCCGAACGCCCGCATTGCTCCGACTTCATTGCCGCGCTGATCGACGACTACACCCCGCTGGCCGGCGACCGCGCCTTCGCCGACGACGCCGCGGTGATGGGTGGCATGGGTCGCTTCCGCGGCCGTGCGGTGATGGTGCTGGGCACCGAGCGCGGCCACGACACCGACAGCCGGGTGAAGCACAATTTCGGCATGGCGCGGCCCGAGGGCTACCGCAAGGCGCGCCGGCTCATGGAACTGGCCGGCCGCTTCGGCCTGCCGATCCTGTCCTTCGTCGACACCGCCGGCGCCTTCCCCGGCATCGAGGCCGAGGCGCGCGGCCAGGCCGAGGCCATCGCCCGGTCGATCGAAGCCGGCCTCGAAGCCCCGGTGCCCTTCATCGCCACCATCATCGGCGAGGGCGGGTCGGGCGGGGCCATCGCGCTGGCCGCAGCCGACCGCATCATCATGCTGGAACATGCCATCTATTCGGTGATCAGCCCGGAGGGCTGCGCCTCGATCCTGTGGCGCGACGCCGCCCAGGCCTCGACGGCGGCCGAGGCGCTGAAACTCACGGCCGATGACCTACGCCGGCTGAATCTCGTCGACGCAATGGTGCCCGAACCGCTGGGCGGGGCGCATCGCGATGCCGAGGCGACGATCGCCGCGCTGGGCGACCGCATCGCCGAGTTGCTGGCGCCGTTGGTCGAGTTGGACGGTGCGACGCTGCGGGCGCGGCGGCGCGAGAAATTCCTGGAAATGGGACGCAGCGGGGCGCTTTAGGCGGCCCGTGGCTCCTCCCGGGAGGAGACCCCAGCATCGGGACGCAGGCGGCGCCTGCCAAGCCGTCATCGGCGCGGCCCGGCGCCCAACCCCCGCGCGACGGCGGACCAGCAGGGTGCGCCCGGCGGTGCGGTTGAGTCTGGCGGGTTTGTGCCTGTGCTTCTACCGTTCGCCCCATGACCGAGACCCTCCCCGACCTCCTCCTCATCGGCTGTGGCAAGATGGGTGGCGCCATGCTGTCCGGCTGGCTGGAGCGCGGCCTGTCCCGTGCCGTGGTGGTGGAACCCCACGCACCGGCAGCGGCCGCCTTCGCCGGCCGTGCCACCATCGTCGCCGATGCCGCGTCGATCCCGGCCGATTTCCGTCCCGCCGCGGTGATCCTCGCCATCAAGCCGCAGGAAGCGCCGGCGACCCTGCCCGCCTTCGCGCGCTTCGCGACGGGCGACACGTTGTTCGTCTCGATCATGGCCGGCCGATCCGTCGCGTCGATGCGCGCCGCGTTGGGGGACCAAGCGGCGGTGGTCCGCGCGATGCCCAACACCCCCGCCGCGGTGCGTCAGGGCTTCACCGCCGCCTTCGCCGCCCCTGGCGTGACGGCGGCGCAGCAGGCGCTCGCCGATGCCCTGTTACAGGCGGTGGGCGAGGTCGCCTGGGTGACCGAGGAGGACCAGATCAACCCGGTCACCGCCGTCTCCGGTGGCGGCCCGGCCTATGTCTTCCTGCTCGCCGAGGTCATGGAGAAGGCGGCGATCGAACAGGGCCTGCCGGCCGACCTCGCGCGCCGCATGGCCCGCGCCACGGTGGCCGGGTCGGGCGCGCTGCTCGCTGCCAGCAGCCAGGATGCGGCCGACCTGCGCATCGCCGTGACCAGCCCCAAGGGCACCACGGAACGCGCCCTGGCGGTGCTGATGCAGCCCGATGCCTGGCCCGCGGCGATGTCGAAGGCGATCCAGGCCGCGACGGATCGCGCCCGCGAACTGGCGGGCTGACCGTGTCGCCCCATATCCTGCCGTCATGAGCGAGTCCGACGACGAAGCCTTGATTGGCGCGCTGTGGCGCGTCATCGCGGAACATGGCTGGGCCGGCCTGACCATGGGCCGCCTCGCCGCCGAATCCGGCCTGCCGCTTTCGCTGCTGCGCAGGCGCCTGCCCAGCCGGCTCGACGCCTTGCTGCTGCATGGTCGGGTGGTCGACCAGGCCGTGCTGGCCGGCACCATCGCCGGGCAGGGTGGGCTGGCGCGCGACCGGCTGTTCGACGTGCTGATGCGCCGGCTGGATGCGCTCCAGCCGCACCGCGCCGGCATCCTGCGCTTCCTGAAGGACATGCCGCGCGACCCGGGCCTTCTGGCGCTGCTCGCCCCGCCGCTCGCGCAATCCATGCGATGGATGCTCGATGCGGCGGAGATCGAGGCGGATGCCGGGCTGCGCCGCCTGCTCGCACTCGGCCTCGTCGGCGTCTGGCTCGGCACGCTGCGCGCCTGGGCCGAGGATGAGAGCGAGGATCTCGGCCACAGCATGGCGGCACTTGACCGCCTGTTGGACCGTGCCGGGCAGATCGGGCGGACCTTCCGCCTGTTCCCGGCGGCCGCCGACGAACCGGCCGCGACGCCGCCGCCGGACGCCTGAGGGCTGGCTCGGCGCCGGTCCATGATGCCGGCGCGCGGGTCGCACCGGCCGGTGCCGGGTCATGGATCGCGCCGCGGGGCCCATGGTCGGATGGCCGCCGTACCGGCTGCGCGGTGCCAAGCCTTCCGCTGTTCATGATGCGGTGCGGCGGATTTGGGTCTAGGCTGCATCGCGCAACGCTGGGGAGCAGGCGATGTCAGACCATTTCAAGTTCAAGCCCGATTTCGACATGATGAAGGTCCTCGGCGAGTTCCGCATGCCGGCGATGCCCGACATGGAAGCCCTCGCGGCGGCGCAGCGCCGCAACATCGAGGCGCTGTCCACCGCCAACCGCGTCGCCCTGGAAGGGGCGCAGGCCGTCGCCCGCCGCCACATGGAGATCATGCAGGCCTCGGTCGCCGAGATGACCGAGGCGATGCGCGCCTTCTCCGCCACCGATGCACCGCAGGAAAAGGCGGCGAAGCAGGCCGAGATGGCCAAGGCCACCTATGAGAAGGCGGTCGGCAACCTGCGCGAGATCGCCGACCTGATCCAGAAGTCGAACAGCGAGGCGCTGTCCGTGCTGAACAAGCGCTTCGCCGAGGCGATGGACGAGGTGAAAGGCCTGGTTGCGAAGGACTGAACGCCTTTCGCGACGCTGGAGCATGCCGCGTTCGCATGCGCTCGCGGCACATGCTCCAGCCTATTGTTTTGGGAACATCTTCACCCGATCAGGTGATTCCACCTGCCCGGGTTCTGCGCCGGCCACTGCCTATCGGGCCGGTGCCGGCCCGGTGCCGCGCCCGATCAGGCGGCCCTGCGCGTCGTAGCGGCGCCAGCCATCGCCGCTGCGCTCGATCCGTCCGGTCGAGCGGCCCGATGCATCGTACAGCCGCGCCCGGTCGCCCGACCATTCGGTGCGCCCGGTCGCCCGGCCCGAGGCATCGTAATGGCGCAGCGTATCGCCGCGTTGCTCGCTGCGCCCTTCGGACCGTCCGGCGGAATCCATGTGGCGCGTGGTTCCGCCCCTTGTTTCCGATCGTCCCGTGAACCGCCCCGAGGCATCGTAGTGCCGCTGCGTGACCTGGCCTTCCGTACGGCCCACGGAACGTCCCGACGAATCGTATTGCCGCGCGGTCTGCGCGGTGGCGCCGGCGTGGCCCAGCACCGGCGGAAACAGCAGCGCAGCGAAGGCCAGGGCGGATACGGATCCGGCACGGGAAGCGGGCATCAATGGGTCTCCAGGGTGCCAGGATCACAGCGATCTGCGGCAAGCCTGCGGCCATCTGATTTACACAATCGCGTCACGTTGCTACCAACCGCCCGCCTTCCTGCCACCGTCGCCCAGCGGCGCCCGGAGCCCCCCCGGCCATGAAAATCGTCGCCTGCAACAGCAACCGGCCTCTGGCCGAGGCGGTCGCCGCCGCCTGCGGCATTCCGCTGACCAATGCCTCGGTCCGCCGCTTCGCGGATATGGAGGTGTTCGTCGAGATCCACGAGAACGTCCGCGGCGAGGATGTGTTCGTGGTGCAATCCACCTCCTATCCCGCCAACGACAATCTTATGGAGCTTCTGATCACGCTGGATGCGCTGAAGCGCGCCAGCGCGCGGCGCATCACGGCGGTGATCCCCTATTTCGGCTATGCCCGGCAGGATCGGAAGTCGGGCAGCCGCACGCCGATCAGCGCCAAGCTGGTGGCCAACCTGATCACCGCGGCCGGCGCCAACCGCGTGCTGACGATGGATCTGCACGCCGCGCAGATCCAGGGTTTCTTCGACATCCCCGTGGACAACCTGTTCGCCGCGCCGCTGTTCTCGCATGATATCCAGGAACGCTATGCGGGGCGCGAGCTGATGATCGTCTCGCCCGATGTCGGCGGCGTGGTGCGCGCGCGGGCCATCGCGGCACGGCTTGGCGTCGATCTCGCCATCATCGACAAGCGGCGCCCACGCGCCGGCGTGTCCGAGGTGATGAACGTGATCGGCGAGGTCGAGGGCCGCCATTGCCTGCTGGTGGACGACATCGTCGATTCCGGCGGCACGCTGTGCAACGCGGCCGAAGCCCTGTTGAAGGACGGTGCGCAGTCGGTCGGCGTCTATGTGACGCATGGCGTCTTCTCGGGCGGCGCCGTCGCGCGCATCGGCGCCGCGCCGATCGAGATGATGACGGTGACCGACTCGATCCAGGCGACCGAGGCGGTGCGCGTGTCGCGCAACCTCCGCCAGTTGACCATCGCGCCGCTGCTCGCCGAGGCGATGAAGCGGATCAGCGAGGAATCGTCGGTGAGTTCGCTCTTTAATTGACCCTCAGGCGGCGGGCGGCCGGCATCCACCGGCCTGGCCTTCGCGGGCCGATGCCCCTTGCACCGGACTGTTCGGTATGGGTTCAGGCATCGTCGGCAGGCGGGCGGCGGCACCTGCAGACCTTGCCTTCGCGTCCTGCGCCGGGGCATCGGCGGCGAATGACGACCTGGGCGCGGTCGCGCGGTGCGCCCGCGAATCATTCCGTATTGGTTGAGGATCTTCGATCGATCCGGCGGACGCCATCATCGGCCTGTACACTCGCCACGGCCTGGCCTGGGCCGCGGATCGCGGCACCGCGCCGGCCGAAGGCGACTGGATCGCGCGCTTCGCGGCCTGTCTGCCGCCCGGCGGCCATGTGCTCGATATCGGCTGCGGCGGCGGGGCGCCGATCGCCGCGTCCCTGACCGCGCAGGGCTTCGCGGTGACCGGGATCGACGCCTCGGCGCCGCTGCTCGGCCTGTGCCGTGAACGCTTCCCCGATGGCGAGTGGATCCTGGGCGACATGCGGCAGATGGCGCTGGGCCGCACCTTTGACGGGCTGATCGCCTGGGACAGCTTCTTCCACCTGAACCATGACGATCAGCGCGCCATGGTCCCACGTCTCGCCGCCCATGCCGCACCCGGCGCCGCGCTGATGTTCACCAGCGGCCCCGGCCATGGCGTCGCCCTCGGTCGCTATGCCGGCGAGATCCTGTTCCATGCGAGCCTGGACGCCCGGGAGTATCGGGCATTGCTCGCCGCGCAGGATTTCCTCGTCACAGGCCATGCGGTTGAGGATGCAACCTGCGGCGGCCGGACCGTGTGGCTGGCACGCCGCGCCGCCGATGGCCGGACATGTGGCCCGGCACCTGATCGCGGCGACGCCTGAACGGTCAGCCCCGCTGATCGACCCTGCACGCCGCGATGCCGGCAACCGGCGGTGCGCAGCGCGCCGGGCAGCTTGGCGGCGCCGGCCCCGCCGGCGATGCTGCGCGCCGCCCGTGCGGCGCGTCCCGAAAGCGCCGTCGGCAATGACAGCGCTGATCGCCTTTCCCGCCGCGCCGTCCTGCGCCGCGCATGCGGGTTATCGTGAACCCGCTGCCCGCCTACGGTTTGCGAACCGCATCGCGCACCGCATCCTTGGCGCCGCCGATCGCATTCTGCACCTTGCCTTCGACCTGGTCCGCCTGTCCTTCGGCCTGCAGCTTGGCGTCGCCCAGCACCTTGCCCACGACTTCCTTGACCGTGCCCTTCGCCTGCTTGGCGGCGCCCGCGATCCGATCCTTGTCCATAGGGTACCCCTGGTTCTGCCGGCGCCCGGAATGGGCGCCGTTGCCGATGGAACGCCCGAGCCCGATGCGGGTTGCGCCATGGCGCGGCGGCCGGGCGTCGATCATGCGTGTTGCGCCCCCGTGCCCAACGTCGCCCGTCGGCAGGCCGGGCGCGCCCGGCCGGCTTGCCAAGCCCCCCGGGCGGCCCGATCTTCCCGCCGGGCCGCCCTTCCGGCGGCAATGCGGAAGGACACGCGGCATGAAGCTCTACTATTCCCCGGGCGCCTGCTCGGTCGGCATCCATGTGCTGCTCGAGGAAATCGGCGCGCCGTATGAAGCCGTGATGGTCAACCTGCGCGAAGGCGCGCAGTTCAAGCCCGAATTCACCGGCGTGAACCCGAAGTCCAAGGTGCCGACGCTGGAACGCGACGACGGCTCGGTGATGACCGAATACCCCGCCATCGCCTTCTGGCTCGCCTCCCGCTTCCCCACCGCCCAGCTCATGCCGGTCGGCATGGACGCCCAGGCGCGCGCGCTGGAACTCGCCGACTATTGCGTCGCCACGCTGCACATGCAGGGCTTCTCCCGCATGTTCCGCCCGGTCAATTTCGCGCCCTCCGAGGCCGACCATGACGCGGTGAAGGCGCGCGGCGCCGAGATCTTCTCCAAAGGCCTCGCGCTTCTGGACAAGGCGCTGGAGGGCAAGGACTGGCTGGTCGGCAACTACTCCTTCGCCGACAGCGCGCTGTTCTATGTATCCTTCTGGTGGAACGGCCGCATGGGCAAGGAATTGCCGGCCAATATCGCCGCGCACTATGCGCGCATGAAGGCCCGCCCGGCGGTGCAGCGCGTGATGGCGGCCGAAGGCCTGACGTGACCGCCCCCTTCGCCATCATCGGCCACCCAGCCCCCGGTGAGCCGCGCCCATTCAGCCGGGCGACGCGCGCCGGTGGTCTGGTCTACGTGTCGGGGCATTCCGCCCCGCACGATCCGGCCGCCGGTATCCACCGGGGCGCCACCGCCGCCGAGCAGACGCGCAACGCGCTCGCCATGGTCGATGCCATCCTGCGGGAGGCCGGCAGCAGCCTGGACCGCGCCGTGCAGGTGACGATGCTGATCACCGACCCGGCCGACTACGCCGAATGCAACGCGGAATACGTGAAGCACTTCCCGAATGGCCTGCCGGCGCGGCACACCGCGCGCTTCGGCGTTCCCACCGAGGCGAAGGTCGCCTTCGCCTGCATCGCCCTGGACGGGGCCGCATGACCATGGGTCCGCGCGGTCCCGCCCATGCCGTTTTTCAAGCGAGCATCGTTCCCCGTCCGGGTGGTTCCATCCGGACGGCATCTACCCTGGCCGGAGACGCATCATGACCAAGCCGATTCTGTGGACCTCGACCCAGACCAGCGGGACCATCGTTCACCACATGGCAGCGGTGAGCGGGCTCGACCTCGACATCCGCTTCATCAGCCTCCGCAAGGGCGACCACAAGACGCCCGACTACCTCGCCATCAATCCGAAGGGAGAGGTCGCGGCGATCCAGATCCCCGATGCCGGCGTGACGATCACCGAGATCCCGGCCATGGCGCTGTGGCTCGCCGAGGCGGCGCCGGACTCGGGCCTGCTGCCGCGCGACGCGATCGGCCGCGCGAAGGGAATGGAATGGCTCGCTTGGTGCCATTTCCGCATGGCCAACACCTTCTACGTCGCCTTCCAGGCGAAGCGGCTGTTCGCGGATGACGAAGCCGCCGCCGCCACGCTGCGCGCCGCCGCGTCCGCTCGCGCGGGGGAAGCGCTGGCCTTCGCCGACGCAGTGCTGGCGAAGCAGCCGAACGGCACGCTGCTGGGCACGGCGCAGGTCACGGCGCCGGACATCTTCCTCGCCGCGCTGCTCGGATTCGCCGGCTTCCTCGGCCTGCCGACGGAAGGGCTGGTTCACCTGAAGGCGCTCGGGGCAAAGGTCGCCGCGGTGCCCGCCATCGCCGCCGCGACCGCGCGGGAAAAGGAAATCGGATGACCCTCGCGCTGAATCCCATTCCCTTCTGGTTCCTCCGCCACGGGGAGACCGACTGGAACGCCGAGGGCCGCAGCCAGGGGCGCACCGACATCCCGCTGAACACGGTGGGCCTGGCGCAGGCACGCCGCGCGGCGCTGGCGATGGTCGACCGCGACATCGTCACCATCGTCGCATCCCCGTTGTCGCGCGCACTCCGCACGGCGGAGATCGTCGCAGAAGCGCTGAACCTGCCGGTCGGCACCGATGTCGAATTGCAGGAAGTCTGCTTCGGCACCGAGGAAGGCAAGCCGATGGGCGACTGGTACGACGACTGGGTCGCCGGCACCTACACGCCGGACGGCGCGGAAACCTTCAACGGGCTGCACGACCGCGCGGTCGCGGCGATCAACCGCGCGACGGCGCTGCCCGGGCCGGTGCTGGTGGTGGCGCATGGCGCGCTGTTCCGCGCACTGCGCCGCGCGCTGGGGCATGCGCCGAATGTGCGCACGCCGAATGCGCTGCCGACCTTCTGCTCGCCGCCGGCGAGCGGCGCGGTGTGGGAGATCAGCCCGGTGACGCTGCCGCATCTGCCGGCGTGACGGGCGGATGGAGAGGGGCGTCGCCCCTCTCCAGACCTCACCCCACCAGGGGCCAGCGGGCCCCTGGACCGCGGGGAATTGGTGCCCTGCGCGGCGGCAGAGCGGTCATGGCACGGGCCCGGTGCCGGAATTGGCTGTCTCGGCGCTTCGACGCTTCTGCGTAGGCCCTGGGCATCGCGCCTGTTGAAGGTCGATTCCCGGCGCTGGGCCCACTTGGCGCACGGCGTGCCCGAAGGCGGCCCTCGGCGCCGATCCCGACATCCCCGCCCCATACCAGGTGCCGGCATTCCAAAGGCCCCCAGGCCTTTGGCGGGGTGGCTTGGAGGGGCGGTGCCCCTCCAACCTTCAAGCGCCCGCCGGCCGTCCCATCACGAACCGCCGGTAGATCGCCCCCAGCGCGATCAGCGCCAGCCCCAGCCCGAGGAAGGACAGCACGCGCCACAGCCCGACCAACGCGTCCATGTCCACCAGGAACACCTTGAACGTCACCAGCGCGATCACGGCGAGCGCCGCCAGCCGGATTTCCTTCCGCCCGCTGCGGATGCCGATCGCCACCATCACGGCGCCGAGCAGCAGCCAGGCGCCGGAATAGGCGTACATTTCCGCCTCGCCGATCGGCAGCACGCCAATCTTCTCGGGGTGGAAGGCGCGGCGCACTTCCAGCGTCACCCAGGCGAAGGCCGAGACCAGCGCATAGCCGGCCAGTACCTGCGCAGCGCCTGGCGGTTGGCGGGCTTCCGGCGCGCGCGCGATCGCCCAGGCGGCCAGCAGCGCCGGCAGCAGATAGGCCGGCGCCAGCGCATTGAGCAGCGGCCACGCGCCGACATCGCGGTTGGTGGTCCAGGGATTGGCCGCGAGCAGGATCAGCCCGACCAGCAGCCCGACCAGCCCCGCTGCCCGCGCCGCCCACAGCATCGCCGCCCGCCCGCTGCGCCGGTGCAGCAACAGTGCGACGGCGGCGCAGGCGAACAGCGCGCTGCATTGCCAGGCGGCTTCCGCGAAGTCCCAGCGTTCGGCCGCCAGCGCGCCCGGATGGAAGGCGTGGCGGATCTCCAGCAGCACCAGCAGCGTTGCGAACAGCGCCGCGCCGCATTCCAGCAGCCGCACGACGATGCCGTCGCGCTGCCGCAGGAAGATCCGCGCCGCCCACCAGAAGCAGATCGCCGGCACGCCATAGGCCAGCAGCAGCCCGTTCAGCAGCGGCGTCTCGCCCCAGTCATAGCCGAGCACGAAGCCGTTCAGCGTCAGCCGCACCAGCACCAGCGCCGCGACCACGGCGGCGACCCGGCGCAGCGCATCGAGCCCCGTCCGCGCGCAGATCATCGCCAGCGGCGGCAGGAACAGTGCGACGGCGAGCGTCAGCCACTGGTCCCGCAGCACCATCGCGAAACCGAGCGCGAGCGCCGCCGTCGCCGCCGCCGCATGGGCGCCGGCACGCTGCGGGTCCGCCGAGCGCATCCCGCGCGCCGCCGCGCCGACATGCACGGCGGCGAGCGCCGCCGCGACCAACGCCCAGGTCGGATCGGTCGCGAAGCCCCGCACGCGGCCATAGGCGACCAGCAGCGTGACCACCGGCACGGTGGCGGCCAGGCCTGCCCAGGCCAGCGCGCGTGTCTCCAGCACCAGTCCCGCCAGCAGGTGCATCAACGCCAGGATCAGCGCGATGGTCAGGTACCGCGTCAGCGCCTCCGGCACCCAGGCGCCGGGAATGAAGGCCTGCGTCACGCCCTCGACCGTAACCGCCTCCCCAGTGGGCGACCATGGCGGCACCAGCCAGACCAGCAGCATGACCAGGCCGAGTATGGCAGCGATCCAGGGAAGCCGGACCAACCGCTGGTCACGCAGGCCGGCGAGGATGGCGACAGGCGATACCAACAGAATGCCGGCCGCCGAGGCGAGATCGGTTTCGAACATCGCGAGCGGCAGCAGGGCGGCACCGAGGAAGGCCGGCGGCAGATGCGCAAGCCGCCGGCCAAGTGTGCCGGCCAACGCTTCCCGCGGCAGCAGGAACAGGAAGCAGGCCGCCGCCGCCGGCACGAAGATCGCCGGCGCCCAGAGGTCGAGCCCCTTGCCGATCGCCGTGCCTGCCACCACCCAGAGCGCCCCGGCCACCGTCGCGGACCAGCCGAGCCAGCCCCAGGCGGTGGCCCGCACCACCATCATCGCCGCCGCCACGACCACCAGCAGATAGGCGAAGAGGCCGGGCAGGGAGGGGTCGTCGGTGGCGACCAGGGCGGGGGTGAGGAAGGCGCCGACCAGCCCGACCACGGCGACCAGCGGGCCGCGCCGCAGCGACAGCAGCATGCCCAGCGCGCCCGCCGCGGCCATGCCGATGAAGCCGAGCAGCGGCGGCAGGAAGGTGTAGAGCGACGTCGCGGCATAGGTCGCGCCAAACAGCATGGCGACGCCGCCGGCGGCGAGGGCGGGCGGCGCGTAGTCCGGCATCGCGCCCACAGGCGCGTGGTCCGATATTGCGCCGGTGGGCGCGTCATCCGGCGAACCGCCGGCGGGCGCGGGGGCCGTGGACCGCTTCGCCAGCCATTCCCCGGCCAGGATCAGCGCCACGCCGAGCAGTCCGGCCAGCGCGCAGCGCATCGCCGGCCCGAGCCAGCCTTCCTCCACCGCGAAGCGGATCAGGAAGACGCCAGCCAGCAGCAGCGCCCCGGCACCGAGCCAGACGCCCCAGCGTTGGGTGATCAGCTCCTCGAGGTTGCGCTGCGGGCGCGCGCCGCCTGGCCGCGACCAGGGCGGCAATGCGGCGTCCGGGCCGGCGTCGGCCTCGACGGCCTGCGGCGCCTGCTCCTCGGTCGGCGTGCCATCGGCCGCCGGCGCGGGTTCGGGGGGCGGTGCGAAGGTGGGCGCCGCATAGGGCGACGGTGCGTAGACCGGCGATGGCGCGGCGGCAGCCTCGGGCGGGCGGAAGCCGGCCGCGACCAGGGCGCCGGCCATGCCACTCACCTCCGCCCGCAGGGCGGCGAGTTCGGCCCGCAGCGCCTCTGCGTCCCGCCGGGCCCGCCCGGCACGGGCGAAGGCGGCGACGCCCAGCCCCCAGCCGCCGAAGAAGATGATGCCGAGGAGAAGTGCGAGACCTTCCATGCCTGGAACGCTTCCGCGCCGCGCCGCGCCGCGTCAAGGGTTCCGGTGCTTGCGCCTGTGACCCGCATCGCCTAGAAGCGGCCCGCGTCGGCACCCCTGGAGGCCGGCGCTTGTCGTGCTGGCATGTCCGCAAGGCCCCGGCACGGCGACAGCATCAACCTGAAGGAACACGACCATGGTCCAGACCATTCGGATCGAGGCCGAAGCGCGCGAGCAGGCAGGTAAGGGGGCAGCCCGCGCAACCCGGCGTCAGGGGCTCGTCCCCGCTGTCATCTACGGTGCCAAGGCCGAAGCGCAGCTTGCCGCGCTCGACCCGCGCGTGGTGATGAAGGAACTGCACAAGGGCGGCTGGCAGTCGCACCTGTATGAGGTCGCGGTGAAGGGAGGCGCCACCGAGCGCTGCCTGATGCGCGACGTGCAGTTCCACCCGGTCACCGACCGCCCCATCCATGTCGACTTCCAGCGCCTGGCGCCGGGTTCGCGCATCCGCGTGAAGGTCGCCGTGCACTTCCTGAACGAAGAGACCTGCCCGGGCATCAAGGCCGGCGGCGTGCTCAACGTCGTGCGCCGCGAGATCGAGGTGATGGCCGATCCGGAGAACGTGCCGGAAGCCTTCGAGATCGACCTGGGTGAAGCCGCCATCGGTGACGGCATGCGCTGGTCCGCCGTGAAGGACCAGTTCGGCGCCAAGCCGGCGATCGTCGGGCGCGACTTCATGGTCGCTTCGATCGCCGCCCCGACCGTGGTCGAGGAAGCCCCCGCCGCGGCCCCTGGCCCGGTCGAGGCGATCAAGCAGAAGGCGCCCGCCGCCGGTGCAGCCGCGCCGGCCAAGGGCGGCAAGAAGAAGTAAGGAAGTCGGGGGAGGAACACCTCCCCCGAATCCCCCTCCGTTTTTTGATCTCTGGCGCCGGCCCCGCCGGTCAGTCCCCAAAAGACAGAAAAAGGAGGGGGATCGGGGGAGTTCTCTCCCCCGACCTTTCTTGTTCCCATGCCTGCATCTGACGGACCGCTGCTGTGGGTCGGCCTCGGCAATCCGGGGAGCGAATACGCGCGCCAGCGCCACAACATCGGCTTCATGGCGGTCGATGCCATCGCCCGCCGCCATCGCTTCTCCCCATGGCGTAAGCGCTTCAAGGGTGAGGTGAGCGAGGGCACGATTGCGGGGCGTCGCGTCTGGGCGCTGAAGCCCATGACCTACATGAACGCCAGCGGCGACGCCGTGCAGCAGGCCGCGTCCTTCCTGAAGATCCCGCCCGAGGATGTGACCGCCTTCCATGACGAGCTCGATCTCGCGCCCGGCAAGGTGCGGGTGAAGAAGGGCGGCGGCGTGGCCGGGCACAATGGGCTGCGCGACATGCGGCGTGCGTTCGGCAGCCCGGACTACTGGCGCGTACGGATGGGCATCGGGCATCCGGGCCACAAGGATGCGGTGACCGGGCATGTGCTCGGCAACTTCGCCAAGCAGGACCAGCCCTGGCTGGAAAAGTTGCTGGATGCGGTGGCGGATTGCGCGCCGATGCTGGCCGAAGGCAAGCCTGAGGACTTCATGACGCGCGTCGCGCTGCTGACGCAGGAGGGGTGATGGAAGACGAACCACATCCGGATTTCGATTTCACCGGCCCCGGCCCGCAGGACATGGCGAACGGCACGGCGATCCTCGCCGCCGCGTTGGTGCGCGAGGCGGAATGCCTGGCGAGTGCCGCGGCCGGGCTGCGCGCGACGCTCGACCTGTTCACCATCGACGGCTTCTCGCCGGAAGCCGAGGACCGCCGCGTGATGCGCGAGGGCACGCGCGACGCGGCCGCCTTGGCCGGTGCGCTGGTGCTGGTGGCGCGCCATCTGCTGCGCTTCACCGGCGACCCCGCGCGCGCGGCGCATGAGACGGTCGGGCGGCTGCCGCGTGGTTCGCTTTCGGTGGGCGAGGTGGTGGGGCATCTGCGCGCCGCGGCATTGGCGCCGGTGACGGATGACGGCGCGGCGCGCATCGCGGCGGCGACCATCGCCGAGACCTTCGCCGAGGAATTCGAGGCTGCCTGGCACAAGGCAGCGCCCGCCATCGGCGGCAAAGGGGATACCAATGGGCTTTAACTGCGGCATCGTCGGGCTGCCGAATGTCGGCAAATCCACCCTGTTCAACGCGCTGACGCAGACCGCGTCGGCACAGGCGGCGAATTATCCCTTCTGCACCATCGAGCCCAATGTCGGGCGCGTGGCGGTGCCGGACAAGCGGCTCGATGCGCTGACGCGGATCGGCAAGTCGCAGAAGACGGTGCCGACGAGCCTTGAGTTCGTCGATATCGCCGGGCTGGTGCGCGGCGCGTCGAAGGGCGAGGGGCTCGGCAACCAATTCCTGGCGAATATCCGGGAGGTGGATGCGATCGTCCATGTCCTGCGCTGCTTCGAGGACACCGACGTCACCCATGTCGAGGGCAATGTCGATCCGGTGCGCGATGCGGAGACGGTCGAGACGGAGCTGATGCTCGCCGACCTCGACAGCCTGGAGAAGCGGGCGATCGGCCTGGTGAAGCGCGCGCGTGGCGGTGACAAGGAAGCGCTCGCGCAGATGGCGCTGATCGACCCGATCAAGGCGGCGCTGGAAGCGGGCAAGCCGGCGCGCACCGCGGTTCCGAAGGGTGAGGAAGCGGCGGCGTCGCGGCTGCAGCTGATGACGACCAAGCCCGTGCTGTATGTGGCGAATGTCGAGGAAGCCTCGGCCGCCACGGGCAACGCGTTCTCGGCGAAGGTGTTCGAGAAGGCGAAGGCCGAGGGCGCGCAGGCGGTTGTGGTCTCGGCGGCGATCGAGGCCGAGATCAGCCAGATGCCGGAAGGTGACCGCGCGGAATTCCTGTCCTCCCTCGGGCTGGAGGATTCCGGCCTGGATCGCATCATCAGTGCCGGCCACACGCTGCTGGGTCTGATCACATACTTCACCTGTGGGCCGAAGGAAGCGCGCGCCTGGACCATCATCAAGGGGATGAAGGCACCGCAGGCCGCCGGCGTGATCCATGGCGACTTCGAGCGCGGCTTCATCGCGGCCGAGACGATCGGCTACGATGACTACGTCACGCTGGGCGGCGAGCAGGGTGCCAAGGAAGCCGGCAAGATGCGCGTCGAAGGCAAGGAATACGTCGTGAAGGATGGCGACGTGATGCTGTTCCGGTTCAACGTGTGAATGCCGCGCTCGACGCCTGGCTGACCGGGCTGGGGCCGGATCTCGGCACCGCCCTGGTGTTGTGCGCGGCCTTCGTGATCGGCGTCGCTATCGGCATCGAGCGTGGCGTCAGCACGAGCGCGGTCGGCATCCGCACCTGCTCGCTGGTGGCGCTGGCCTCGGCCGGATTTGCCTGCATGGTGGTGTCGCGCGTGCCGGATATCGGCTGGGGCAATGCCTTCGGGGCGGTGGCGACGGGGGTGGGCTTCCTCGGCGCCGGGGCGATCATCAAGGCGGGGCGGTCGGTCACGGGGCTGGGCGATGCGGCGACGATCTGGTGCGTCGCGATGCTCGGCGTGCTGATCGGCGCGCGGGAGTTCACGGCGGCGATCGTCGTGACGGCGCTGGTGCTGACGGTGAACGTGCTGCTGCGGCCGGTGGCGGGGTGGATCGATCGGCACCGGGCGCGGCGGAAGCCGGAGGACGATGTGCTGGACGGGTGATCAAGACCCCGGCAGCGCCGTCCTCGCCGCCCCCGTCACCGGGTCCGGCGGCGGCAGCGCCGTTCCGCGCGGCGCCATCGGCCCGCTGCGCGAATACTGGTCATCGCTGCAGGCCGCCAGCGCCAGCATCACCAACAGCAGGGGTGCTACGAATCGGGCAACCGCAGGTCGAATCATGCTCCCCGCTTAGCACGCGCGCCCCGTCGCGCTAAACCGCCTTCCGCAGCGCGGAGACACCGTTCCATGTCCGACCTCATCACCCCCATGATCGGCTTCATCGGCGGGTCCGGCGTCTACGACCTCGAAGGTCTCGAAGACCGCAGATGGGTCAAGGTCCACACCCCCTGGGGCGATCCGTCGGATGACATCCTCACCGGCACGCTGCACGGCGCGCGCGTCGCCTTCCTGCCCCGCCACGGCCGAGGCCACCCCACGCCGCCCTCCGCGCTGAACTACCGCGCCAATATCGACGCCATGAAGCGCATCGGCTGCACCGAGCTGATCTCGCTGTCGGCCGTGGGTTCGCTGAAGGAGAACCTCCCGCCGGGCCATTTCGTCATCGTCGACCAGTTCATCGACCGCACCTTCGCGCGCGAGAAATCCTTCTTCGGCACCGGCTGCGTCGCGCATGTCTCGGTCGCGCATCCGGTCTGCCCGCGCCTCGGTGATGCGCTGGAAGCCGCGGCCAAGGCCATCGACCTGCCCTACACCCGCGGCGGCACCTACCTGGTCATGGAAGGCCCGCAATTCTCCACCAAGGCCGAAAGCCTGCTCTACCGCCAATGGGGCTGCGACGTGATCGGCATGACCAACATGCCCGAGGCGAAATTGGCCCGCGAGGCCGAGCTTTGCTACGCGACCATGGCCATGGTGACCGACTTCGACTGCTGGCACCCCGACCACGACCACGTCACCGTCGAGCAGGTGGTGAAGGTGCTGTTCTCCAACGCCGACCGCGCCCGCGCGCTGGTGCAGGCGGTGGTGCCGATGCTCGGCGCCCCGCGCGGCCCATGCCCCGCCGGCTGCGACACGGCACTGGAACACGCGCTGATCACCGCGCCGGAACGGCGCGACCCGGACATGCTGGCGAAGCTCGACGTGGTGGCGCGGCGGGTGCTGTAGGGCGGGCGGGGATGGAACCGCGCATCGGGCTTGGCTCCGCGGCGCCGGTCCACATGGGCGCCCTCCGGGCGAAGCACCCAAATCCCGCGGTCCAGGAGCCCGTTGGCTCCTGGCGGGGTGGCTTGGAGGGGCAGCGCCCCTCCAATCTCGCCGCCCCCAATGGTCCCCCGCCCCCCGCCCGGCTAGGCTCTGCCTCACCATCGGTGGGGAAACGACCATGCGTATCCTGGTCCTGGGCGCAGGCGCGCTGGGTGGCTATTTCGGCGGCCGACTGGTCGAGGCCGGCGCGGCCGAGGTCGCCTTCCTGGTCCGCCCCGCGCGCCAGGCGGCGCTGGGGCGCAATGGCCTGGTCATCGACAGCCCCTTCGGCGCCTGGCGCGGCCCTGTTGCCGCGTTGACCGCGGACCAGGTGGCCCCGGGCTGGGACGTCGTCCTGCTGTCCTGCAAGGCCTATGACCTGGCTGACGCCATTGCCGCCATACGCCCGGCGGTGGATGCGCGCACCGCGATCCTGCCGGTGCTGAACGGCCTGGCCCATGTCGATCGCCTGGCGGCCGCGTTTGGCTCGGACCGGGTGCTGGGCGGCCTCGCCAAGATCCAGGCGACGCTGGGGCCGGACGGCACCGTGCGGCAGCTCAATGACTGGCGCTGGATCACCTTCGGCGAACGCGATGGCGGCCTGTCCGACCGGACGCGCGCGATCGAGGCTGCCTTCGCCCCGGCGCGCGGCGTGGTCGCGCAGGCGGTGCCCGACATCATGGCGCGGATGTGGGAGAAGCTGGTGCACCTTGGCACCAGCGCCATCGGCACCGTGCTAATGCGCGCCAATGTGGGGGAGGTCGTGCGTGCCGGCGGCAGCGCCTTCCTGCATCGGCTGCTCGACCGCAATGCGGCGATTGCCGCGGCGCAGGGCTTCCCGATGCGCGATGCCTTCATGGCCGAATACCGCGCCTTGTTCGCTGACCCGGCGAGCGCCTATGGCACCTCCATGCTGCGCGACATCGAAGCCGGCGGGCGGACCGAGGCGGACCACATCCTGGGCTACCTGCTCGATGCCGCCCGACGCGCCGGCGTGGAGGATGAGGCGCATGAGGCCGCGCTGCTGCATGCCCGCGCCTATGAGCAGCGACGCGCCGCCGGTCGCCTGCCGGGGCGGTGATGCACCGTCTCGCCGGTGCCGTATTGCGTGAAAGGTCTTCTAAACCCGCGTGAAGATCGCGTCCTGGTTTCTATTCGGTGTGTATCACGAAATAAATGCACACAATGCAAGACATGGCACCCTCCGGAACGCTAGTGTTCAGCCTTCCAGTCGGGTGACCCGCCATGGACACGAAAATCGCCGAACCAAGGTTCGTGGACGACTACCTCCTCTCGCTACTCGCCCGCGCCTCCCATGTCGTATCAGCGGAATTCCATGACAGGCTGAGGGGCCGCGGGGTCTCGGTGCCGGTCTGGCGCGTGCTCGCCACCTTGTCGGGCGGGCCCGAGACGGTGACCGTCCTCGCCGAGGCCTGCCTGCTGCAGCAGCCGACCATGACCAAGGTGCTCGACCGGATGGAGCGCAGCGGGCTGGTGACGCGCCAGCAGGATGCGCGCGACCGCCGCCTGGTGCGCGTGCACCTGGCCCCGAAAGGCGAGGCGATGCTGGACGACCTGCTGAGCGCCGCCCGTGCGCATGAGGCCGAGGTCGTCGCCCGCCACCCCGACGCCGCCGCCATCAAGGACCTGCTGCGCGCGCTGATCGCCCGGCAGGCGCGCAGGCCCCGCGCCCGGATCTGACCGCGCCACGCCATGCCGCCCATGCATGTCCTGCAGCGCATCGCGCTGCTGCTGATGGCGGTCTTCGCCGTCGTCCAGGTCGTCGTCGCCATCACGCGTTGACCGCCCGCCGCCGCGCCGCCAGCCTGCGGCACTTCATATGGGGGGATCGCCATGAAGGTCGGCGTCATCGGTTTGGGCAGCATGGGCATGGGCGCGGCGCTGAGCCTGCTGCGCGCCGGGCATGACGTGACCGGCTGCGACATGCGCGAGGCCGCGCGGGCGGAATTCGCCGCCTCCGGGGGCGGTGTCGTCGCCAAGGCTTCCGACCTGCCGCAGGGGCTCGACGCGCTGGTCGTCCTCGTGGTGAACGCCGCGCAGACGGAAGCCGCGGTATTCGGCGCGGATGGCGCGCTGCCGCGCCTCGCGCCCGGCGCGGTGATCGTCTCCTCCGCCACCATGGGCCCGGATGCCGCGCGGGCGCTGGCCGAACAGGCGGCGGCGCGGCAGTTCCTGTTCCTCGATGCGCCGGTCTCGGGTGGCGCGGTGAAGGCGCGGGCGGGCGAGATGACGGTGATGGCGTCGGGCAGCGCGGCCGCCTTCGCGGCGGCGGAACCGGTGCTCGGCGCGGTCGCGGCGAAGGTGTGGAACCTCGGCGAGGAGCCGGGCATCGGTGCCACGGTGAAGGTGGTGCACCAGTTGCTTGCCGGCGTGCATATCGCGGTGGCGGCGGAAGCCATGGCGCTCGGCATCCGCGCCGGCGCCGATCCGCAGCAGCTTTATGACGTGGTCACCAGCGCCGCCGGCAATTCCTGGATGTTCGAGAACCGCATGGCCCGCGTGCTGACCGGCGACGACGAGCCGCGCAGCGCCGTGGACATCTTCGTCAAGGATCTTGGCCTGGTGGCGGAGATGGCGCGCGGACTGAACTTCCCGGTGCCGCTGGCGTCGCAGGCACAGCAACTGTTCACCGCGGCGCGGGCGATCGGGCAGGGCGGCAAGGATGATGGCTTCGTCATCCGGGTGTGGCAGGCGATGACGGGGATCAAGCTGCCGGGCGAATGATGTCGGCTTCGATGCCGCGGGGGGCTGGCCCGCAAACGTTCGTGCGTGGCTGGCGGTTCGACGGGGCGGGGCCACTTCGGCCGGAACGCGCCACGGCCTGATCCCCGCGCCCCGTCATCCCGGCGGCAGGTGGACCGCCAGCCAGAGTGTCTCCACCGACGGATCGGTCCAGGCAACGCGATGGCGACAGCCTGCGGGCAGATGCACCCAATCGCCGGGCGCGAGCGCACGCTCGGTCCCATCCGCGAAGGCGAGCCGCGCCGCCCCGCTGGCCAGCAGCACGAATTCGCCCCAACCCTGTTCGTACCAGTCGCCATCACGCACGGCGCGCGACGCGATGCGTTCCACCCGCGCCCCGCCGTCGCGCAGAAGCTCGGCGAAGGTCTCGCCCCCCGCCGCGGCGGGGGCCGGCCCATCGCGCAGGTTGCCGAAGCGCGGCGCGGTCACGCCGCCAGCGCCGCCTCCGCCGCCATCGCCACCTGGAACAGCCTTGCATCGCCCATGTGCTCGCCGGTCAGCATCAGCCCGACCGGGGCTTCGCCTTCAACGTGGCAGGGGATGCTGATCGAACAGCGGTCGAGGAAATTCCCCACGCTGGTATTGCGCAGCAGCATCATGTTGATGCGGTTGTAGTCGGCCTCGGCGTCGACATCGGCGATGCGCGGCGGCACCACCGGGCAGGTCGGGCAGATCACCGCATCGAAGGGCGCGGTGCGCGGCGCGATGGCGGCGATGATGCGCGCGCGCGCCTGCAGCAGTTCAACGTAGTCGGTCGCCGACATCTGTTCGCCGCGGCGGATGCGCTTGAGGATGCGCGGGTCGTAGGCGTCGGCCTTCTCGGCGACCAGGCCATGATGCCAGGCCCAGGCCTCGCTGGCGGCGAAACCCCCGGCGGCATTGGCGGCGGCGATCTGGTCGAGCTCCGGCAGGTCGAATTCGATCACCTGCGCCCCGGCTGCCGACAGCCGCGTCAGCGTGCGCCCGAACACCGCCGCGACCGTGCCGTCCATCCCATCCGTCAGGAAGGTGCCGCGCGGCAAGCCAAGCCGCAGCCCCTTCATCGGCAGCGGCTTCGGCGCGACGGCGTCCTCCGCCCCGGCCATCAGCGCATCGACCACTGCGCAATCCGCCACGCTGCGCGCCAGCGGCCCGGCCGAATCGAGCGAGGTCGCCAGCGGCAGGATGCCGGTGATCGGCACGCGCTTCGCCGTCGGTTTCCACCCCACCACGCCGCAGAGTGCGGCCGGGATGCGGCATGACCCGCCGGTATCGGTGCCGAGCCCCGCAAACCCCATCCCATCCGCCACCGCCACCCCCGCGCCCGAAGACGACCCGCCCGGCAGCCGTCCCACCGCGCGGTCCCACGGGCTGCGCGGCGTACCGTGATGCGGGTTCACGCCGAGCCCCGAAAAGGCGAATTCCACCTGGTTGGTCCGGCCGAGGATCACGAACCCCGCCCGGATCAGCCGCTGCACGGATGGCGCGGTCGCCTTTGCCGCCGGCGCGCCCTTCAGCGCGACGGAGCCGGACCGCGTGGTCACCCCCGCCTCGTCGTACAGATCCTTGATGCTGATCGGGATGCCCGCATAGGCGGACGGCGACCGCCCCGCCGCGCGCAGTGCATCCATCGCGGCCGCCGAGGCGCGCGCCGTCTCGGCATGCACGGTGATGAAGGCGCGCGCGCCTTCCCCGTCCGGCGCGGCGATGCGGGCGAGCGCGGCATCGGTCAGCGCGGCCGCGGTGGTGCGCCCGGCCGCAAGGGCTGCGGCGGCTTCGGCGATCGTCTTCATTGCTGGCGCTGCTCCTCAAACTGCCCGGCATTCTTCCGCCGCCCCGGAGGATCGACAAGGGCACCCGCCCGCGCGAGGATTTGGCGTGCGACCCGGCTGGCGGAGGCGTAACTTCTCGCGCAGGCTCCATGCAGGGATTGCGTTGTCCCGCCACCCCGGAGGCACTCCGATGTTCGACCTCGACCGCTTCATCGCCGATTGCCGCGAGGCCATCGCCCAGGACAGCAGCCACAAATCCGTCCGCGAGGTCGTCGCCCGCGCCGTCGCCGACCACGCCTCGGTCATCAAGGCGCTGGGCGAGCCGACCAAGGCCGGGCTGGTGCCGCTGTATCGGTCCGCCGATCTGACCATCTTGAACCTGTCATGGGGGCCGCTGATGACGCTGCAGCCGCATGACCACCGCATGTGGGCCTGCATCGGCATCTATGGCGGGCGGGAGGACAACATCTTCTGGCGCCGCATCGCCGAAGGCGACGGTCACCATATCGAGGCCGCCGGCGCCAAGGCGCTTTCGACCGGCGACTGCGCAGTGCTGGGCAAGGACATCATCCATTCGGTGACCAACCCGATCCCGCGCCTGACCGGGGCGATCCACGTCTATGGCGGGGATTTCTTCGCCGCCCATCGCAGCGAATGGGACCCGGAGACGCTGGAGGAAGGCCCGTATGATTCGGCCAAGGTGATGCAGCGCTTCGAGGACAGCAACGCGATGCTGGCGCGGCGGTAGGGCGCGACGATCGCAGGCGCCGATGCGCCAGGCGGCCGTGTCGCGCGATCGGGCCATGGCCAGCGCCGCAAGCGGCTGAACCCTTCACGGTTCGGCCCGCCGCGCCACGGGCCGCGGCGCCATCGCCACGCGCGCCTCGATGCTTTTGCTTGTTTTTGCACCCGCGAAGGCCCATACACGGTTCATCGCGCGGGTCCACCGCGCGCCACGCGCCACCCGGCCGCGTGATCGGTCCCCGCCGCTTCGCTCCCCAGGGCAGTGAAGCGCGGTGCGGGCCCGGGTCGGGAACTGGCGCGCCACCCACCGGACTGTCCCTATCCCGCGGGGCTTTCTCACCGCAGCGACGTGCGCCGCGATCATCGCCGCGCGCGTGCCACAGGACGTATCTTGACCAATACCTTCGAGGGCCTGGCCCTCGACACGCGAATCCTCCAGGCCCTGGCCGAGGAGGGTTACACCACCCCCACCCCCATCCAGGCCCAGTCCATCCCGATCGTGCTCGAAGGGCGCGACCTGCTCGGCATCGCCCAGACCGGCACCGGCAAGACCGCGGCCTTCAGCCTGCCGATCCTGCACCGCCTGGCCCAGACCCCCGGCCGGCCGCCCCGTGGCGGCTGCCGCGTGCTGGTGCTGTCGCCCACGCGCGAACTGGCCTCCCAGATCGCCGACAGCGTGCGGACCTATGGCCGCCATCTCGGCCTGTCCGTCGCCGTCATCTTCGGCGGCGTCGGCTTCGGGCCGCAGCGCGCGGCCCTGTCGCGCGGCGTCGACATTCTCGTCGCCACGCCGGGCCGCCTGCAGGACCTGCTCGACCAGAATGCCGGCCGGCTCGACATGGTCACCACGCTGGTGCTCGATGAAGCCGACCAGATGCTCGACAAGGGCTTCCTGCCGGCCATCCGTCGCCTGCTCAAGGCCATCCCGCAGCAGCGCCAGACGCTGTTCTTCAGCGCCACCATGCCGCAGGAAATCAACCGCCTGGCCGCCGAGATGCTGAAGGACCCGGCCCGCGTCGCCGTCGCCCCCGTGGCGACGACGGCCGAGAAGGTCGCCCAGCGCGTCATCAACGTCCCGGCCTCCGGCAAGCGCCGCGTGCTCGCCGAACTCATCAAGGGCGAAGGCGTCGGCCGGACACTCGTGTTCAGCCGCACCAAGCACGGTGCGGACCGCATCGTGAAGCAGCTGGACATGGACGGCATCGCCGCCAACGCCATCCACGGCAACAAGGCGCAGAACGCGCGTGAGCGTGCGCTCGCCGCCTTCCGCGACGGCTCGGCCCCGGTGCTGATCGCGACCGACATCGCCGCCCGCGGCATCGATGTGGATGGCGTCACCCACGTCATCCAGTTCGACCTGCCGGAAGTGCCGGAAACCTACGTCCATCGCATCGGCCGCACCGCGCGCGCCGGCGCGTCGGGCGAGGCGATCGCGCTGTGCAGCCATGAGGACCGCGACAAGCTGCGCGCAATCGAGAAGCTGATCCGCCAGACCATCCCGTCGGAACAGCGCCCGGGTGCCACGGCCGAGGAACTCGCCGCCCGACCGCCCGAGGCCCCGCGGCCCCCGCGCCAGCAGCAGCATCGCAAGCCGCAGCAGCGCCAGCCGCAACACCGCCCGGCCGGACACGGCGCGGCGGCGAAGCAGAACAGCAGCGGCAAGCCGGCCTCCTCGCCCGCCGGCGACCAGGCCCGCCGCCGCCCCGCGACCGCCTCGCATGACACGGCGGGCCGCGACCGGTCGTGGCGCGAAGGCGACTTCCGCGACGGCGCCGCCGCGCCGGCCTTCCTGCGGCGCGGGCGGTGATCTGAACCGGACCGGCGTGGAGCGATCCGCGCCGGTTCAGGGATGAAGACCGGAGGGACCTTGCCCCTCCGGGCCACCCCACCAGAGGCCAGCGGGCCTTTGGAAACCGATACTGGTACGCGGCTCCACGGGCTGGATGGCGCTCTGGTGCCCTACGGAGCCAACCATCCCGCCGGGCACCAGGTCGGGCTGCCCGCGAGCCTTGCGGCCGATATCGCCTCATCGGGTTCAGTCCGGCGCGTGACGATGCCCGCACGAACACGGCGTTGCGGCGGCTTGCACGGGCACGGGCGCATGTGAGCCGCCATAAAGAACTCCTTCACCGCCATCGACGCAGACTTCCCGCTCCGGGCACCAGCCCTTCAGCGGGGAATCCCCATGGCGTCTCGACGATCCACCCTCGGCAGCATCGCCTGCCTCGCCTGTGCCGGACTCTTCGGCGCACCACGCGCCCGCGCCACCACCACCCCCGTCTCACGCACCACCCTCACCCCCGACCAGGCGATCGCGCGGTTGCTGGACGGCAACCGGCGCTTCGTCGCCGATGACCCCACGCCGATCGACGCCGGCGCCGGCAGGCGTGAACGACTGGCCGCCGGGCAAGCCCCCTTCGCCACCATCATCTGCTGCGCCGACAGCCGCGCCCCGCCCGAAACCCTGGTCCAGGCCGGGCTCGGCGAGGTCTTCGTCGCCCGCGTCGCCGGCAACACCATCCCCCCGGTGGACCTCGCCACCGTCGCCTACGGCGTCGAAGCCCTGGGCACACCCGCCGTCATGGTGCTGGGCCACGAAGCTTGCGGCGCCGTGACCGCGGCGGTTGAGGTGGTGACGCGCGGCGCCATCATCCCCCCCATCATGCAACCGATGCTCGGGCCGATCATCTTCGCGGTGAACGCTGTGCGGAACCAGCCAGGCGACCTGGTCGACAATGCGGTGCGGGAAAACGCGAAGGCCGGCGCACGATCGCTGATCCGCAACCCCGATTTCGCAGAGAAGATCCGCGTCGGGACCCTGAAGGTGGTTGCGGCGCGGTACGACCTGCATGCCGGGAAGATCGAGCTGCTGGAGTTGTGACGGGTGAAGGGCGGGGGAGTGAACTCCCCCGGATCCCTGCCCGTCACTAGGGCGGCGCGGCGGGGCTTGCGGGCGCCATGCAGGGCCGAGCGGGACTTGCCGCGGCACCGGCCTGCAACGCGATGTTTGGACTCCGCCCACTCGCTGCCATGCGTGCGCCCTGACGGCCCCGACTATCGCCTTGCGGCCTGGCCCCTTCGCGCACCCCGCCCATTTGTCCAACGCCGCGCGCGATTGTCGGAAAATTCGTTATGAGTCGCGGCCCGAGTCGATTGTGACCGCCCCACTCCACCAGCGCACCAGCCCAACAGCCAAAAAAAGAGGAGGAGGGGTTCGGGGGGAGTTCAACTCCCCCTGACCTCACCTCACCCGAACACGCCCGCCCAGGCCGCTCGAAGCGCGGCATCCGCCTGCTCCATCGTCGCGACCACACCTTGCGCGTGGATGCTGGTCACGCCGAATTCGCTGATCCCGCAGGGTACGATCCCGCCGAAGTGGTCCAGGTCCGGGTCGACGTTCAGTGCCACCCCGTGCCAACTCACCCAGCGTGTCACCCGCACGCCGAGGGCCGCGATCTTGTCTTCCCCGCCCATGCGGTTGGGCACCCACAGCCCGATGCGGCCGGCGCGGCGTTCGGCGCGGATGTTGAAATGGTCCAGGGTGCGGATCAGCCATTCTTCCAACCCGTGGACGTAGGCGCGGATGTCGCGTGCCGGCACCGACCCGTGCGGTTGCTGGAGGTCGAGCATGACGTAGCCGGTGCGTTGTCCCGGCCCGTGATAGGTCCATTGCCCGCCGCGCCCGGCGTTGAACACCGGGAATCGGGCGTCGTGCAGGTCCTCGGGTCTGGCCGAGGTTCCGGCGGTGTAGGTGGGGTCGTGTTCCACCAGCCAGACGCGTTCGGCCGCGGTGCCGGCGCGGATGGCGGCGACGTGGGCCTCCATGCTGGCCAGGGCCTCGGCATAGGGGGTGCGACCGTCGCTGACGATCCATTCGAGGGGGTGTGTTGATGGCGGCGCGGTCATGGGTTATACGCCGCGCCCTCTACCCGGTTTGCGGTCGTGGCGGAATGGTAGACGCGCCAGCTTGAGGTGCTGGTAGGGGAAACCCTGTGGAAGTTCGAATCTTCTCGACCGCACCAGTTTCCGGCGCCTGAAGGCTGCCGGTCGGGCTTGGCCCGAAGGCCCCCGCAGCCAAGCCTGGTAGGATGCCGGGTCGACCACCGCGTCGAGGCGCCCGTCCAGCGCGAGACGCCCGCCCGCCCACAGGTTGACGCAGTCCCACAGCACCGGCGCTCCGTTGGTCGACAGCAATGACGCCGGATAGCTGCGCCACACCCACCAAGTATAGGCGATGCTCGGCAGCAAGCCGGCAATGCCCAGCACCGACAACGGAACACGGTGGTGGCTCGGCATGGATGTCCTCGCAGGGCCCGGTCGCCGCGGCGCGGCGCGCATGGCGCAGCATGGAGCCGGCACGCAAGCGGGCGATGGCCGGAATCGCCCGCCGCCCCTGACATGAGGCGGCGAAAGCCTCTACGCTGCACCGTGGAGGTACCCTGATGGACGAGGATTTCCGCCGCGCCGCACTCGACTACCACCGGCTCCCGCGCCCCGGGAAGCTGGCGGTCGAACCGACCAAGCGCATGGCGACGCAGCGCGACCTTGGCCTGGCCTACAGCCCCGGCGTTGCCGCGGCGTGCGAGGCGATCGCCGCCGACCCGGCCACCGCCTATGACTACACCACGCGCGGCAACATGGTCGCCGTCATCACCAATGGCACGGCCGTGCTCGGCCTGGGCGCGATCGGCGCGCTGGCCTCGAAGCCGGTGATGGAAGGCAAGGCGGTCCTCTTCAAGAAGTTCGCCGGCATCGATTCCATTGACATCGAGATCGAGGAACGCGACCCCGCAAAGTTCATCGAGGTTGTCGCCGCGCTCGAACCCTCCTTCGGTGCCATCAACCTCGAGGACATCAAGTCGCCCGAATGCTTCATCATCGAGCGCACGCTGCGCGACCGGATGAAGATCCCGGTCTTCCACGACGACCAGCACGGCACCGCCATCATCGTCGCCGCCGCGGTGCGCAACGGCCTGCTGGTGCAGGGCAAGCGGCTGGAGGACGTGAAGCTGGTCAATACCGGCGGCGGCGCGGCAGCACTCGCCTGCCTCGACCTGCTGGTCTCGATGGGGCTGAAGCGGGAAAACGTCACGATCTGCGACATCGGTGGGGTGATCCATACCGGGCGCAACGACCTCGACCCGTATCGCGCGCGCTATGCCCGGGAGACGGAGGCCCGGACGCTGGAGGACGTGCTGCCGGGGGCGGACATCTTCCTCGGCCTGTCGGCGCCGCGCGTGCTCAAGCCCGAATGGCTGAAGCACCTTGCACCCAAGCCGCTGGTCCTGGCGCTGGCGAACCCCGAGCCGGAGATCCTGCCCGAGGCCGTGCGCGCCGCCCGCCCCGACGCCATCGTCGCGACCGGCCGCACCGACTATCCGAACCAGGTCAACAACGTCCTGTGCTTCCCCTTCATCTTCCGTGGCGCGCTCGATTGCGGCGCGACCACGATCAATGAGGAGATGAAGATCGCCGCCGCCGACGCCATCGCCGCGCTGGCCCGCGTGGAAGCGAGCGAGGTCGTCGCCGCGGCCTATGGCGGCGTCGCACCGGTCTTCGGCCCCGACTACATCATCCCGAAGCCCTTCGACCCGCGCCTGATCCTGGAAATTGCGCCGGCGGTGGCGCGCGCGGCGATGGAATCCGGCGTGGCCATCCGCCCGATCGCCGATTTCGACGCCTATCGCCGGGAACTGGAGCGCAACGTCTTCCGCTCCGGCAACCTGATGCGTCCGGTCTTCGAATCCGCCCGCAAGAACCCCCGCCGCGTCGTCTATGCGGAAGGCGAGGACGAACGCACGCTGCGCGCGGTGCAGTCGGTGGTCGATGAAGGCATCGCAGATCCCATCCTGGTCGGCCGCCACGACGTCATCGCCGCGAAGGTCGCAGCACTCGGCCTGCGCATGGCGCTCGGCGACAGCGTGCGCATCCTCGATCCCGCGCGCGATGCCGAGATCTTCGACCCGCTGACCGAGCTGTATCGCATCAAGGCCGGCCGCCGCGGCACGCCGCCCGATGCGGCGGAGCGGCGCGTCCATACGCGGCCGGGCGTCGCCGCCTCCCTGCTGCTCGAAGCCGGGCACGCCGATGCGGCGATCTGCGGCGGCACCGGCGACTGGATGGGCCAGTGGAAGCACGTGCTCGACATCATCGGCAAGCGCGACGATGTCGGGCGGGTCTATGCGCTGTCCGGCGTCGTGACCCGCGCGGGCGAGCACCTGTTCGTCGTCGACACGCATCTGTGCCTGGACCCGACCGCCGAGCAGATCGCCGAGATGACGCTGCTCGCCGCCGAACAGGTGCAGGCCTTCGGCATCACGCCCAAGGTCGCGCTGCTGTCGCATTCGTCCTTCGGCGCGTCGAACGCACCTTCTGCGCGGCGCATGCGCCAGGCGCTGACCATCATCCGCAAGCAGAACGCCGCGCTCGAAGTGGATGGGGAGATGCACGCCGACGCTGCGCTGATCCCGGCCATCCGCGGCCGCGCCGTGCCGGACAGCCGGCTGGAAGGGGCGGCGAACCTGCTGGTCATGCCGGGGATCGACGCCGCCAACATCGCCTTCAACCTCGTGAAGGCTGCAACCGACGGGTTGCAGCTCGGGCCGCTGCTGCTGGGGATGAACAAGCCGATCCACGTGCTGGTGCCGAGCGTGACGGCACGCGGCATCCTCAACGTGACGGCGCTGGCGGTGGCGCAGGCGAATGCGGGGCGGTGAGGGGAAGGTTGGAGGGGCCTTGCCCCTCCAAACCACCCCACCAGGGGCCAGCGGGCCCCTGGACCGCGGGATATTGGCGCGGCCGACAGCGTAGCGCGCGACCAGCCCGGATCGAGGCGTGGTGCGGGTAGCGCGAACAGCCGAGTGCTCGACGCTGCGGGGCTTTGGTGGAGTGGTTCGCGGGGCGAGCGCGAAGCTTTGCCGGGACGGCGCGGCGCAAAGAGGCATCGCCCCCCTCGATGCGGCAAATCAGTGCTTCGCCACCCGCCAAAGGCCTACCGGCTGCGGCCCGCCCGACAATCCTCAAGGCCCCGCGCAACACCCGCGTATCCAGGCGAAGGAACACGCCCGGTGCCCAGCACCAAAAGACCGCATTCCAAAGGGCCGTAGCCCTTTGGTGGGGTGGTTTGGAGGGGCAACGCCCCTCCAACCTTCAGCGCAGCCTTCGCGCGCCTGCGGGCAGCGCCCCGCCGATCCTCACCGCGCCGTCGCGCTGATCCCCAGCACACGTTGCATCTCCGCCGGGCTCGGCGGCACCTGCTGCATCTCCGCCATGCCGATCGGCTGCGGCGGGTTCATCCGGATCTGCACCGACTGCGCCTGGCCGCGGATGAAGCTCAGCACCGCGTCGCGGATCGGATCGAGCGCGACCGCCCCCGGCTGGCTCAGCGCGCCGCCGGCCATCGCTGCGAACTGCTCCCGCAACTGCGCTTCGGGCGTACGGGTCTGCGCCGCCTGCATGGCGATGAAGCGACGGAACAGCGAGGCATCGGCATAGCCAAGCGCCGCCGAGATCAGCCGCGCCTGCGAATAGTCCATCGTCTGCACCCGGTCGGGCGTCAGCCCGTCCAGGTTCATCGAGAAGGTCAGCGTGCCGGCCTCCCGCGCTGCGATGGTCAGGTCGCGGATCTCGACCCGCCCGGCGGTCGCGTCATGCGCGGTGGCGGCGGTGATCTCGCCTTCGATCGCCTGGTAGCCGAAGCGCGTCAGCCATTCGGCGATCATCGGCAGCGGTTCGACGCGGATGCCGCGGATCGCGATGGTGCCGCTGCCCGAACCGTTGGCGGCGGTGATGTCGGCCTCGATCCGCGTCTCGGCGATGCCGCCGACGGGCCGGCCGCCAGCCAGCAACTCCATCCGCAGCATCTCGAGGCTCGACCGGCCGACCAGGCTCGGCACGGCTTCGCCGCGGATCAACGCGCCCATCATGCGGGCCGCGTCGAGGCCGGACATGGCGAAACGGGCGATGCGCACGGCATCGACCGCGCCGCCGCCGAAATCGGAGCTTTCCAGCCCTTCGATCGCCAACCGCGCAGGCTTTCCTGCGGCCCAGCCTTCGAGTTCGACGAGCCCGACGCGCAGCGTGGTGGCGCCGCTCGCCTGCAGGTTCTCCATCCGCAGCGAAGCGAGGGTCACCTGCTCGGGCTGCGGCGACGTGCCGGGGGCATCGCGCTGCACCGTCAGCCCGGCCAGCCGCAGCATGGCGATGCGCACGGTCGTGCCGGCCTCGGTGGTGGTGAAGCCGCGCAGCACCGCCTCGGTCACGCCGTCCGCGCGCAGGCCGTTCAGCGTCACCTCATCCATGGTGGCGCGCTTGCCCGGCTTCTCCAGCACCACGCCGGTCAGGCGCACCTGTTCGCCGGCACCATCCAGCACCTGCGCCGAGGCATAGGACAGCCGCGTATCGTCGCCGAACAGCGCGCGCAACCGCGTTACCGCGGCCGGTTCGTTGGGCGGGATGACCTGCGGGGCGGCGAATGCGGGCGGTAGCGTCGGCGCCTGTGCGGCCGGCGGTGGGGCCGGGCGTGCCGGACCCTGTGCAGCCGGCGGCGGGGTCGGCACGGTCGGCGCCGGCCGCGCTTGCATGGGTGCGCCCAGTGGCGGCGGCTTGGCGGTCGGCAGGGCCGGCCGGGCCGGGGCACCGGCGGGCGGCGGCTTTTGCGCTACCGCGGCCGTGGACAGCGCCAGCCCCGCAACCGTCGCGAGCGCGAACGCCCTGAACCCCGTGCTGCGTGAAGCGTGCATCCCGACCCCCGTCCTGTTGCGCCGCCGCAGTAAAGCCCGCGACGGCAATCCTCGCCAGCATGGCGCCGGACCCCTTGGCGTGGCGAGTGAGGCATTTCACATCACGGTCAACGAATGCCAGCATCGGACCCGACCATGCCCCGCCCCCCCGCGCGCCCAGGCCCCACCGCCGAGGTCGCCGCCTTCCTCGACAAGGTGGCGCACATGCCGGCTGTCCGCGCCGGCAGCGCCCGGCCGGGCCGGCTGGTGTTCGCGGTGGATGCCACCGCGTCCCGCCAGCCGGCCTGGGACCGCGCCTGCGCGCTGACCGGGGAGATGTTCCTCGCCACCCGTGACCTCGGCGGGCTGGCGGTGTCGCTGGCCTATTGGCGCGGCTACCTGGAATTCGCCGCGACCCCCTTCCTGACCGATGGGGCGGAACTGGCGCGGCGCATGTCCACCGTCACCTGCCTGGGCGGGCAGACGCAGATCCTGCGCGCGCTGCGCTTCGCCCTGGCCGAGACGCAGCGCGACAAGGTCGGCGCGCTGGTCCTCGTCGGCGATGCGGTCGAGGAGGATGTGGACGCGCTGTGCCAGGCGGCCGGTGAACTCGGCCTGCGCGGCACACCGGTGTTCTGCTTCCATGAGGGCGGCAATGCCGTGGCCGGCAATGCCTTCCGCCAGATCGCCAAGGTGTCCGGCGGCGCCTATGCGCCCTTCGATTCCGCCGCCGCCGAGACGCTGCGGGAGTTGCTGCGCGCCGTCGCGGTCTTCGCGGCTGGTGGCCGGACGGCGCTGGCCCGCCTCGGTGGTCCGGCGGCATCGCGCATCGCAGGGCAATTGCCGGCGCCGAAGGCCGCCCGATGACCTGGCTCGCCCTCGGCGGCCTCGCTCTGGTGCTGGCCATGTCCGGCCTGCGGGCCTTCGCCAATGCGCCGGTCGGCACGGTGAAGGTGGCGCTCGCCTGGATCGCCGGCGGCGTCGGGCTGGTGCTGCTGGCCGCGCTGCTGTTCAGCGGGCGGGGGTTGCAGGCAATCTGGTCGGCCGCCTTCTTCGCCCCGCTGCTGATGCAGGCGTGGCGGTCCTGGCGTAGCGCGCGGACTTTCTCCCGCGGCGGCCAGGCCAGCCCGGGGCAGGAAACCCGGGTCGAGACGGGCATGCTGGAAATGGTGCTGCACCATGACAGCGGGCGGATGACCGGCACGGTGACACGCGGGCGTTTCGCCGGTGCGGATCTCGCCGCGCTGTCCCTGCCGGACCTGCTGGCGCTGCGCGAGGATTGCGCGCGCGACGACCAGGACAGCGTGCCGCTGCTCGAAGCCTGGTTGGACCGCGCCCATCCGGATTGGCGCGAGACCCCGCCGCCGCCGGCCGAGGGCCCGCTCGACCGTGCCGAGGCCCTGGCCGTGTTGGGGCTGGCGGACGGTGCCACGGAGGTGGAGATCAAGGCGGCGCATCGGCGGCTGATGCGCAGCGCGCATCCCGACCAGGGCGGCAGCGCCTGGCTGGCGGCGCGGCTCAACGCGGCGCGGGACCTTTTGCTCGGGGATTGAGGCGGATGCGGGAGATGCGGCGGGACCTAGGCCGGGCCTCAGCGATGGCCTGGCTGCTTCCGCCGTGCGAATTGGAGGGGCTTTGCCCCTCCAAGCCACCCCAGCAAAGGCTAAGGCCTTTGCAAACCTCCACTTGGCGCCGTGCGACACGGGCAGAATGAGTGCCGAAATGTAGTCCGGTGCCCGAAGCACGCGGCAAATAGCAGAACGGTGTGTCGGGCTGGGAGCCAAGTGCCCGCGGTCCAGGAGCCCGTTGGCTCCTGGCGGGGAGGCTTGGAGGGGCGGCGCCCCTCCAATGCGCCGTCACACTGGGTATCGCGACGCCCATCTCGGCCGGAAGCCCCGCAGCATGCACAGGCATGTCGCGTCATGCCCTCGACCGTTCATCCGAAGCCGCCGATAGCGCCGACGCGGCCTTCCAGAACGCCTCGGCCGTGTTCGACTGCCGGCGCAGCGGCCGGAACAGCCGGATCTCGATGGCCACCGAGGCTTCTCCCCCGCCGGCATTGACGAGCCGCCCGCTCGCAAGGTCCTCCGCCGCCATGGTGCGCGGCAGCCACGCAATGCCGTGGCCTTGGCACGCCATCGTCTGCAACGTGGCGGCGAGCGGCGAGGTAAAGACGGGCTCCAACGACAGGGGCCGGTCGAAGGATCGCAGCGTCGCATCCAGGATGCGGCCCAGGCCGGACGCCTCGCTGTAGGCCAGCAGGCGCACCGGCGCCGCCGCGGTGCCGGGCAGTGCCCAGCGCGGCGCGCCTGATGCGTCGGGGGCCGAGACCGGGATGAGGCAATCCGTGCCGACCACCAGGCTGGTGAAGGCATCGGGCGTGATCCGCGTCGGCGCATCGCTGCGCGCATGGCAGAGCAGGAAATCGGCATCGCCCGCCAACAGGATCCGTTCGCAGGCGGCCATGGTGTCGGATACGAGGTTCAGCGTGCCGAGCGTATCCAGCGGTTCGAGGGACCGGATCCAGCCGGGGAAGAAGGTGAAGGACAGGGCGTGCGTCGCGGCGATCGACAAGGCCGCGCCCTCGCGCCCGGCCGCCTTCAGCGTGCCGCGCCGCATCTGATGGAGGTCGCGCGTCAGGACGGCGGCCTGTTCGCGCAGATATTCGCCGGCTGCATTCAGCACCACGCGTTGCGGGGAGCGCAGCACCAGCGGCGTGCCGACCCAGTGTTCCAGCGCCTGGATGCGCCGGCTGAAGGCGGGCTGGGTGACATGCCGCGCTTCCGCGGCGCGGGAGAAGTTCCGGTGCTCCGCCAGCGCCAGGAAGTCCTCGAGCCAGGTCAGGTCCATGGATGATGCCGGATGTGCATGATGAGATCCGCCTTTGGCATTGGATGCAGGCTGCGATCCGACTGTATCCAGCCCCTGCTACATAAGCCACAGGCGGATGACGGCGCGATGGCCGCACCGCTTCATCCCAACAGGAGGTATGCCAGATGCGCATCGTCGATGTCCGGGAGATCACCCAGCCGATCGCCTCCCCGATCCGCAACGCCTATATCGACTTCAGCAAGATGACGACGAGCCTCGTCGCCGTCGTCACCGATGTGGTGCGCGATGGCCGGCCGGTGGTGGGCTACGGCTTCAATTCCAATGGCCGCTACGGCCAGGGCGGCTTGATCCGCGAACGCTTCCGCGGCCGCATCCTCGAAGCCGACCCCGCCAGCCTGCGCGACGATGCGCGCGACAACATCGACCCGGCCAAGGTCTGGGCGGCGATGATGATGAACGAAAAGCCCGGCGGGCACGGGGAACGCTCGGTCGCCGTCGGCACGCTCGACATGGCGATCTGGGACGCGGTGGCGAAGATCGAAGGCAAGCCGCTGTTCCGCCTGCTCGCCGAACGCCATGGCCGGGAGGCCAACCCGCGCGTCTTCGTCTACGCCGCCGGCGGCTACTACTACCCCGGCAAGGACAACACGGCGCTGCGGGCCGAGATGCGCGGCTACCTCGATCGCGGCTACAACGTGGTGAAGATGAAGATCGGCGGTGCGACCATCGCCGAGGACCGCGACCGCATCGAGGCGGTGCTGGCCGAGATCGGCCCGCAGGCCCGGCTCGCCGTGGATGCCAATGGCCGCTTCGACCTCGAGACCGGCATCGCCTACGCCAAGATGCTCCGCGACTACCCGCTGTTCTGGTACGAGGAAGTGGGCGATCCGCTGGACTACGCCCTGCAGGCCGCCCTGTCCGAATTCTATCCGGGGCCGATGGCGACGGGGGAGAACCTGTTCTCCCACCAGGATGCGCGCAACTTGCTGCGCTATGGCGGCATGCGGCCGGATCGAGACTGGCTGCAATTCGACTGCGCGCTGTCCTACGGCCTGGTCGAATACCTGCGCACGCTGGATGTGTTGCATCAGTTCGGCTGGTCGCCGTCGCGCTGCATCCCGCATGGCGGGCACCAGATGTCGCTGATGATCGCGGCGGGCCTCGGGCTTGGCGGCAATGAGAGCTACCCGGACCTGTTCCAGCCCTATGGCGGCTTCCCCGATGGCGTCCGCGTCGAGGACGGCCACGTCGTCATGCCGGAGCTGCCGGGCATCGGGTTCGAGGGAAAGTCGGACCTGATCAAGGTGATGCGTGACTTGTCGGCCTGACCGGATGGCGGGCCGCCTCCGGCGATGCTGGATCGATCCGCGTGAGACTGTGCTGCCGCAATCCACTTCGGATTTTTGCTTGAGCGAGCGTCTTCACGCGCCTGACTGAACAAGGTCGGGCGCGATCCGTTCTGGCGCCGGCGGCGGCATGACCTTGCCCGGGGGGCGTCCGGGTCTGGTCATCTCACTGCCACGCCTTTGCCGCGACCGGCTACGATGCTGCCGCCATGGACATCACCCGATGCCTCGCCCTGCTCGCCGGCCTTGCCATCGCCGCGCCTGCCGCGCAGGCGCAGGACGCCGCTGGCCCGACCGGCGCCTGGGTCGTCGAAGCCATCGGCGCCACAGTGCTGTCCGGTGCTCGCCGCCCTGACATCACCTTCACCGACGAGCACACCGCCCATGGCTCCAGCGGCTGCAACCGCTTCATGGGGGGCTTCACCCTGGAAGGCGCGACGCTGCAATTCGACCCGGTCGCGGGCACGCGCATGGCCTGTGAACCACCGCTGATGGAGCGGGAACAGCGCTTCCACGCGGCACTGGAAGCGGTCCGGGGCTGGCGCATGGATGGCGCCGCGCTGCTGTTGACGGATACCAGCGGTGGGACGGTGCTGCGGCTGCGGCGCGAGCGTTAGAGTCGCTGCCGGGAGCGCGTCGCCCATCGGCGCCGCCTGGCGCTGAAGGCAGCAGCGGCTTCGCGTTGGCGGAGCCCAGCCGACGGCCCGGAGCCGTTGAAGGTCTTGGCTTGGCGCTTTGCCGTCAGGAAGTAGCAAAGCCCCTTCCGGTTCTTTCCGATGGTGCCGGCCCGCCCCCTCCTGCATCGCGGCAAGGCTTTGTTCATCCGATCCTGCCTCCATGCCGCCATGCCCAGAACATCGCGCGGCGAGCACCAGGCCGAGGCCCGCCCCTGGGGGGCGCAGGACGGCCTGCTGCGCCGGGTCGTGGCCACCGGCGCGCGCCTGCTTGGCGGCGCCGATCAGGCATCGCCCGGGCCCGGCAGCGTTGTCGTGCCGCCCCTGGCGGCCGACTTGGCGCCGCCACCGGCCGCTGACATCCCTCCCAACCCGGCCATCGCCCGCGCCGCCTGGGCGGACCGGCTGTGGGGCGACGGCATGGCGATACCGGGCGGCGCCGAGGAAGTGCTGCGCCTGGCCGCGCTGCTGCCGCTGACGCCGGCCCATACCGTGCTGCTCGCGGGCCTCGGCGCCCGTGCTGCGGGTGGGGTGGTGGCGGGGGCTCGCGGGTGCTTCGTCTCGGCCCATGAGGTCGACCTCGTGCCGGCTCCGCCAGGCCGGCGCGCGCTGTCCAGGCGCGTCACCGCCGCCACCCTGTCGCCTGGCGCTCCTTCCTTCCGCGCGGCCTATCACCAGCATGCGCTGCTGCTGGAACCCTTCCGCGCCGGCGGGGCGCCCGAACGCCTGCTGCGCGCCACCGCCGCCGCGTTGCGCGATGGCGGGGAGGTGGTGCTGCTCGACCTGGTCGCCAGCGGGCGCGATGCCGATGCGCGCTGGCTGGCCGCCGAGGCCCGGCAGTCGCCGCCGCCCGAGGCCGCCATGCCCGAGGCGCTGGAGAAGGCCGGCTTCCGAATCCATGTTGTCGAGGATGCCGGCGCGCGGCAGCAACGCGCCGTGATGTTGGGCTGGATCACCCTTCTTGAGGCGCTGCGGATGGAACCCGCCCGCCCCACCCCGCAGGCTGCCGCCGCGCTGGTCGCGGAGGCCGAGGCCTGGCTGCTGCGCCTGCGCCTGTTGCGCGATGGCAGGCTGCGGCTGTTGCGCTGGCACGCCAGCCTGGTGCGGCGGCCCGGCTGATGCCTGGCAGCGGCGGCCACGCCCGGCGCTTGAGGGTCGAAGCATGATCGCCGCAGGTGGACACACCGGAGGCGTAAATCATACCAACGGCCCGAGTTCTTGACTCGGGCCGAGGCCGCGAAGGCGGCCCGTCCGTAGTCCGGCGAAAGCCAAGCAAACCAGAGGTTTGCGCCCGGCGTCGGAGGGCAGGGAAGGCCTCATGCCAGTGGTCCACGGAATGGGCCGCTGGTATCACACGATCAAACAAAGGCATGGAGCGGGAGGAGTGAGCGAAAGCGAACGGATCCTGCTCTGAAGGAAGCGCCTACTCCGCCGCATCCTGCGCAAGCCACGGCCAGCGCATCTTCACCACTGGAGATGACGGTTCATAGGCGAGGCAGGTGCCGATGATCCGCGGCTTCTCGCGCACGCCGGTCACCGCTTCCCGCGCCAGTTCCTTCTCCCGCCGCACGGGGTACATGGTCTGGTAGGCGACGGTCGCCATCTGGGCCAGCATCTCCCGCAGATGGGTGCAGCCGAGCACGCCACCCACGCGTTCCTGCACCGCGCGGTTGAAGCCGGGCCCGATCTTCAGCCCCGCCAGCCGTGCAAAATTCGGCGCCGCCTGCGGGCAGATGGCATAGGGCGTGTGGTCGGACGCCGCCTCGCATTCGTGGATGAGCAGGTCCTCGTCGATGGTCAGGCGGATCCACATGCCGTGCAGCGGCGTGCCGGGCTCGAGCCAGCCCTTTTCCTCATTGTCGAAACCGTAGGCCTTGGTGTCGAGCAGATGGCCCTCGATGTCGAACAACCCATCGGCACGGCGATAGCCCCGCATGTCGATCTGGCGGCGGTGCATCGGCTCGCGGTCGGCGGGTGTGGAAAGTGGCATGGGTCGTTCCGGGGCTTGCTGCGTCGCATCATATTGTCGCAATGCAAGCGCGGGGAACCCGCAGAGGCGAAATTGGGCCGGGGCGACGCGCTGGGCAGCCATGTGCGGATGCACCGGAGGGGTCCAACCCCCTCCATCCCGTCACCCCACCGCGCCCTCATCGCGCAGCAGCGCCCTCACCGCCTCGGTCGGAACCTCGCCGCTGGTGAAGACATCGCCGGGCCTGCGCATCAGCACGAAGCGCATCTGCCCGTCGCGGTTCTTCTTGTCCTTGGCCATGCGACCCATCAGCGCGTCCACCGTGAAGCGGCGGGGCAGGTCGCCAATCCGCGCCGGCAGCCCGCAGGCCGCCAGGTGGGCGATGACGCGTGACGGCCATTCCTGGCTGCAATGCCCCAGTCGTGCGGAGATCGACGCCGCCAGGCCAAGCCCGATCGCCACCGCTTCCCCATGCAGCAGGCTGCCGTCGAAGCCGCATTCGGCCTCCAGCGCATGGCCGAAGGTGTGGCCGAGATTGAGCAGCGCGCGGCCGCCCTCGGGGCTTTCCTCCCGCTCATCCGCCGCCACCACGGCGCCCTTGAGCCGGCACGATTCCAACACCGCATGGGTCAGCGCCGCCGCGTCGCCGGCGACGGCCGCGGCGCCATGCGCCTCGCACCAATCCCACAGCGCGCCCTGCAACAGCCCGTGCTTGGCGACCTCGGCATAGCCGGCGCGCAATTCGCGCGGCGGCAGCGTCGCCAGCGTGTCGGTATCGGCCAGCACGATGCGCGGCTGGTGGAAGGCGCCGGCGAGGTTCTTCCCCGCTCGCAGGTTCACCCCCGTCTTGCCGCCGACCGACGAATCGACCTGCGCCAGCAATGTGGTGGGCACCTGCACGAAGGGCACGCCGCGCATCGCGACCGCGGCGGCGAAGCCGGCCAGGTCGCCGACCACCCCGCCGCCCAGCGCCACCACCGCCGTCCGGCGGTCGAGCCCGGCCGCGAGCATCTGTTCCAGCACGTCCTGCAAGCGGTCGAAGGCCTTGGATGCTTCGCCCGGCGGCACGGCGATCTCGGCCAGCACCTTGATCTCCGCCGCCTCCAGCCCGGCGCGCAAGGTCGGCCCGTGGATCGCGGCGACGGCGGCGTCGCTGACCACCACCACGCGGCGCGCCGGCAGCACCGGGGCGATCAGCCCGCCGGCACGGCCCAGCAGCCCGGGGCCAACCACCACCTCATAGCCGCGATCGCCCAGCTGGACCGGCAGGCGCCGGGGCGGCACCGCACCTTCGACCGCATCCTGCACGCGGCGCGTCGTGACCTCGGGGCTTTCGTCGGTGCAGGTCACGGTCACATCGGCCTCGGCATAGAAGGGGTGGCGCGCCGTCATCAGGCGCTGCAGCACCTCGGCGGGGTCGGCATTGAGGAACATCGGCCGGTGTTCCCGCCCCGCCACGCGGCGCAGCAGGGTCGGCAATTCGCATTTCAGCCAGATCGTCACGGCACCGGAGGATTTGATCGCCTCGCGCGTCGCGCGGTCGGCAAAGGCGCCGCCGCCGGTCGCCAGCACCAGCGCCGGGCCGGCGAGCAGGCGGGTGATGACGCGACGCTCGCCGGCGCGGAAATGCGGTTCGCCATAGCGGGTGAAGATCTCGGTGATCGGCATGCCGGCGGCCGATTCGATCTCGGTATCGGCATCGCGGAAAGGCAGGCCGAGCCGCGCGGCCAGCCGCCGCCCGATCGCAGTCTTGCCGGCGCCGGGCATGCCGACCAGCACCACGGCCCGCCCCGGCGGGGCCGGGACGGCGGCTGTCAGGCGGTCATCACTGGGAATATCGAGGGCGGAGTTGCGCGACACGGGGGCGGAGGCTAGAGCAATATCCGTCCGGATGAAATCGTCCCGACGGATTTCGTGCTCTGGAAAATCGAGATTCTTGAGCATCTTATATCTATTGCTCCGGCACATTGCCCGAGTCCCGCATGGGAGACGCCGCGCCCGATGTCCCGCAGCCCGTTCGCGCTGATCCTGCTGCTGGTCCTGGGCGCCGTCGCCGTCGGGCTGCTGGCGCTGGGTGCCTTTCCCCCCGGCGTCACGCCCCAGCCGGTGGAACGCGCCATCCCCAACGAACGGTTCCAGTCCAGTCGGTGAGCGGCGCATCCCGGCATGTCGAGGCCTTCCTCGAAATGCTGGTGGCCGAGCGCGGCGCGGCGCGCAACACGCTCGCCGCCTACCAGTCGGACCTCGATGATTTCGCGGGCTTCACGGCGGCGCGAGGCATCGCCGTGCATGCCGCCGATGCCGATGCGCTGCGCGGCTGGGTGCGGCAATTGGCCGGCGCCGGCTATGCCGCCCGCACCCAGGCCCGCCGCCTGTCGGCGATTCGCCAGTTCCATCGCTTCCTGGCGCGGGAAGGGATCCGCCCCGACGACCCGACCGAATTGCTGGAAAGCCCGCGCCTGCCCGCCAGCCTGCCCAAGGCGCTGTCCGAAGCCGAAATGGAGGCGCTGATCGCCGCCGCCGCCGGCCTGCCGGGCCGGAAGGGCGCGGCCGCCGCCGCGGCGGTGGAGTTGCTGTACTGTTCCGGCCTGCGCGCCAGCGAGTTGGTCTCCCTGCCCGCCGGTGCATTGCGCGCCGAGGAAGGCCTGGTCGCGGTGCGCGGCAAGGGTGGCAAGGAACGGCTGGTGCCTGTCTCGGCCCGGGCCCGCGACTTGGCGCTGGCCGCCCGCACGGAAGCCGCCGAGCGCGCCGGCCCGAAAGGCGCGCGCTGGCTGTTTCCATCCCGTGCCTCGTCAGGGCATCTGACGCGGCAGTCGCTGGGGCTGCTGCTGAAGGAGGTGGCGCTGGCCGCGGGGATCGACCCGGACCGGGTCAGCCCGCATGTGCTGCGGCATTCCTTCGCGTCGCATCTGCTCGGGCGCGGGGCGGATCTGCGCAGCCTGCAATTGCTGCTGGGGCATGCCGACATCGCGACGACGCAGATCTACACCAAGGTGCTGGAAGGGCGGCTGAAGGCGTTGGTGGAGGCGCATCATCCATTGGCGCGGTGAGGGGGGATTGCTGGAGGGGCGCCGCCCCTCCAGACCTCCCCGCCAGGGGCCAGCGGGCCCCTGGACCGCGGGGACCTGGTGCCCTTGGCGGGGAAGGCGCACCCGATGGGGCCATCACCGGGAATCACGCCGGGCTTGGCGCAATACGCGCCCGAACCCTGCGAATCCGCCCATCGCGCCCGGCGCCAGGTCGAGGTTTCCAAAGGCCTTAAGCCTTTGGTGGGGTGAGGTCCGGAGAGGGGCAAAGCCCCTCTCTGGTCGCCCCCCCAGCGTCAATTCGCCGCACTGACCTGCGGCGGGGGCAATGCGTTGCCGTCGCGCGGCAGGGTCAGCCCTTGCCCGGCCTGCGGGGCCGCGCCGGGCGCCGCCGCGCCGGGCTGGGCCGGGAAGCCGCCGGCATTCTGCACCACCGTGCGCACGCCGCCGGCTGCCTCGTTCGCTGCGGCGAAGGCCACGTCGCCCCAGAAGCGGTCCAGCACGCCGACCGGCACCTCGTTCAGTTGCAGCACGCGGCCCAGGTCCTCGCCATCCTGGCGAGAGATGGTCCAGAGCAGTTCGACCCGTTGCGAGCGCAGGCCCGGCTGGTTGACCACCGCGACCTGCCCGGTCACCGCGAAGCGTGCGCCTTGCGCGGTTTCCTGCACCAGCAGGCCCTGGGTGGTCAGCGCGTCGCGCAGGCGGGACGTCAGGGCCTGGTTGCCGTCGCCGGGGGCGCCGCGGACCATCGGGACGTAGATGCGCGGCGGGCCGTGGGCGAGCAGCGCGGCGGGGTCGTTGCCCTTGCGCGCGGCCTCGGCGCGCAGCAGCAGGTCGGCGATGCGCGGGGCGGCCTCACGGGCGACGCGCTGCATGACCTCGGGGTTGGCCTCCGACCAGTCGCGGGCAGGGATGCGCGTGCCGAGGGTTGCCCCCTGCTGGCGGCCATCAGGGTCGGTCAGCACGTAGCGCGGGATGACGGCATTGCCCTGCAGGCTCGCCTCGATGGTCAGGCGCCAGTCGAGCGGCAGCGGTTCGGTCGCCGAGGCCGGCACCTCGGCGGTCAGCAGGGCAGCGGACAGGGTCTCGGCGAAGCCCACTGCCTGGGCGCCGGACAGCAGGGCTTCGGATGGCGCCGGCACGGCAAGGCGATAGGCCGGGGGAGCGGCCAGCGCGCCGGCCTGGCCGCCGGGATTGCCGCGGTAGGGCTGCGGCAGGTCGCCGCAGGCGGGCAGGGCGAGGATCAGCGCGAGCGCTGCGCCGCGCAGGGTGCGGAAGGACGGGATCATGGGCCGCGTTTGCTCCATTTCGTCGCGTGCCAGGCCAGGTCCCGATCAGGTGGTTCCACCGGATCGGGTGAAGATGCGCGCTCGATCGAGGGATTGGGTTGGATGCCCTGCGCCGGCGCGAACGGGAATCGCACCAGGGCAGATCCCGATCGGGTCGAAGCACCTGATCGGGTGAAGATGCCCGAACGACAGGGGTGGGAGGCATTGCCGTGCGCCAAGGCGAACGGAACCGGCTTTAGAGCGTGATCACCGCAGGTGGAATCACCGGAGGCGTGAATCACGGGATCAAACGAAGGCATGGAGCAGGAGGCGTGAGCGAGGGCGAGCGGATCCTGCTCTAGACCATCGCCACGCAGGTCGCGAGCATGGTCAGCAGGGTCAGCAGGCCGAGCATGTAGAGGTAGGGCATGGCGCTGTTGCGGCGTTCCCGGGCGAGTGGACGGGATGGTCCTCATCCGCCGATGGCGATGGCGGAGAGTTGATGCCCGATCGGCCCGCCGCCCGCCAGGGTGCGGCGACGATGGCTGAAGAAGACGTCTTCCAGTGCCAGCGTGTCGTGCGGGGTGACCTCGGCGGCCGCGCCGGCGGCGACGAGTCGTGCGGCGCAGTAGCCGGCGAGGTCGAATTGCCAGCGATCCGGCCGGGCGCCATCGGCGAAGAAGCGCGCATCGGCGGCATCGCGGGCCAGCACCGCGTCGCGCAGGTCGGCGGCGACTTCGTAGGATGGCTGGCGGATGCACGGACCGACGGCGGCCACGATGCGGCTGCGCCGGGCGCCGAGGGTGAGCATCGCCTCGATGGTCGCTTCCAGCACGCCGCCCACCGCGCTGCGCCAGCCGGCATGGGCGGCACCGATCACGCCCGATTCGGCATCGGCGAACAGCACCGGCGCGCAGTCGGCGGTGACGACACCCAGCGCGATGCCGGGACGGCGCGTCACCAGGGCATCGGCGCGGGGGCGGTCGGTGTCGGGCCAGGGGGCGTCGAGCACGGCGACATCGATGCCATGCACCTGGGTCAGCCCGGCCAGCGCGCCGCCCGGGACACCCAGCGCATCGGCGGCACGGCGGCGATTCTCGCGCACCGCATCGGGGTCGTCCTTGCTGGAGACCGAGCAGTTCAGCGCCGCAAAGGGGCCGGCGGAGACACCGCCGCGGCGGGTGAAGAAGCCGTGGGCGAGGCCGGCATGGGCGGCGAGGGTCTCGGCGGTGACGAATTCGGCCATCAGGGATCCTCGAAACCGGGCAGGGTCGGCAAGGCGGGATGGCAGAGGCAGATCGCCTTGAACAGCCGGCCCATATGCTCGGGCGCCGTCAGGCGCTGCGCTGCCGATAGATGGCGCCCCGCGCCGCGCGGGTCCAGCCTGGCCAGCATCGCCGAACGCGCATGCAGGCCGAGCCGCGCCAGGAATACCCCCTGCGGCACCGGCCCCTGGACAGCGGCGCCGGCCGCGCGGGCGGCGGCGGCAAGTGCTGCGAAATCGACATGGGCGGTGAGGTCCGCGCCGCCGGCGGCCCCGAGCGGATCGGCCACACCATGCGCGGCCATGGCCTGCAGGCTGTCGCCAAAGCCCGGTTCGGCGGGGCCGTAGTCGAGGAACAGCGCCGCACCGCCCTGTGCGCCGAGCCGCGCGGCCAGCGTTGCGGCGAGCGCGCGGGCAGGTTCGTTCACTTCCTGGATGGCGCCGTCCTCGGCCGCGTCCGGCAGGAGAGGCGCATCGACGGCGGGGTGTTCGACAAAGGCGCCAGCGTGGACGAAGCGTTCCATCCACGCATCGCTCCGGCGGATGAACTGGCGGATCGGCAGGGCGTCGAGGAACTCGTTGCCGATCACGATGGCGGGGCCGGGCGGCAGCGCGGCTATGCCGTCATGCCAGGCTGCCTCGGCGGGGGCGAGGCGGGCGGCCTGGGCTTCGCGCAGGCGGGGCGAGGTCTCGACCAGGTGCACGCGCAGGGCGGCGCGGAAGGCGGGCACCATCTCGGCCACCGCGCGCAGCGCATCGGCCATCAGCGTGCCGCGTCCGGGGCCGAGTTCGACCAGCAGCACCGGATCGGGGCGGGCCATCGCGTCCCACGCCACGGCGGCCCACAGGCCGAGGCATTCGCCGAAGGCCTGGGTGATCTCAGGCGCGGTTGTGAAGTCCCCGGCTGCGCCGAAGGGGTCGCGCGCGGCGTAGTAGGCGGCGACCGCGCGGGCCATGAAGTGGTCGAGGCGTTCGGTCATGCGGGGGATGGAGGGGCTTTGCCCCTCCAGACCACCCCACCAGGGGCCAACGGGCCCCTGGACCGCGGGCCCTTGGTGCCGGGCGCCAGGTGATGGCTTCCAAAGGGCCACTGCCCTTTGGTGGGGTGAGGTCCGGAGAGGGGCAAAGCCCCCTTCCGACTTTGCCGCCCTTCACGCATTCGCCGCCCGTGCCCGCAGCATCAGCCACCCGCCCACCAGGATCATCGGCAGCGACAGCAATTGCCCCATGGTGGCCCCCGCGAACAGGAAGCCCAGATGCGCGTCGGGCTGGCGGAAGAACTCGCCGATGATGCGCGCCACGCCGTAGCCGGCGAGGAAGACGCCGGAGAGGAAGCCGCGCCGCCGGCGCATCGCCTCGCTGCGGACGAGAATCATCAGCAGGGTGAACAGGGCGATGCCTTCGAGACCCGCCTGGTACAATTGCGATGGGTGGCGCGGTTCCGGCCCGCCGGTCGGGAAGACCATGGCCCAGGGGACATCCGGTGCGACGCGGCCCCACAGCTCACCGTTGATGAAGTTGGCGAGCCTGCCGAAGAAAAGCCCGATCGGAACGACGCAGACGATGCGGTCGCCGAAGGCCACCCAGTCGATCGCGTTGCGGCGGCAATACAGGAAGGTGGCGATGATCAGGCCAAGCGCGCCGCCGTGGAAGGACATGCCGCCATGCCAGACGGCCAGCGCCTCCAGCGGTTCGGTGATGTAGTAGCCGGGCCGGTAGAACAGCACGTAGCCGAGCCGCCCGCCGAGGATGATGCCGAGCGTGGTCCAGGTGACGTAATCGTCCACCTGCTCGGGTGTTGCGACCTGCGGCGTGCGCTGCACCAGCGATCGCGCCAGCCGCCAGCCGAGCACGATGCCGGCGATATAGGCGAGCGCGTACCAGCGGATGGCGATCGGGCCGATCTCGACCAGCACCGGGTCGATCATTGGGAAGGGAATGGCGAAGAACATCAGGCGAAGGGGTCCTCGGCGTCGGCCAGCACGTCCTGCACATAGGAGCGGACGCCATCCTCGACGGACGTGGGCGGATGGTCGAAGCCGGCGCCGCGCAGGCGGTCCATTCGCGCCTCGGTGAAATACTGGTACTTGCCGCGCAGGTCGTCGGGCATCGGGATGAAGCGGATATCGGCGTTGCGGCCGAGTGCGGCGTAGATCGCCCGGGTTAGGTCGAGGAAGGACCGTGCCTGGCCCGAACCGATATTGTACAGCCCCGAGGTCTGCGGGTTGCGCGCCAGCCATAGCATCGCGGCCACGCAGTCATTCACATGCACGAAGTCGCGCTTCTGGTCGCCATCGGCGATGCCGTCGCGGTCGGAGGCGAACAGCGTCGCCGGGTCGCCGGCCATGATCTGCTTGTATTTGTGCAGCACGACGGAGGCCATGCGGCCCTTGTGGTGCTCGTTCGGCCCATAGACGTTGAAGAAGCGCAGCCCGGCCCAGTGCGGCGGGCGCTTGTGGCCGCGGGCAAGCATCTGCGCCACCCGGCGGTCGAAGGCCAGCTTCGACCAGCCATACAGGTTCAGCGGCCGCAGCTTCGCCAGCGCCTCGGCGCGCAGATCATCCTCGAAGCCCTGGGAGCCGTCGCCATAGGTCGCGGCCGAGGAGGCGTAGATGAACGGCACGCCGGCCTCGGCGCACCAATCCCACAGCATCTGCGGCAGGGCGATGTTGGTCGCCGCGACCAGATCGCCATCCGTCTCGGTCGTCGCGCTGATCGCGCCCATGTGGAACAGCGCCTTGACCGGCGGCGCCTTGGCCAGGAAATCCGGCAGGTCGTCTGGTGCGACGATGCCCGCGATCGGGTGCTTGGCGAGGTTGCGCCACTTCACGCCCTGGCGCAGGCGATCGACCACCACCACTTCCTCGCCACGGGCGCAGAGGGCGGCGACCAGGTTGGAGCCGATGAATCCGGCCCCGCCGGTGACAATATGCATGTTCCGCTGGTCCCGACGCGGCCCTATGAGGCAGGGGCGCGGGCGATATAGGCCCCGGCGGGACGGCCCGGCAAGCAAGCGGGCATGACAGGAGACCACCCGATGGCTGGCGATGACGGTCGCACGAAATTCATGGACGACCTGGCCGGCATGGCCGGGGGCGCCTTTTCGGTCCTCGCCGGCATCCGGACCGAGGCCGAGCAGATGGCGAAATCCCAGGCCGAGGCCATGGTCCGCCGGCTCGACCTGGTGAAGCGGGACGAGCTGGACGCGGCCATGGAGGTCGCCCGCCGCGCCCGCGAACAGGCGGAAGCCCTGGAGGCGCGGGTCACGGCGCTGGAGGCCCGCCTTGCCACCCTTGAGGCTGGCGGCGGATCCTCACCCGAAAGCTGAAGAACGTTTTGCAATCTCAGCAGGCTTGCGGCGTGATTTCGCGTCTGCGTAGTCTGCCATTAGTTGTTGCACGCCCGATTCGCCCCCCACATCTTGTGGGCCCCGGGCCTGCTCCAAGGCAAGGAGGTGCCGCATGTCCGCCTCTCTCCAGATTGATCGCGATCGCGCGACCAACCCGTTGGACATCCTCGAACAGATCATCGCCTCCAACGAATGGGCCTTCGAGCGCCGTTCGGACGGGGAAATGGCCGCCGAGGCCCCCGGGAAATGGTGCGACTACGGCCTGCATTTCTCCTGGTCGCATGAGATCAGCGCCATGTCCTTCACCTGCGCCTTCGACATGAAGGTGCCGACTGAGGCGCGCGACAAGCTCTATGAGCTGCTAGCCCTGGCCAATGACCGGCTGTGGATCGGCCATTTCGGTATCGAGGCCGAGGACGGGGTGCCGGTGTTCCGCCATTCCGTGCTGCTGCGCGGCGCGCAGGGCGCGTCCGCCGAAAGCCTCGAGGACATGGTGGATATCGCCATCACCGAATGCGAGCGCTTCTTCCCCGCCTTCCAGTTCGTGCTGTGGGGCGGCAAGGCGCCGGCCGAGGCACTGGCGGCATCCATGCTGGACTGCGTCGGGGAAGCCTGAAGCTTCGTGCGATACGTTCGGCGCCGGGATCGCGACACGAGAGCCTGATTGGTTCACGTTCGTTCACCGATCACGCTCCAACCTATTGTTTGGTCGCGTGATTCAGATCTCCGGTGCATTCGCACCTGCGGCCATCACGCTCGACGCGCGGTCCCGGGCCGGTACGGACGATGCTGCGGACCCCCGTCACCGCGGCAGGCCGCCGGTTTGCTGCCAATTCGGGATAGTTTTGCCACGCGACAGGTTTTCGTTGCTGTCGTAGACCGGCTGGGCCGGTGGGCGTCGGGATGCGATATCCAAGGCCAAGCCGGCTCGCACCCCGAACCACAGGACGCCAGCCATGCGCCGCGATTTCCTCAAGATGCTTCCCGTTCTCCTCGCCGCCCCCATCGCAGCCTGCGTGCCGCGCGGCGAATATGAGGAACTGCAGCGCGCCTATCGCGAGTTGCAGTCGCGCTACACCGCCGACCAGGCGACGATCACCATGCTCGAAGGGCGGCTCAAGGTCACCATGACCGACCGCATCCTGTTCCCCTCCGGCGGCTACCAGATCAACGAACGCGCCCGCGAGGAACTGCTGAAGATGGTGCCGACGCTGCGCAGCCTGCAGCAGACCCGCGTGATCGTCGAAGGCTATACCGACAATACCCCGGTCTCGCGGGAGATGGCGCGGTCGGGGATCGGCTCCAACCTGGACCTGTCGTCGCGCCGTGCGGATACGGTCGCCGACGTGCTGATCCGCGGCGGCGTGCCGCGCAACATCATCTCGGCGGACGGGCGCGGGGAAGCGAACCCGGTCGCTTCGAACAGCACGCCGGAAGGGCGCGCGCAGAACCGGCGGATCGAGGTGACGCTGGCCGGGCCGGGGAACTGAGGGCTCACTTCGTTGCGAAGCGCTGGCCAGGGGGGCGACACAATCCCCCCTGGCATGAGTCGGGCCGCCCTCATAGGCCTTCGCCTATCTGTTTCAGTAGGGTCCGACCGGATGGAGCGGATCACGACAAGGGTGACTGGACACCGCAATGCCGATATCTTCCGCAGATGTCGTTATTGAGGCGATGATTATTGAGCAGTGGAAGTAACATAGTTGATTTTTTTGGCAGTCCTGCCACCTGGATTGTGGCCTTGTCAATAGTATCTATCGCGTATTTTCTGATTAAAAGGCCACGAATGTGCGCAGTTGATTTCCTAAATGCGGCGGCTAACATATTTGTAATTACATCAATAGCTTGTTATATTTATAATATTATTATTGTTTTGTTCAATATTCAGGCGGCTCAACCGTTGCGTGTTGCGATAATTTTGCTTTTCAGCACGTTCATTTTTGTTCCGCAGTTACCGATAGGGGCTTTTCTCATATTTCGATTTGCTCCGACCACGAAATCTGAAGCCTGGCTCAAAATAGCGCTCATAGCGGTCGTATATATAAGCTTCGGATTGTGGACCGAGTCGATCGATATTTAGCGACCAAGCCTCCGAGGCAAACCTGTTCAATGCAGGGTCCCTCTTCGTTCCACGTCACACGCCCCGCGCGCAGTGCAGCAACGTCGCCGGCCGTCCCGGCGCGATCTGCAGGTCGATCTCGTCCGGCCGCACCCAGCCGAGCGTCTCGATCCCCGGCCCCGCCGGCGGGTCGCGGCCGCGTTCGGTGGGTGGGCCGAACTGGCGTTCCAGCCGGGCGCGCAGGGCCGCGCCCTGGGATTCGTCGGCCTGGGCGGACACGCAGACCAACCCGCCGGTGCGGCCATCGAAGGCGAAGGCGACGCGGAGCCGCAGCGTGCCGGAGCGGAATTCGCCGCCCACCCGGTAGTCGATGCGCGCTGCCGGGACGGGCCGACGTTCATCCGGCGGCAGGGCGCGCACCGACGATCCGCGCATGGCGGTGATGACCTGCGCCTCGGACATGCCCCAGCGGGTGTTTTCCCAATGGGCGTCGGCAGGCCCGGCCGCGATGGCCAAAACCGCGGCCAGCCCGGCAACCAGGCCCGCGCGCATGCTCAGCCCTTCCCGTGGCAGGCCTTGTACTTCTTGCCCGACCCGCAGGGGCAGGGCGCGTTGCGCGGCGTGCGGCCCCAGGTGGAGGGGTCGTTCGGGTCCACGCCCTCGGCGATCGGGCGCGGGGCAGCGGTGCCGATCGCCATCGGCACGGGTTCGTAGGTCGTGCCGCCGCCATTCGCCATTTCCAGCTCGGCGGCTGCCATCGCCGGGTCCGGGTGGCGCATGTCGAGGAAGCCGATCCCTTCCGGCGAGGGCGGCGGCGCATCCGGGCGCAGCTCGATGCGCAGCAGCAGCGACGTCACGCGCTCGCGCAGATCGGACAGCATGCCGTTGAACAGCGCGAAGGCTTCCGACTTGTATTCGTTCAGCGGGTCGCGCTGGCCATAGGCGCGCAGCCCGATGCCCTGGCGCAGGTGATCCAGCGCCAGCAGGTGTTCCTTCCACACCTGGTCGAAGACCTGCAGCAGCAGCGACTTCTCGACCTGGCGCATCACCTCCGGCCCGACATTGGCCGCGCGGGAGGCATAGGAGCGGTCGGCCGCTTCCTCCAGCCGCTCGCGCACCGCGTCGTCGTCGATGCCTTCCTCCTTCGCCCAGTCGGCGACCGGGACATCGAGGTTCAGCACGTCCTGCACCTGGCGCTGCAGCGTCTCCAGGTCCCATTGCTCGGGATAGGCGTTCTCGGGGATGCAGCGGGCGACGAGGTCGGCGATGGTCTCGTGACGCATCTCCTGGATCGACTCGTACACCTCGTCGGCCGTCATGAAGGCGCGGCGCTGGGAATACACTTCCTTGCGCTGGTCGTTCATAACGTCGTCGTACTTCAGAAGGTTCTTGCGCATGTCGAAGTTGCGCGCCTCGACCTTCTTCTGCGCCTTCTCCAGCGCCTTGTTGATCCAGGGATGGACGATCGCCTCGCCTTCCTTGAGGCCGAGCTTGGTCAGCATGCCGCCCATGCGGTCCGACCCGAAGATACGCATCAGATCGTCTTCGAGGGACAGGAAGAAGCGCGACGCACCCGGGTCGCCCTGGCGGCCGGATCGGCCACGCAGCTGGTTGTCGATGCGCCGCGATTCGTGGCGCTCAGTGCCGATGACGAACAGGCCGCCGGCGGTCTTCACCGCCGGGCGCACCGCCTCGACCTCGGCCTTGTGCTTGATGACGGCGGCTTCGTAGACCTCGCCCTCATTCGTGCCGGCCTCGTGGCGGGCGAGCATCTCGTAGTTGCCGCCCAGCTGGATGTCGGTGCCGCGGCCGGCCATGTTGGTCGCGATGGTCACCGCACCCGGCCGCCCGGCCTGGGCTACGATGCCCGCTTCCTGTTCGTGATACCGCGCGTTCAGCACCTGGTGCGGGACGTTCTTCTTCTTCAGCAGTTCGGAGATCAGCTCCGACTTCTCGATGCTGGTGGTGCCGACCAGGCAGGGCTGGCCGCGCTCGCGCGCCTCGGCGATCAGCGCGGCGACCGCCTCGTACTTCTCCATCGCGGTGCGATAGACCTCGTCGTCGCTGTCCTCGCGCGCCACCGGCACGTTGGTCGGGATTTCGACGACATCGAGCTTGTAGATCTCGGCGAATTCATCCGCCTCGGTCGCCGCGGTGCCGGTCATGCCCGCCAGCTTCGGATACAGCCGGAAGTAGTTCTGAAAGGTGATCGAGGCCAGCGTCTGGTTCTCGGGCTGGACGGTGACGTGTTCCTTGGCTTCCAGCGCCTGGTGCAGACCGTCCGAATAGCGCCGGCCTTCCATCATGCGGCCGGTGAACTCGTCGATGATGACGATCTTGTCCTGCCGCACGACGTATTCGACATCGCGCTTGAACAGCGTATGCGCGCGCACCGACTGGTTGACGTGGTGCACCAGGGAGACGTTGTGGATGTCGTACAGGTCGCCTTCGGTCAGCAGAGCGGCATCCTTGAGCATCTGCTCGATACGCTCGCCGCCCATCTCGGTCAGCGTGACGGTGCGCTGCTTCTCGTCCTTGTCGAAGGTCTCGGTGTCCTTGACGAGTTCCTTCACCACCTCGTCGACATGGCGATACATCTCGGAAGTGTCGTCGGTGGGGCCGGAGATGATCAGCGGCGTGCGCGCCTCATCGACCAGGATCGAGTCGACCTCGTCGACGATCGCATAGGCGAAGTCGCGCTGGACCATGTCCTCCAGCCGGTACTTCATGTTGTCGCGCAGATAGTCGAAGCCGTATTCGTTGTTGGTACCGTAGGTGATGTCGCAGCCATAGGCCCGCCGGCGCTCGTCATCGGTCAGCCCATGGACGATCACGCCCGTGGTCAGGCCCAGGAAGCCATACAGCTTGCCCATCCATTCCGCGTCGCGGCTTGCGAGGTAGTCGTTCACCGTCACCACATGCACGCCTTTGGCGGGCAGCGCGTTCAGGTAGACCGGCAGGGTGGCGACCAAGGTCTTGCCCTCGCCGGTCTTCATCTCGGCGATCTTGCCCTCATGCAGGACCATACCGCCGATCATCTGCACGTCGAAATGGCGCATGCCCAACACACGCCGTGCGGCCTCGCGCACCGTGGCGAAGGCCTCGGGCAGGATGTCGTCCAGCGTCTCGCCCTTCGCCAGGCGTTCGCGGAACAGCACGGTCTGGTTGGCCAGCGCCTCGTCCGACAGGGCCTCCATCGCGGGTTCAAGCGCATTGATGGCCGGCACGCGCGACTGGTAGCGCTTCAGCGAGCGGTCGTTGGAGGTGCCGAAGATGGCGGCGGCGAGGCGGGCGAACATGAGGGGCGTCAGTCTCCGTCGGGCGGGGCATGCCCGGTCGCGCGCGCCGACAGGCAACGCGCCTCACGCCGCCCGGAACCGTGGCGACGCAGCCGCGGGAGAGATAGGCGGGCGGGCAGGGCGGGTCAACGAACAGGGCGTGTTTTCCTCGGCACCGGGCAGGGGCTGACCATACGGAGGGTGCGAAGACCGGAGGGGCTTTGCCCCTCCGGGCCACCCCACCAAAGGCTTAAGGCCTTTGGAAACCGATACTTGGTGCCGGGCATGCAACACGCCCTCATCCTTGCGCCCCGCGGACTTCTGCGCGCCCTCACCTTGTCGCACCCATGGGCTTCGGCCATCTTCCAGCCCTTCCCGCCCTCCGAGGTTCCATGACGCCGCGCCGCCGCCCCGCCCACCCCCTCCGTGCGGGCCTTGCCCTGGCGATCGCGCTCGGCGCCGCCCAGCCGCTCAGCGCCCAGCAGCCGGCCCCGGCCGCGCCGCCGGCCGCCGCCCCGACCCCCGCCACCCCGCCGGGGGACACGGTCGTCGCCCGGGTGGATGGCGAGCCGATCACGCTGGCCGACCTGTCCGCCGCCGCGCGCGAACTGCCCGACGAGCTTCGCGCCGCCCCGCCCCAGGTGCTCTACCCGCTGCTGCTCGACCAGGTGATCGCCGGCCGGGCGGTGACCGCCGCCGCCCGCCGCGCCGGCCTCGACCGGGATGAAGCGGTGCGCGCGCGCATCCGCCGCGCCGAGGAGCAGGAACTCCAGCAGGCCTGGCTGACCGCCGAGATCGCATCCCGCGTCACCGACGCCGCCATCCGCGCCCGCTACGACCAGCAGGTGGCGAACCGCCCGGCCGAGGAGGAGGTGCACGCCCGCCACATCCTGGTGCCGACCGAATCCGAGGCGCGGACCGCGCTCGCCGAGATTCGCGGTGGCGCCGATTTCACCGCCGTCGCCCAGCGCATGTCGACCGGCCCGGGCTCGCGCGAAGGCGGCGACCTCGGCTTTTTCCGCCGGGGCGACATGGTGCCGGAATTCGCCGAGGCCGCCTTCGCCCTGCAACCCGGCCAGGTGAGCGAACCCGTCCGGTCCCCCTTCGGCTGGCACATCATCAAGGTCGAGGAACGCCGCCGCGCCGCGCCGCCCAGCTTCGACGACGCCGCCACCCAGATCCGCCAGCAGCTGCTGGAAGCCGAGGTTCAGGCCGCCGTCACCCGCGCGCGCGACGCCGCGCGGGTGGAACGCTTCAACCTCGACGGCTCGACGCCGCGCCCGACCGATGCGGCGGAGCCGCCGGCCCCGGCCGCCCCCGCGGCGCGCCCCGGTGGCCCGATCCGTCGCTGACCTGATCGTTCAAGCAAGCACCAAGACCGCAAGGACGCGCTCCATGGCCCATCCCGTCTCGCCCCTCGCTTTGCCGATGCCCGACCTGCCGCCGATCCCCGGCGTGCAGGTCGCGACAGGCGCCGCGGAAATCCGCTACCGCGCGCGGGAAGACGTGATGGCCATGGCCTTTCCCGCCGGCACCACCGTCGCCGGCGTGTTCACCAAGAACCGCTGTCCCGGCGCCCCCGTGGAATGGTCCCGCGCCGCGCTGAAATCGGGCAAGGCGCGCGGGCTGGTGGTCACCTCGGGCAATTCCAACGTCTTCACCGGCAAGGCCGGGCGCGAGACCTGCGTGAAGACCGCCGAGGCGACCGCGAAGATCCTCGGCTGCAAGCCAAAGGAAGTGTTCCTCGCCTCGACCGGCGTGATCGGGGAACGCCTGCCAACCGAAAAGCTGGTCGGCGCCCTGCCCAAGGTGTTCGCCGCCGTCACCGAGGCCGGCTTCTCCGACGCCGCCAAGGCGATCATGACCACCGACACCTTCCCCAAGGCGTCGGTCCATACCGCGACGATCGGCGAGACGACGGTGACCATCGCCGGCATCGCCAAGGGCTCGGGGATGATCGCGCCCGACATGGCGACGATGCTGTCCTTCCTCGCCACAGACGCGAAAATCCCGGCGGCCGCCCTGCAGGCGCTGCTGAAGAAGGGTTGCGACAAGTCCTTCAACTGCGTGACCGTCGATTCCGACACCTCGACCTCGGACACCGTGCTGCTGTTCGCCACCGGTGCGGCGAAGCATCCGCGCGTGCCGGCGGAAGGCGGGCCGGTGTTGAAGGATTTCGCCCGCGCGCTGAACGCCGTGCTGATGGACCTGGCGCTGATGGTCGCGCGGGACGGTGAGGGCGCGCAGAAGCTGATCCGAATCGATGTAACCGGGGCGACGACGGCTCGGTCGGCCCACAAGATCGGCATGTGCATCGCCAATTCCCCGCTGGTGAAGACCGCCATCGCCGGCGAGGACGCCAATTGGGGCCGCATCGTCATGGCGGTCGGCAAGTCCGGCGAACCGGCCGATCGCGACACGCTGTCCATCGCCGTGGGCGGGGTGTGGATGGCGAAGGATGGCGGCGTGGTCGATGGCTATGACGAGACGCCGGTCGTCGCCCACATGAAGGGGCGCGAGGTGGAGATCACCGTCGATATCGGGCTCGGCAAGGGCAAGGCCACGGTTTGGACCTGCGACCTGACGCATGGGTATATCGACATCAACGGGTCGTACCGGAGCTAGTGGGGGGCGGGACGTCCCCAGGGAGGGCTTTGCCCTCCCCGGACCCCACCCACCAAGGGCTTAAGGCCCTTGGAACCCTCGATTTGGCGCGGTTTGGGTCGTGCCAGGCGGCCACCCCCGATCCCGGGGGGCCTTGCGACGATGGCCGACAGGGGCTTGCGGACGCATCGGACGCCCCCTGGCAAGGCGCCCGTGCCGCTCACTGGCCACCATGCACAACGCAACTCCGATCGTCGCGCACACTCTTTCATGCCGAGCACCGGGTGATGGTTTCCAAAGGCCTTAAGCCTTTGGTGGGGGAGGTCCGGAGGGGGCAAAGCCTTCTCCGGTCACACTGTGGATACTCATCGCGCCCGGCGCTCACCGGGCAAGGCCTCTCTCCGGTTCCGACATGGCCAAACCGGACAACGCCCCTCCCATCGTCGCAGCTTCCATGACGCTCGCGCTCGGCCTCATCGCCCTCCTCGCCACCCTTGCCTGGCTCGCCGGCGTCGTCTGGTTCCTCCGCTTCTTTCGCCCCCCTGCCATCGAGGTCCCTGGCCGGGTCACCCTGCTGCTTGCCGTGACCGGCCGCACCGATGGCCTGCCTCCTCTGTTCGCCGCCCTTGCCCGCCAGACGCTGCGCCCGCGCCGCATGCTGGTCGCCATCGAAGCCGAATCCGACCCGGCCCTTGCCCAGGTGCGCGAACTCGAACCCCTGCTGCCCTTCCCCATCGAGATCGTCGTCGCCGGCCTGGACGACACCCGCAGCCAGAAGGCAACCAACATGATCGCCGCGCTGGCGCGCGTGGATGCGGAGGATGACGCGCTGGTCCTGCTGGATGCGGATATCCTGCCGCAGGACCACTGGCTGTCCTGGCTGGCAACGCCCGCGATGAACGGCGCGGCGGATGTCGTTACCGGCTATCGCTGGCACGCGCTGGATGGCGCCGGGCCGGGGCGGCACCTCGTGGCCTGGCTGGACCGCGCGCTGGCTCTCGGGCCGCGCTTCCTGGCCTCGGGGCTGGTCTGGGGCGGGTCGGTGGCGATCTCCCGCGACGCGCTGGCCCGGATGGACCTTCCTGGCGCGCTGGCCAGCACCTTCTCGACCGACGGCGCCATCAGTCGGCGCGCGCGTTCGCTCGGCCTGCGGGTGCTGACCCGCCGCGCCGTGCTGCTGCCGACGCCGCCCGAGGGCGGGGACCGCGAGGCCGTCGCCTTCAAGACCCGGCAATTGCAGATCGTGCATGTCTATGTGCCGTCGCTCTGGGTGTGGCTCGGCGTCGCGCTGCATGCGGAGGCGCTGGCCCTGCCGCTCGCCTTGGTGGGCATGGCGGGCGATGCGCTGGCACTGGCGTTCCTCGCTGCCGTCTCGGCGGTTGGGCTGCTGCGCGCCGCACTGCATGACCGCGTGACGCGCGCCGTCGGCATCCGCGAAGGCAAGGTCGCGCGGGCGCTGCAACTCGCCCTCGGCGCGCTGGCCCCGGTCACCGCCCCGGCCGTCGCGATCCTGTTCTGGACCAGCGCGCGGACGCGGGTGATCCGCTGGCGCCACATCGAATATGAGGTGCTGGGGCCGGACCAGGTGCGCGTGCTGCGCCGCCACACGCCCGGCGCGGCGGCGTGACGCCCGGCATCTGCCCCATCACCGGGGAGCCGGCCGAACTGGTGCAGGAGGTCTCCTCCGCCCTGCTGCGTGGCCTGTGGCGCCGCGCCTTCAAGGTTGATCCCGCCCCGCCGCCGCAGGGTCGCATCGGCATCTACCGCGCCCCCTGCGGCCTGGTGTTCTTCGCCCCGGCCGTAGAAGGCGACGCGGCCTTCTATGAATCGCTCTACCGGCGGCTTGATGCCGGGGGACGCGTGCGCGCGGCGGGCGGCGACCGCGCCGAATACCCCCATGCCGCCGCCCGCATCCGCCCCGGCGACGCGGTGCTGGAGGTCGGCGCCGGGGCCGGTGCCTTCGCCAGCTTCATCCCCGAAGCACGCTATGTTGGGCTGGACCCCAACCCCGGTGCCTATGCGGCGGCGGCTGGCGTGCGCGCCCAAAGCCTCGCCGACCACGCCGCGACGCATGAAGCCACCTACGCCGTCGCCTGCGCCTTCCAGGTCATCGAGCACGTCGCTGAGCCGCTCACCCTCGCGCGCGACATGGTGCGCTGCCTGAAGCCGGGCGGGATGCTGATGCTCGGCGCGCCGACCTGGCCCTCCGCCATGACCGCGATCCCCGATTTCGTCTTCAACGCACCGCCGCATCACCTGTCTTGGTGGCGGGACACCGCGATGACGGCGCTGGCCGACCGCCTCGGCCTGGTGGTGGTGGAGGTCCGCCCGCTCGCACCAGTGGCCGCCCAGCCGCTGATCCACTGGATGGGCCGGCTGTCACCGCTGAAGACCCGCCCCGAAGGCCCGTGGTTCGCGCCGAGGCGGTCCTGGTATGCCGCGCTCGGCCTGTCCTACCTGCTCGGCCGCGCGGCCTCGGCGCTGCTGCCGCTTCCGCGCAACGCCGCGCCGATGTTCGTATTGCTCATCGCCCGCAAGCCTTGACGAAGGCCGCGCCGGCGCCGTTCCTGGCGGCCGGATGCCCGACTCCGCCCTGACCTTCGCCCCGCTCGAAACCGAGCGCTTCCTGCTGCGCCCGCTGCGCAGCACGGATGCCGCCGAACTGCACCGCCTGGTCAATGACTGGGAGGTCGCGAAGACCCTCGCCCGCGTGCCCTTCCCCTATTCGCGCGACCTCGCCGATGAATGGATCGCTTCCACCGCCGAGCGCATCGCCGAGGGCGAGGCCTACCACCTCGCCATCGCGCGGCGTGGCGACGACGTCCTGGTCGGCTGCGTCGGGCTGACGCTGGACCGGGAAGACCGTTTGGCCGAACTCGGCTACTGGATCGGCCGCCGCCACTGGGGGCAGGGGATCGCGCCCGAGGTCGCCGGCCGGCTCGCGCGCTGGGCGCTGGCCAATCTCGACCTCGACCGCATCGTCGCCAGCGCGCTGATCGACAACGCGCGCTCGGCGTCCGTGCTGAAGCGCATCGGCTTCCGCGAGACTGGAACCGGCGCGCAGGACTTCCTGTCCCGCGGCAAGGCGATGCCGGTGCGGCTGTTCGAGGCCGGGCGGGCCGACATGGTGGTGGCCGCGGCCCCGGCCGCCTCCGCGCAAGCGCCCGCACTGCCCGAAGGCACCGGCAAGCGCATCCTGCTGGTCGCGGCGGTCGGGCTGATCGACCCCGACAACCGCGTGCTGCTGGCCCGCCGGCCCGAGGGCAAGCCGCTGGCCGGGCTGTGGGAATTCCCCGGCGGCAAGGTGCATGCCGGCGAGACCCCCGAAGCCGCGCTGATCCGCGAGCTGAAGGAAGAACTCGGCATCGACGTGACCGAGGCCTGCCTCGCCCCCTTCGCCTTCGCTTCCCACGGATACGAATCCTTCCACCTGCTGATGCCGCTGTTTCTGTGCCGGCGCTGGGAAGGACAGGTGACGGCGATGGAAGGACAGGCGCTGGCCTGGGTGCGGCCGCAGCGGTTGGGTGACTACGCGATGCCGCCGGCGGATGTGCCGCTGGTGGCGTTGCTGCGGGATTTTCTGTGATGGCCCGCGCCATGTGATGGACCGAGAGGGGCGCCGCCCCTCTCGGGCTCTCCCCGCCAGGGGCCTGCGGGCCCCTGGACCGCGGTTACCTGGCGCCGGAGCCTGACGGCGGCGTCGCCGACAGGATCGTGGCCATGCCACGATCCAGGAGTGCACATCGCGACCGCGCCCACACCAACCGAGGCCCCCAGCGCGACAGTGCAGGGCGCGAAGGCGGCCCGCCGGCAGTCCGGCGTCTGAGGGCACGCCGAAGCCGATACCAACGGTCGAAGAATTCGGCCGCTGGTATGAGGGATCTACAAAAGCTCAAACAACAGCATCAGGCTGCGCTGGTTCGGCATGTGGTTGTCATCGGCCACGATCGCCACCAGCGTCCGCCCGTCATGCCGCAGCGCAGCCACACCCTCGAAGTTCTCGGCCGGGACGGGATTGCCGTCGATGCGCAGGATCTCCCGCCCATCCAGCACCGCGCCCGGCGTGATCGCGCCGGCGGGGATGCGCACCAGCCGGCCCGAGAAGCCTTCCCACCAGCGAAACCGCCTCTCCAGCACCAGCGCCCCGCCATCCGGCAGCCCGGCGGCATCGACCGGTACGAAGCCCTCCGCGGGGCGGTAGGTCAGTGGCGCCCATCCCCCCGGCCCGCCGACCCACCCCTGGCGCAGCGAAGGGCTGCCTGCCGGTCGCAATTCCTCGGTGATGGCCATCAGCCGCCCATCCGCCAGCAGCGCGAGCGATTCCAACCCGCCATTGCGCGGTGCGTCATCAAGGCCCGGCGGCGCTTCGAAATACGCGCCGGCGCCATCCAGGCGCCGATAGGCGCGGATGCGGTGCCAGCGCTCATAGGCGATCAGCCAGGTGCTGTCCGGGAGTCTTGTCAGCGCCTCCGCATCGCCGGCGAAACCGACCGGCAGCGGCTGCCCACTGCCATCATTCAATGGGCCTGACGCGATCGGCACCAGCCCCGCCGCCAACCCATCCCGCAGCACCAGCCGCGCCTGCGCCCACCGTGTCCGGTCATCGATGAAGGTGGTGAGGAGATCGTCGGCGATATGCAGCCCCGACAATCCACCGGCGCCAAGGCTGGCATTGTCGATATCGAGCCCACCCAGGCTACGCAACGGGCCGTTGAGTGGCAGCGGCGGGATCGCCACGGCCGCACCGCCCGGCGGCGGCGTCGGGGTGCTGTAGAGGCAGCCGGTGGTGGCCAGCGCGGCGCACAAGGCAATGCGGCGGGGGACCGCCTTTTCCTGGCAAGGCGCCTGTCGCCGGTTCATGGATGATGCGGAAATGGTCGGTGATCCCGGCATGGTCGAAGCGCAGCGCGAGGCGGCTTTAGCACCTCCCGCCGATCGGCGCTGCATCCCCGGCCGGCGCCACCGCGCGTGGACAGCACACCGCAATCCAGTAGCCTTCGCGCGGCACCACCCATGCGGGGCGGGCCAAGCGGCTTTGGAAGGAAACGATCATGGCGCTCAGGCGCATGGCGCTGGAAATCGGCATGGGCACCGATATCCGCGGCACCGACTACACCAAGGCCGCGGTACGCGCACTGCGCGACGCGCTGTGGCACAATTCCCTGTCCATCGGCGACGCGGTGAACCAGCCGGTGGACGCCATGCAGGTCGAAATACTGGTCGGCGTGCCGAAGCCAGATCAGGTGGACCCCGCGGAACTCCTCGCCATCCTGCCCCACGGCACGGGTACAGTGACGGTCGTCGAGGGCGGGCTCGAAATCCCCAACGACGCAGGCACCGCCACCACCGTCATCGCCAATTGCTGCGCGATCGTGCGCCTCGATATCCCGGGAGCGCCGTAGCATGGCCCTCAAGCGCATCATCCTGGAGATGGGCACCGGCAACGACCTGCACGGTGGCGACTACACCAAGGCGGCGCTGCGCGCGGTGCAGGACGCGCTGCACCATTCCTCGCTGGCCTTCATCCGCACCCTCGGCCTCGACATCAAGACGATGCAGGTGGAGGTCACGATCGGTGTGCAGCAGCCCGACCGCGTGGATGTCGAGGCTGTGCGGAAGTCGCTGCCCTATGGCGTCGTTACCGCCCGCGCGGTGAAAGGCGGGTTGGATGTGCCGGAGGAGGGCAGCCACGACCGGGCGGTAATCGCGGCGGCGGCGATTGCGGTAAGGTTCGATTTGCCGTGAAGGTTGGAGGGGCTTTGCCCCTCCAAGCCACCCCACCAGGATGCAAGGGCATCCTGGACCGCCGTGACCTGGCGTGGGGCAGGGCTGGTTTTTGAATACCCGAAGGCGTGCCGCGCCCAGCGCCCGAATGATGCTTGGCGCGGTGCACCACACGCGCGCCGCATGAAGGCCGAACCGCCGCGCATAGTGCCAAGTTCCGGCGGTCCAGGGTGCCCTTGCACCCTGGCGGGGTGAGGTTCGGAGAGGGGCGGCGCCCCTCTCCGACACACATCACACCAGCACCGGCCCCCGCTCGGCCGCCGCCCGCTGCCAGGCCTCCGCCGCATCCTCATCGAACAGCTCGGCCAGCTTCTTCATCATCGTCCCGCCGAGTTCCTCGGCATCCACGATGGTCACCGCGCGGCGGTAATACCGCGTCACGTCATGCCCGATGCCGATGGCGATCAGCTCGACCTGGTTCCGCCCCTCGATCTCGTGGATCACCTTGCGCAGGTGGCGTTCCAGGTAGTTGCCCGGGTTCACCGACAGTGTGGAATCATCGACTGGCGCGCCGTCGGAGATCACCATCAGGATGCGCCGATGCTCGGGCCGCGGCAGCAGCCGCTTGTAGGCCCATTCCAGCGCCTCGCCGTCGATGTTCTCCTTGAGCAGCCCCTCGCGCAGCATCAGGCCGAGATTCTTGCGCGCGCGCCGCCACGGCGCATCGGCGGCCTTGTAGACGACGTGGCGCAGGTCGTTCAGGCGCCCGGGATTGCGCGGCTTGCCTTCCTGCACCCAGCGTTCACGGGATTGGCCACCCTTCCAGGCACGCGTGGTGAAGCCAAGGATCTCGGTCTTCACCGAGCAGCGTTCCAGCGTGCGCGCCAGGATGTCGCAGCACATGGCGGCGACGGTGATCGGCCGCCCGCGCATCGACCCGGAATTGTCGATCAGCAGGGACACAACGGTGTCGCGGAAATCGGTGTCGCGCTCATGCTTGTAGGACAGCGCGTGCATCGGGTTGGTCACCACGCGGGTCAGCCGCGCGGCGTCCAGGATGCCTTCCTCGAGGTCGAATTCCCAGGCGCGCTGCTGCTGTGCGAGCAGCCGGCGCTGCAACCGGTTCGCCAACTTCGAGACAACGCCCTGCAGATGCGACAGCTGCTGATCAAGCTGCTGGCGCAACCGGTTCAGCTCATCCGGGTCGCACAGATCCTCGGCCGAGACGATCTCGTCGAACTGGCCGGTGAAGGCGTGGTAGCGCGTGGTGTCGTCAACCTGCGGGACTTCGCGGCGTTGCTGCGGGCCACCGGGCTTGTCGTCGCCGTCGGCGGCGGCGCCATCCTCCTCGGTCTCCTCGCCTTCCTCCTCCGCGGCCTCGCCCTGCATCTGCTCGGGCTGGGCGCCGAGCATCTGTTCTTCCTGCTCGGATTGCGACTGGCCCTCGCCGGACTGGTCCTGCTGGGGGCTGCTCTCGCCGCCTTCCTCGCCTTCCTCGTCCTGCTGCTCGGATTCCGCTTCCACCTCGGCTTCCGCCAGGTCGAGCGCGGTCAGCAGCTTGCGCGCGGCCTTGGCGAAAGCGGTCTGGTCCTCGGCGCTGGTGGCCATCTCGGCCAGCGCCTCATCGGCCTTCTCGCCCAGCGTATCGCGCCACAGGTCGAGCACGCGATGCGCGATCTCGGGCGCCGGTTCACCGGACAGCCTTTCCCGCGCCAGCAGGGCCAGTGCCGCGGGCAGCGGCATCTGGTCCTTCCGCGTCATGCGGTCATAGCCCTCGGCCTCGCATTCCTCGGCGAGCTTGGCGCGGAGGTTGGAGGCCACGCCGGCCATGTGCTTCGAGCCCACCGTCTCGACGCGCACCTGCTCCAGCGCGTCGAACACCTCGCGCGCCTCGCGTCGGCCGGGAATGCGGCTCGCATGCAGGGATTCGTCGTGGTGGCGCAGGCGAAGTGCTGCGGCATCGGCCGCACCGCGCAGCTTCGCCATCTCGGCCGCCGGCAGCGCGCGCGTCGGCAGCGGCAGGCGCACCCGCTTGCCCGCGACGCCGGAGGGGCCGGGCTGGAAGGCCACCTGCACCTCGGGGTCGGCATGCGCGATGGCGCGCAGCGCACCGGCCGTCGCGCGCTTGAATTCTTCCTGACGGGTCAGGTCCTGCTTGCCGCTCATGCGGGCGCCTTCATGGCAAGGGCGCGCTGGCGCGCCGGGCGGGCATCGATCGCCCCGATATAGCGTGCGAGAACCGGCGAGGGCTGGATCATGCCGAACATCGCCATGTAGGCGAGCAGCCCACCGACCGTGAGGTCCGCCACGGTGAAGCGGTTGCCGACCAGCCAATCCTTGCCGTCCAGCGCCGCCTCGATCCGTGCCAGGACCGTCGACAGGTCGGGCCAGCCCAGCGCCATCGGCGGTGCGGGCTTTGCTCGAGGGAAGGCGCGGTCGGCCATGGCTGGTTCGGCCACGCCCGGCCCATAGGCCATCCAGAACTGCCAGGCGGCACGTTCCGGCGTGCCGATCGCGGGTGCCAGCCCGGCCGCGGGGAGCAGGTCGGCGACATACGCCGCGATGGCGACCGCTTCCGTCACCACCACGTTCCACGACCCATCCGGCCCGCGATCGACCAGCGCCGGCAGCTTGCCCGCCGGATTCACCGCCAGGAAGCCCGGCGCCTTGTGCGTGCCGGCCTCAAGATCGTGCCACTGCACCTCATAGGGCGCAGCGGCTTCCTCGAGCAGCCAGAGGCTGCCCATGGAACGCGACTTCGGGGAATGGTGCAGGAGGAAGCGCGACGCCATGCCTCACCCCGCCTTGCGCATCAGCCCCGTCGAGACTTCCTCGTTGAAGCAGCGCTGGTAGTACTCGGCGACGGTGGACCGCTCCGCCTCGTCGCACTTGTTGAGGAAGGTCAGCCGGAAGGCGAAGCCGATATCGCCGAAGATGCGCGCATTGTCGGCCCAGGTGATGACCGTGCGCGGCGACATGACGGTGGAGATGTCACCGGCGATGAAGCCGGCGCGGGTCAGGTCGGCCAGGGCCACCATCGCCTCGACCTGCTTCTTCATCTTCGGGTCGCCCTCGGCGCCCATCTTCGCCAGCACGATCTCGGTTTCCTGCTTGTGCGGCAGGTAGTTCAGCGTGGCGACGATCGACCAGCGGTCCATCTGGCCCTGATTGATCTGCTGGGTGCCGTGGTACAGGCCCGTGGTGTCGCCCAGGCCGACCGTGTTCGCCGTGGAGAACAGGCGGAAATACGGGTTCGGCCGGATCACCTTGTTCTGGTCGAGCAGCGTCAGCTTGCCCTCGACCTCCAGCACGCGCTGGATCACGAACATCACGTCCGGGCGGCCGGCATCGTACTCGTCGAAGACCAGCGCGCAGGGGTGCTGCAGCGCCCAGGGCAGGATGCCTTCGCGGAATTCCGTGACCTGCTTGCCGTCCTTGAGGACGATCGCGTCCTTGCCGATCAGGTCGATGCGCGAGATGTGGCTGTCGAGGTTCACGCGGATGCAGGGCCAGTTCAACCGCGCGGCAACCTGCTCGATGTGGGTCGACTTGCCGGTGCCGTGGTAGCCCTGGATCATCACGCGTCGGTTGAAGGCGAAGCCCGCGAGGATGGCGAGCGTCGTCTCCTTGTCGAAGCGATAGGTGGTGTCGATCTCCGGCACATGCTCGGTGCGGACCGAAAAGGCCGGCACATCCATGTCGATATCGACGCCGAAGGCCTCGCGCGCCTTCACCGTGATGTCGGGCGCCTCGATGGCCGAGGTCGGGCGAATTTCGGAAATCTGGGCAACCTTGTTCATCGCAAGTCCGGTTCCGTGACGGTCAAGGGTCATACTAGGCGTGTCGCGGCGCCCCGGCTACCCGGCGGCAGCGGCTTCCGGCTGGGCGGCGGTGTCCGCGCGGGCGGGAACCCGGCGCTTGAGCAGGCTATACGCCTGATTGATGTCCTTCAGCTTTTCTTCCGCGCTGCGGTCCCCGCCTGTCGCATCGGGGTGGTGGCGCTTCGCCAGGTCCTTGTAGCGGCTGCGCAGGCCAACCTGGTCGACCGGCCATACCAGGCCCAGCAGGTCGAGTGCCGCGCGCAGTTCGGGCGGTGGCTGGTTCTCCTCGCGCGGGCGGCGGCGGGGCGTGGGCGCCTCCTGCCCCAGCACCGAGAAGGGGTCGCGCAGCAATTCCGGATCGAACCGCCCCGCGCCGCCGAGCCGGCCGAGCGGCCAGGACGGACGCTGCCAGGAGGTGTCGGCGCGCAGCGCCTGCTCGATCTCGCTTGGACCCATGCCTTTGTAGTAATCCCAGGCGGCGTTGTAGGCGCGCACATGGGGCAGGCAGAACCACACGAATTCACGCAGCGTGCGGTCGCGCGGCGCGCGGAACACGCCGGGTTCGGCGCAGCCGGGATGCTCGCAGCGGCGTGCGTTCGCGCCGTCGTCCGCTGGGTCCGGCGCGCTCTTCCTGCCAGATCGGGGCATCCGACCGTTATGGGTAGACATGGCGCATCCCGCAAGCCGCCGTTTCCCCTTGGCAGCGCGCATCAGGGGCGGGACAAACGCGCATCATGACCAGTCGCGCAGACCGCATCCGCACCGCCCTCGAAACCGCCTTCGCGCCCGCGCGCGTCACGGTTGCCGACGACAGCCACCGCCATGCCGGCCATGCCGGCGCCAGGCCGGAAGGCGAAACTCATTACACTGTCGCGGTGATCTCACCAACCTTTGCCGGCCAATCCCGCGTCGCCCGTTCCCGCGCCGTCCACGCGGCGGTCGCCGCGGAATTCGGCACCGGGCTGCATGCGCTGTCGCTGCAGCTGGCCACGCCGGAGGAGGCTTCCGCCCGCTGATGGCGCCGCCGGGTCCAACCATCCTCTTCGAGGACCCTGAACTGCGGGTCGTCCACCGTCCGGGCGGCTCGGACTTTACCCTCGTCACCTTTTCCGACCTGACCTACAGCGGCTCCGGGACGGATTTCTGGGGGCGCGAGGTGGTCGAGACGCTCGACCTCGATGCGGTCGGCTTCGTCGCCAAGCGGCAGAACTGGTTTCCCGAGGCCTCGGTCGAGGCGGCCGCCGATGCCGTCCGCGCCGTGCTCAAGCCGCGCAGCCTCGCCTATGGCTTCAGCATGGGTGCGCATGGGGCGCTGCGGCATGGCGGCCGGATCGGCGTGCAGTCCTGCCTGGCGGTGGCGCCGCAGATCACCATCGCGCCGGCGGAAACGCCCTGGGATCCGCGCTACCATGGCTTCCATCGCCCGGCCCTGCATGCCGGCATGCGGGTCGGCGCCCAGCACCTCGCACCCTTCGTCGCCATCCTCGCCGACCCCTATGATGCGCCCGACTGGCAGCACGCCAGCCTGGTCGCGGCTGCCGGTAAGGTGGAACTGATCCGCACCCCGCTGCTGAGCCATGCGGCGATCTGGTTGCTGGTCGGCAGCGAACCCTTCGGTGCCGTGCTCGGCCCGGCCCTGGCCGGCGATGCGGCCGCCTTGCGGGCCGAATTGCGGCGCCGCCGCGGCCTGTCCGGCCACTGGTTCCGGCTGATGGGCCGCGCCGCCTTTCGCCGCGGTCACGAGCGTCTCGCGGAAGCATTGTGGTCACGCGGCCAGGCGATCGGCATGCCCGGCGCCACCATCGGCGCCGAACGCGCCGATGCGCTGGGCGACCGGATCGAGACGCTGATCGCCCGCGGCCGGCGCGGCGAAGCGATCGAGGCCTGCGCCGCGCTGGAACGGCTCGCCCCCCGCGCGCCCGGGCTGGTTGGCCGGGCCGCCCATCTGCTGCTTGCCGCAGGGTCCCCGGCGGACGCAGAGCCGGTGTTCCGCCGGGCCATTGCCTTGCAGCCGAACGGCGCCGACCTGCATCGTGGGCTCAGCCTGGCCCTGTGCGACCTGGGCCGCCCGGCCGAGGCCCTGGCGGTGGCCCGTGCCGGCCATGCCGTCCAACCCGGCGACGTCGACCTCGCCACGCATCTTGGCCATCTGCTCAATGCCGGCGGCCCGACCAACGGGGCCGAGGCGGAGCGCGCGTTCCGCGCCGCCCTGGCCCGGCATCCGAGCAGCGGGCGGGCGCTGTTCGGCCTGAGCAGCGTGGTCGCGGCGCGCGGTGAGCGGCAGCAGGCGCTCGCCCTGGCGCAACGCGCCGCGGCGCGCCTGCCCGGCGATATCGCCGTGCTTGCCTGGCTGGCCCGCGTGCTGCTGGACAACGGCAACACGGAACGGGCGGAGCAGCTGTTCCGGCGCGTCCTGCGGACGGTGCCGCACGGGGTGGACGGCTTCCTGGGCCTGGCCGACACGCTGCACGCCACAGGGCGGCGGGACGAGGCGGTGGCGCTGCTGGAACGCGGCCTGGCACGGCTGCCCGGCGAGCCGTCCCTGGCGGAGCGCCGGCTGACCTTCATCGCCCAGCGCCCGGCCCCGCCACCGCCACCGCCGCCGAAGCGCCGGAAGCCGTGGCTGCGCCGGATGTTCGGGTGGCTGCGCCTGGGGCGAAGCAGCAGCGTCGCGGTGCCGGTGACCGGACGGCTGCGCGCGGCGGTCACGCTGCTGCGGCGACGCCTGCGCCTTCAGTAGCCGAAGGGCAGCCGCAGCCGCGCCCCGGCGGCGGGTTGGCGCAGCAGACGGTCTTCGCGCGACTGCAGGCTGGCGCCGTCGCGCGACGTGCCGATCTGCGGCGAGGCCGGGTCGATCAGCGCCGGGTTGAGCTGTGGTGCCCCGCGCTGCGCCGACCGCTGGGCCGGGGCTTCCAGGTCATTGTTGGGCACAGGGGCCGGATCCCCACGGCTGATCCGCGGCGGCGGTTCGGGCGGGGGCGGCGGTGTGGCGGCGCGGCGCGGCCTTGCGCGCGGGCGCGGCGGCGCAGATGGGGTGGCCGGGGGGGCGGCCGAGGCGGTGGCAGCCTCCGGCGCCTGCTGCGCCATCGACGGGCGTGTCAGCACCAGGATGGCGGCGGCGAGGATGTTCCGCCGCGTGGTCATGCCGCACCGCCCGGCAAGGGGCGCATCCCGCGCGCATCCTCGGGCGGGTTCAGCACGACGCGATCGGTCGGGCCGGCCCGCCAGGCCTTCAGGGCCCAGCGCACGGATGGAAAGGCGATCTCGTCCCATGGGATGTCATCCCAGGCGAAACGCCGCACCTCCAGGCTCTCGGGGCCGGCTTCGAAGCCCGGTTCCTCAAGCCTGGCGCGAAAGATGACCTGCACCTGGCCGAGCCTCGCGATGGAATAGACCGCGAGGATGCCGTCGAGCGCGATGCGGGCGCGGGCTTCCTCCCAGGCTTCGCGACGGGCGCCTTCCTCGACCGTCTCGCCCATTTCCATGTAGCCGGCCGGGATGGTCCAGAAGCCCGAGCGCGGTTCGATGGCGCGGCGGCACAGCAGCACGGTGTCGCCCTCGGCGACGATCGAGCCGACGACGACCTTCGGGTTCTCATAGGCGACATGACCGCAATCCGGGCAGGTCAGACGCTCGCGGTCGTCGCCTTCGGGGATGCGCCGGACGAAACGGGACATGGGTGAATCATGGTGGCGGCCCCCCGGGCTATGCAAGCGGGGGTTGCGGCGCCGAGCCCGAAAACGGTGCCGGCGTGGCTTTTCAGACTCTCAGGTCGAGCAAGGATCCGCGGGGCAGGGGCGTGCCGGTGGGCGCCGCGCTGCCGACAGGCGGCGCGCTTTGCAGCACGCGTTGCGCGGGTACGGATGCATTGCGCGACGCATCGGTGCGCTCCGTCCCGCGCACCGGCTGGATGCCGGCGTTGCGGCTGACTTCCTGGGTGAAGGCCGACAGGGCGTTGAGGCTGAGCATGGACAGCATTGTCCAACCAAGCCGTGAAGAATGGCTTAATCGCTGCCAGCGGCGCTCAAGGGGGCGGCGGCGATCGACGGGGCGGATGGGGGCGATGCGCATGGCAGGACCCTGCGCCGCGATGCCGTTAACCTTCCAGCAACCAATGCGTGCATCTGCCTCGAGCGACCCATGGCATGGGCCGCTGGCGTGTTTGCCGGGCCCAGGGCGCTGGCGCCGTCGTGCGGCGGCTGGTCCGGGCACGATCGCGCCCGGACCGGGGCAGGGCCTCGGGCCGGAGAGTCCGCCGCGACCGCGTCGGTCACTTGTCCGCGAGCGCGGCCACCCCCGGCAGCGTCTTGCCTTCCAGCCATTCCAGGAAGGCCCCGCCGGCGGTCGAGATGTAGGTCATGCGATCCGAGACGCCCGCATGGCGCAGAGCCGCCACCGTGTCGCCGCCGCCACCGATCGACTTCAGCGCACCGGATTGGGTCAGCGCGGCGACGATCTGCGCCACCGCCACCGTCGCGGTGTCGAAGGGCGGTGTCTCGAAGGCGCCGAGCGGGCCGTTCCACACCAGGGTGGAGGCGCCGCGCAGGCGCTGCTCGATCGCATCTTCCGACTTCGGGCCGACATCGAGCGCCATCCAGCCCGCCGGCACGCCATCGACATCCACCGTGCGCGTCGGCGTGTTGGCGGCGAAGTGTTCGGCCACCACCAGGTCAACCGGCAGTAGGATCTCGCAATTCGCGGCCTGCGCACCGTCCAGGATGGCCCGCGCAGTGTCGTGCATCTCGGCTTCCTGCAGGGACTTGCCGACATCGTGCCCCTGCGCGGCGAGGAAGGTGTTCGCCATCGCGCCGCCGATGACCAGCACATCGACCTTCTTCGTCAGGTTGCCCAGCAGGTCGAGCTTGGTCGATACCTTCGCACCGCCGACGATCGCGACCACCGGCCGCGCCGGATTGCCGAGCGCGGCATCGAGCGCCTTGAGTTCCGCTTCCATTAGCCGTCCGGCATAGGCGGGCACCAGATGCGCCACGCCTTCGGTCGAGGCATGGGCGCGGTGCGCGGCGGAAAAGGCATCGTTCACGAATGCATCGGCGAGCTTCGCCAGCGCCGTCGCCATGGCCGGGTCGTTCTTCTCCTCCTCCGCATGGTAGCGGGTGTTCTCCAGCAGCAGGATGTCGCCATCGGCCAGCGCCGAGACGGCGGCCTCGGCTTCCGGCCCGATGCAGTCATCGGCCCAGGCGACCGGCCGCTTCAGCGCGGTGGACAACGCCTCCTGCAACGGCTTGAGCGACATCTCGGGCACCCGCCGGCCCTTGGGGCGGTCGAAATGGCTGCAGATGATGACGCGCGCGCCGGCATTGGCGAGTTCCGCGATGGTCGGGCACAGCCGTTCGATCCGCGTGCGGTCGGTGATCGCGCCGTCGCGCACCGGCACATTCAGGTCGGCCCGCAGCAGCACGCGCTTGCCGCGGGCTTCCAGTGCGTCGATCGTTCGGTAGGACATGCGCGTCGAATTTCCCGGCGAGGAGGGTGGACATGATCCGCTGGCGAGCGGCGTTCGTGCTGACGCGAGTCCTGGCAGCGGTGCCAGTCGCGGCATCTGTGCCGGTCCTAGCATCGGCGCAGGAGGCCTTCCAGTTGCCCTCGGGCAACATCCACTGCGCCGCCTTCGACGGCGTGCTGCGCTGCGACGTGCTGCAATCGACCTTCCGGCGTCCGCCCCGGCCGCGCGACTGCGAGCAGGATTTCGGCGATTCCGTCGAACTCGGGTCACGCGGCCCGGCGCGGATGGTCTGCCACGGCGATACCGTGGCCGACCCGAAGGCGCTGGTGCTCGGATACGGTCGTGCCTGGCAGGGGCGCGGCCTGTCGTGCACGGCCAGCCAGGCCGGGCTGCGCTGCGTGAATGCGGAGGGACGCGGCTTCGAGATGTCGCGGGCGGCGTTGCGGCTGTTCTGACCCGCGGCGACGACGGACCATCGCCGAAGACCGGCCGCCGCGGCGGTATCGGGTCGCGGCCAAGGCCTGCGCGCAACGAAGGCCGATCGCGCCGGGCCTGGCCATGATCGGCGTTTGATCGCAATAATTTGTCTGCGGATGAAATTTCGCTCAATATGGGGATGCGAAGCAAAAAAAGGAATGCCGTATGCCTTCACGTCGTCGTTGCCTCGGCATCGCCCTGGCCATGCCGCTTCTCCTGTCATCCGTCTCGGTCGGGCAGGCGCAAGTGCAACTTGCCCAGAGCTGTGATTCCAGCATCCAATTCGCGAACAATTCCGGCCGCACCGTGAATGAGCTGTATTACAATCCCACGGGAAACAGCAATTGGGGGCCGGATCGCCTGGGTTCCAATGTATTGCGGCCTGGGCAGACTTCGAACGTCCGCTTGCAATACGCCCGTCCCTACGATTTTCGCATGGTCTGGGACAACGGCCAGTCATCGGAACTGCGCAACGTGAATATCTGCGTGGTCAGCCGCATCGTCGCAACCAACCAGGGCCTGCGCGCGCAATAGAGTGTGATGCGTTCGACGTCGTTCACGTATCACGCTGCAGCCTGTCGTCTGATTGCGTGATTCAGACCTTCGGTGCGTTCGCACCGTCGGTCACAACGCATTGGGGCGCGATGCGTTCAGTGTCGTTCACGCATCACACTCCAACCTTTTGTCTGATCGCGTGATTCAGACCTTCGGTGCATTCGCACCGCCGGTCATCGCGCGATGGCGCACCGGGCGGCGCCGGGGCATACCGGAAGCCAGTGCGGGAGGGCACCGCGCATCGACGCGGGACCCACGCACCGGAACCGGGGAAACACCAATGATACCGAACCGCCGCAGCGTCCTCAGGCAAAGCTGCGCCCTGGGCGCATCGATGCTGGCATCGCCCTGGGCGCGGGCCGCCGAGGCGGAGTATCCGAACCGCCCCGTCACCGTCGTCATCCCCTTCGCCGCCGGCGGCAATGGCGACATCGTCCTGCGCGCGATCTCGACGCCGCTGGCACAGCGGACGGGCCAGCCCCTCGTCATCGACAATCGCCCCGGCGCCGGCGGGCTGATCGGGTCAGCGCAGGTCGCGCGAGCGCGGCCCGATGGCTACACGCTGCTGCTGACCTCCAACGCGCAGGCGACCAGCCAATCCCTCGTTGCCGCGGCGCCGGTGGACATGGCCGATGATTTCCTGGCGATCTCGCAGCTCGCCACCGGCTCGGCGATCCTGCTGGTGGGCGCGAACAGCCCGCTGCGCAGCGTCGCCGACCTGGTCGCGGCGGCGCGGGCGGCGCCCGACACGCTGAAATACGCATCGAGCGGCATCGGTTCGACGCCGCACCTCGCCATGGCGATGATGGCGCGAATGGCGGGGATCGAGCTGGTCCACATTCCCTATCGCGGCGTTCCCCAGGCGGTGACCGACCTGCTGGCGGGGCGGGTGGACTTGGCCTTCGTCAATTCGTCCAGCGCGCTCACCTATGTCGACAACGGGCAGATGCACCCGCTCGGCGTCTCCAGCGCCCGCCGCTCCCCACTGACCCGCAACCTGCCGGCGATCGCGGAAAGCGTGCCGGGCTTCGAGGTGCTGAATTGGCAGGGCCTGGTGGCGCCACGCGGCACGCCGCGGCCGGTCATTGACCAGATGAACGCAGCGCTGAAGGTCGCCCTGGACGATGAGCGCACGATGCAGGAGTTCGCCAAGCTGGGCGGCACGCCAAGCTGGTCCACGCCGGAAGACCTTGCGGCCATGACCCGCGCCGAGATCGACCGCTGGCGGGCGGTGATCCGCGAAGCCAACATCACCGCGCAGTGACGCGGCCGCGGGCGGGCCCACCGGCGCAGCGCGGCGTGTGACGCCGCGCTGCCCTGGACGGGCCCTTGGTCCGCACTCCTCCGCGACCGCGCAGGCGCGCGATCACGCGAGGCCCTCCCCCCCCGGCCCGGCATCGAACCGCATGGCGCGGCGACCCGTTTGCGAAATCGGTGCAGTCCGGCTTGTCTTAATGCCAGGCGCATCGGTGGGGGCGTGGCATGGCGGAGCACGGCGTCGAAGGCAGCATTCCCACGGCCCGGCTCGACGCGCTGACCGATGGCGTCATCGCCATCGCGATCACGCTTCTCGTCCTCGAACTGCGCGTGCCGGAGGGGATCGGGCACCTGGATGGCGATGCGCTGTTCGGCCTGCTGGCCGACATGCGGCACCAATTCGCCGGCTATGTGGTCAGCTTCGTCGTTGTCGGCACCCTGTGGCTGCGCCATGTGCAGATACTGCGCGGGTCACAGCCGGCCGATGGCACGACGGTGTGGATGACGCTGGGCTTCCTCGGCGCGGTGGCGATGGTGCCGTTCACCACGGCGCTGCTGTCACGCAACCATGGGGTGGCGGCCACCGCCGTCTATGGGGCGTCCATGGCGGTCGCATCGTTGCTGCTCAGCCTGATGGCGCGGCGCCGGCGGCCCCGGTCCCGAGAACCCGGCCTGCTGGTCCAGTTCGCCATCCCGGCGCTGTTCGTCGCCTCGATCGGCCTCGCCTTCTGGAACCCGATGGCCGCGCGCCTGTCCTGGCTGCTGATCCTGCCGATTTCCCTGTTCGCGACCGGGAACCCGCGCCGCCCCGATTCCGCTTGATCCTCTGGCCTGGCCAGATTATAGGATTAATATCAAGTCGCCGGACCCTGCTTGCCGCGAACCCTGACGATGCGCAGGGCCTCGACCAGCACGTCGCGGGTGATCCCTTCCTTGCCGAACATGCTGGTGGCCTGGTCCACCGTGGCGACCAGGGCCGGGCGCAGCATCAACGTGCCCTTGTCGATCCAGCATTCCATGTGGCGCGGGTCGCCGAGCGCCTTGCGCACCGACCGCCGCAGCGTCAGTTGCCCCTGCGGCGAGATCTTCAGGATGTGACGCGAGTCCATGAGGAGCCCTTTTCCGCAGTGCGCGAATAAAGGCATAAATTCCTAAAGTTGTAAAGTGCTTTAAGTCCTGGCGGTCCAGGCGGCCATTGTCCTGGCAGGGTATCGGTATGGGCGACGCCCCCTCGATCCGGCTGTGACGGTGTCCGGTAAGCCGCGATCAGGCTTTCCCGGATGGCAGCCGGATCATTCGCCCATCCACCGCAAACCGCCCCCATCCCTTGTGGTGGATTGTCTTCGCTGCACGCCGCTGCGGGTCGATCCAGGCATGGACGACCTCGAGCACGAACATGCAGTAGGCATTGACCATCCGCGTATCGATCACGCGGCATTCCAGGTTGGCGAAGCAGGCCGGCAGCAGCGGGGCAGCGATATGGCGGGCCGGCTTCGTGGCGATGCCGAGGGTCGCGAACTTGTCGACATCCGCGCCCGAGCAATTGCCGATCGCCACCACCGTCTGCGCGAAGTCCACTGGCGGGATCGCGATCACGCATTCCTTCGTGCGGCGCAGGGCCTTGAAGGAGTGGTTGCGGTTGCTGACGATGCAGGCGATCTGCGGCGGGGTGAATTCCACCATCATGTGCCAGGACATGGCCATGACGTTGGGCGTGCCGCGATGGCTGGTTGCGAGCAGAACCACCGGTCCCGGTTCAATCAGCTGGTAGGCCTTGTCGAGGGCGAGCGTCCGCATGGCGCGCCGTCCGGATGGAGAGACCCGCGACGTCGCCGGCGATCGGCGTTGCGCGCGGCTCTCGCAGCGTAGCATGCCACATCCGTGACAGGATCGGCGTGCCCTTCGGACAGGTGCGCGGGAATGCGGGCCGCCAGCGACGGCCCGGCGTTCAGCGCGCCTTGCGCAGCAGGGTGTCGAGGCTCAGCGGGCCTGGCCCGGCGAAGACCAGGTAAAGCGTCGCGAAGCAGTAGGCGGTGATGAGGTTCCCGCCATTGGCAATCGGGAAGAAGCTGCGCGGAAAATGCGAGGTGAAGTAGCCGACTGCCATCTCCCCCGCCACGATGAACGCGGCGTAGCGCGTGAACAGGCCGGCGGCGATCAGCGCGCCGCCGACCAGTTCGATCACCCCGGCCATGCCGACCATCGTCATCAGCTGGATATTGGCGAAGGCCGGGTTGGCGGCCGGGAAGCCGAACCACTTCTGCAGGCCGTGCTGCAGGATGAGCAGCCCGAACATGATGCGGAAGATGCTCAGCATGATCGGCTGGAACGGTGCCAGCCTGTCGGAAATGGCCATGTGTCCCGCCTGTGTCGTCGGCCAAGCGCCGCGTTGTTGCGAAGGGTGCCGGACGGCCAGCGGCCTCCGGCACCGGATGGACCGGAGGGGTGGGTGCCCCTCCGGCAATGCTTACAGGCTGCCGAACAGCGCCGTTGTGTCGCTCATGCGGTTCGAGAAGCCCCACTCATTATCGTACCAGGACATCACGCGGACCAGCCCGCCATCGACCACCTGGGTCTGCGTCGCGTCGAAGGTGGACGACATCGGGTTGTGGTTGAAGTCGATGCTGACCAGCGGCGCCGTGTTGTAGCCGAGGATGCCCTTGAGCGGCCCGCTCTCCGACGCCGCCTTCATCACCGCGTTGATCGCTTCCTTGGTCAGCCCCTCGGTCTTTGCCGGCACGAAGTCGAGCGAGACGAGCGAGACGTTCGGCGTCGGGATGCGGATGGCGGTGCCGTCCAGCTTGCCCTTCAGCTCCGGCATCACCAGGCCCACGGCCTTGGCGGCACCCGTGCTGGTCGGGATGGCGGAGACGGCCGCCGCGCGGGCGCGGTGCAGGTCCTTGTGCAGCGTATCGACGGTGTTCTGGTCGCCGGTATAGGCGTGGATCGTCACCATGTAGCCGCGCACGATGCCGAAATTGTCGTGCAGCACCTTCGCCACCGGGGCGAGGCAGTTGGTGGTGCAGGACGCGTTGGAGATGACGGTCATCTCCTTGGTCAGCGTCTTCTCGTTCACGCCATAGACGATGGTGGCGTCGGCGTTGTCGCCGGGTGCGGAGATGACGACCTTGCGCGCGCCGGCGGTCAGCAGCGCCGAAGCCTTTTCCTTCGACGTGAAGATGCCGGTGCATTCCATCGCGACGTCGATGCCGGCGAGCGGAAGCTTGGACGGATCACGCTCGGCGGTGATCTTGATGGGGCCCCAGCTCTTGCCGCCATTCTTGATGGTGATGGTGTCGCCCTCGACGATCACCTCGCCGGGGAAGCGGCCATGCACGCTGTCATAGCGGAACAGATGGGCGTTCGCCTCGACCGAGCCGAGGTCGTTGATGGTGACGAATTCCAGGTCCTGGCGGCCCGCCTCGCAGGCAGCGCGCAGCACCAGGCGACCGATGCGCCCGAACCCGTTGATGGCAACCTTCACGGCCATGGTCTTCGTATCCTTCCCGTCAGGAACACAGTGGATCAGGCGAGGCGCTTCTTCACCGCCGCCGTGACGGCATCAGACGTGATGCCGAAATGCTTGAACAATTCCTCGGCCGGGGCCGAGGCGCCGAAGCCGGTCATGCCGATGAAGATGCCATCGGCACCGAGCCAGCGTTCCCAGCCGAAGCCGATCGCCGCCTCGATGCCGACGCGCAGCGCGCTGCCCAGCACCTGCTCGCGATACCCGGCATCCTGGGCGGCGAAGATTTCCCAGCAGGGCAGGGAGACGACGGCGGTGGGGATGCCCTCGGTCTCCAGCGCCTCCCGCGCGGCGATCGCCAGGTGCACCTCCGACCCCGTCGCGATCAGCGTGGCCTTCCGCGCCGCGGAGGCTTCCGCCAGCACGTAGCCGCCGCGGGCGCAGCGATTCTCGCCGGTGTCGGTGCGCAGCGCCGGCAGGTTTTGCCGCGACAGCGCCAGCAGGGAGGGACCATCGGTGCGCTTCACCGACAATTCCCAGCATTCGGCCGTTTCCATCGCATCCGCGGGGCGGAAGACGGAGACGTTCGGCATGGCGCGGAAGGACGCCAGGTGCTCGACCGGCTGGTGCGTCGGCCCGTCCTCGCCCAGGCCGATGCTGTCATGCGTCAGCACATGAATGACGCGAATGCCCATCAGCGCCGCGAGGCGCACCGCCGGCCGCATGTAGTCGGAGAAGATCAGGAAGCCGCCCGAATACGGGATGATGCCGCCATGCAGCGCCATGCCGTTCATGGCGGCGGCCATGCCGTGCTCGCGCACGCCCCAATGGACGAAGCGACCGGTGAAGTTCCCCGGCGCGATGGCCGGGATGCCCTTCACATTGGTGTTGTTCGACCCGGTGAGGTCGGCGGAACCGCCGACCATTTCCGGCACGGACGGCACCAGCGCTTCCAGGGCGCGCTGCGACGAAACGCGCGTCGCGAGCTTCGGCTTCTCCTCCGCGTGCTTCACGCGCAGGGCCGCCAGCGCCTCGTGCCAGGATTCCGGCAGCTTGCCGGACATGGCGCGGTCGAATTCCGCCTGCTGCGGATGCTTGGCCAGGCGCTTCAGCCAGGACCGCCGGGTGCCGGCGCCGCGGCGGCCGGCGGCCTCCCAGGCCGACTTGATGTCCTCGGGCACGGTGAAGGGCGGCGCGGTCCAGCCCAGCGCTTCCTTCGCGGCGGCCGCTTCCGTCCCGCCCAGCGGCGACCCGTGCGACCCGGCGGTGCCGGCCTTGGTCGGCGCGCCGAAGCCGATGATGGTGCGGCAGGCGATCAGCGTCGGCTTGCGGTTGCGCGTGGCCCAGGCCATCGCGCTGGCCAGTTCTTCCGCGTTGTGGCCATCGACGCGGCGGACCGCCCAGCCATAGGCCTGGAAGCGCTTCAGCGTGTCGTCGGTGAAGGACAGCGCCGTGTCGCCATCGATCGAGATGTGGTTGTCGTCCCACAGCACGCAGAGCTTCGACAGGCCGTAATGCCCGGCGAGCGAGGCGGCCTCATGGCTCACCCCTTCCTGCAGGTCGCCGTCGGACGCGATGACCCAGGTGCGGTGATCGACCAGCGAGGCGCCGAAGCGCGCCGCCAGCATGCGTTCCGCGAGAGCCATGCCCACGGATGTCGCGATGCCCTGGCCGAGCGGGCCGGTTGTGGTCTCGATTCCCGGGTTCTCGCCATATTCGGGGTGGCCGGCCGCGGGCGAATGCAGCTGGCGGAACCGCTTCAGCTCATCCACCCCCATGCCGGCATACCCTGCCAGGTGCAGCAGCGAATACAGCAGCATCGACCCATGGCCGGCCGACAGCACGAAGCGGTCGCGATCGGCCCAGCGCGGATCGGCCGCGTCGTATTTCAGGAACTTCGTGAACAGCACTGTCGCCACATCGGCCATGCCCATCGGCATGCCGGGGTGGCCGGACTTCGCCGCCTCCACCGCATCGATGGCAAGCGCACGGATGGCATCGGCAAGGCGCCGCGTCTCCGCGACCGGGCGGGCAAGGATCTCAGCCTGGACGGCGAGCGCCGGGTTGAGGGAGGCGTCGGGCGTGGGGGCTATGCTGGCCAAGTGGACACCTGCGGCTGCAACGGGGGCCCGGCCGCTATAGAGGCGGGGTCGCCTGGGGGCAACCGGGCGCGGCGGGGGGCGGTCATGCGCGCCGCACGCCCTCCCCACCCGCGGCATCGGGGTCGAGCAGCACAACACCCGCGGCCTCGATCGCCTGGCGGATCGCAGCGAGCGTCGCGCGGTGCAGCACATGGCGGCTGCATTCAAAGCCGCGCACCGTACCCGGGCTAACGGCGGCGCGCCGGGCCAGCTCGCCTTGCGTCCAGTCCAGCAGCGCGCGGGCGGCGCGGCATTGCGGCGGGGTCAGCGACATGGCGGTCAGATGGGTGTGTTGGTGTTGAACGTCAATATTGATGAATTTCGTTGAAATGCGACCCTGCCTTGCCCAACTGCATGCCTCACATCTCATCACAGCACGAGGAGGGCCAATGGCCGACCATGGGACCCCACTGATCACGACGATCGTGGTCGGCCTTGCGCTGGCCTTCACCTTCGGCCTGGCGGCGCAGCGGCTGCGCATCTCGCCGCTGGTGGGCTACCTGCTGGCGGGCGTGGCGGTCGGCCCCTTCACGCCGGGCTTCATTGCCGATGCATCGCTGGCCGGCGAACTCGCCGAGATCGGCATCATCCTGCTGATGTTCGCCGTCGGGCTGCATTTTTCCTGGCGCGACCTGGTATCGGTGGGCGCCATCGCGATCCCCGGCGCGGTCGTGCAGATCGCCGTCGCCACGCTGCTCGGCTTCGGTCTCGCCTGGATGCTGGGCTGGTCGGTGGTGGCGGGCGTGGTGTTCGGCCTGGCGCTGTCCGTCGCTTCCACCGTCGTCCTGGTCCGCGCGCTGCAGGAACGCCGGCTGATGGACAGCGAACGCGGCCGCATCGCGGTGGGCTGGCTGGTGGTCGAGGACCTGGCCATGGTGCTCGCCCTGGTGCTGCTGCCGGCGCTGGCGGGGTCGTCATTCGCGGGCCAGTTCGCGGCGGGGGACCTTGCGCTGACGCTGGGGCTCACCTTCGGCAAGGTCGCCGTTTTCGGCGCGGCGATGCTGATCATCGGCCGGCGGGCCATCCCGTGGCTGCTGCACTACGTCGCGCATACCGGGTCGCGGGAACTGTTCCGCCTCGCGGTCTATGTGATCGCGCTGGGTGTCGCCTTCGGCGCGGCGAAGCTGTTCGGCGTGTCCTTCGCGCTCGGCGCCTTCTTCGCCGGCATGGTGCTGTCGGAAAGCAAGCTGTCCCAGCGCGCGGCCGAGGAAGCCATGCCGCTGCGCGATGCCTTCGCGGTGCTGTTCTTCGTCTCGGTCGGCATGCTGTTCGACCCGACCGTGTTGCTGCGCGACCCGATTGGCGTCGTGGCGACGGTGCTGATCATCGTGGTGGGCAAGTCGGTCGCGGCCTATGGAATCGTGCGGCTGTTCGGGCATGGCCACGGCACGGCGCTGACCATCGCGGCGTCGCTCGCGCAGATTGGCGAATTCTCGTTCATCCTGGCTGGGCTCGGCGTGTCGCTCGCCGTGCTGCCGGCGGAAGGGCGCGACCTGGTGCTGGCCGGCGCGATCCTGTCCATCCTGGTCAATCCGCTACTGTTCCTCGCGGTCGAGCGCCGCCTGCCCGCCGCCATGCGGTCCCCGGTGCCGCCGCCACCCACCGCCGCCGTCGCGGTCGAGGCAGGCCATGAGGTGGTGGTCGGCTATGGCCGCGTCGGCGGCCTGGTGGGCAAGCGGCTGGCCGCGGCCGGCCGCAGCGTGGTGGTGATCGAGGCCGGCGAGGAAGCCGTCGCGGCAGCCCGGCGCGACGGGGCCCGCGTCATCACCGGCAACGCCGCCGACCCCGAAGTGCTGGCCGAGGCGGACATCGCCAATGCCCGTCGCGTCTTCGTCGCCATCCCCGAAGCCTTCGAGGCGGGTCAGGTGGTCGAGCAGGCGCGCGCGGCGAAGGCCGGCGTCGAGATCCTCGCCCGGGCGGATTCGGATGAGGCGATGGAACACCTCACCAGGCTGGGCGCGACCCTGACGGTGATGGGCGAACGGGAGATCGCGCACCGGATGCTCGAACGTGCGCTTGGGCGCCCCGGCGCGCGGCCCGCAAGCGGGCATTGAACCGCAGCGGCCTGGTCGGTGAAGGTTGAGGGGGCGGGCTTCGCCGCGCCGGCGGCCTCAGTCCGGCTCGCCTTCGACCGGATGTCCGCCGCAGGCGCGCATGAAGACCAGCACGTCATGCGCGGCCTGCTTCACTTCCTCCGGGTCGGTGCCTTTCGCGACCACCGCGACCCCGCCGCCACCAGGGCGGTAGTAGGGATAGGAACCGATATCGATCGCCGGGTAGCGGTGCTGGATCTCGGCCAGGCCCTCGGCGATGCGCCCTTCCATCAGGCCGTTGGCGTGCACCGCGGCGGAAACGATGGGCGGGCCGCCCTTCAGCGTGGGGGCCAGGGCCTCGAACATCGCCTGCATGATGCGCGGCACGCCGGCCATGACGTGGACATTGCCCATGGTGAAGCCGGGCGCGATGGAGATGATGTTGTCGATCAGCTCCGCCCCGCGCGGCATGGTGGCCATGCGCTGCCGGGCCGCGTTGAAATCCCCGGGTGGGGTCAGCCGCGCGTAGTGGGATTCGAGGCGCCGCCAGGCTTCGGGGTGCGGTTCCCACGGCACGCCGAAGGCGCCGGCGACGCATTCGCTGGTGATGTCGTCATGCGTCGGGCCGATGCCGCCGGTGGTGAAGACATGGTCGTATTTGGCGCGGACCTCGTTGACGGTGCCGATGATGGTGGCCGGCACGTCGGGGATGACGCGCACCTCGCGCAGCGGGATGCCGATCTCGCCGAGCCTGGTGGCAATGAACTGCAGGTTGGCATCCTTGGTGCGGCCCGACAGCACCTCATTGCCGATGATGAGCAGGCAGGCGGTCGGGTTGGGCATGGCGGGCTCCTTCGGGTCCGGTCAGGATAGGCGGGACCCGGCGGGAGACCAATGGCGGGTAGGCGCCCCTGCCCGGTGGCCAGGCGGACACACGGGTCGAGGCTCGGCCTCGATCCACGAGCGCGAAGCGCGACTGCGCCTAACCCGCCCATGGCAACCGGGGCGCCTGTGCATAGCGCGAAGGCAAGCCGGCTGGCGCCCGCCGTTTGACGGACGCAGGAAACGCCTCCCCGGTCCCGCGGGCCACGGGCCCGTGGGTTCAGGGCGAGAACACCGTGAACACGTAGGTCGCCGCCAGAACCAGGTGGACGATGCCACACAGCAGGTTGGTCCGCCCCGTGCCATAGGTGATGATCGCTACCGCGAAGGACAGCGCCAGCAGCGTCGTCTGGCCGGCGGAAATGCCCAGCGCGAGTGGCTGCCCGATCATGAAGGAGACGACGGCGACCGCCGGCACGGTCAGCCCGATGCAGGCGACGGCGCTGCCGAGGGCGAGGTTGATGCTCGATTGCAGGCGGTTGCGCGCGGCGGCACGGATGGCCGCGGCACTTTCAGGCATCAGCACGATGGCGGCGACGATCACGCCCACCACCGTCATCGGCGCGCCGACAGCGGCGACCCCTTCCTCCAGCGCCGGCGCCAGGGCCTTGGCCAGCAGCACCACCGAGGTCAGCGCCACCACCAGCAGCCCCGCCGACGCGGCGGCGATCCGCCCGGCCGGGACGGCATGGGTTGCCGCCGCCCCGTCGCCGACCGGCAGGAAGTAGTCGCGGTGCCAGTTGGTCTGGATGAACAGAAAGGCGCCATAGAGCGCGAGGCATGCGAGCGAGACAAAGACCAGTTGCCCGGCCGACAGATACGGCCCTGGGGTGGACAGCACGTGGTTCGGCAGCACCAGCACCAGCGTCGCCATCGGGATCAACACGGCGAGGAAGGAATTGGCGCCATCCACGCGGAATTCGGAATCCCGGTGGCGCCAGGCGCCGACCACGATGCAGGCTCCGGCCAGGCCGTGCAGCACCAGCATGACCGCCGCATGCACGGAATCGCGCATCAGCCCCGGATTGGGGTCGCCACCGAGCATCAGGGAGATGATCAGCCCGGCCTCGATCACCGTGACGGCGAGGGCGAGGATCAGCGTGCCATAGGGTTCGCCCACCCGCAGCGCGATGACCTCCGCATGGTGGACGGCGGCCAGCACGTTGCCGAGCAGCACCACGCCGAGCAGGGCGGCGGCAAGGCCAAGCCCGGCCTTGCCCACCGCCAGCCAGGCCAGCACGCCCAGCACGGGCAGGATGATGGTGTGGAGCGGAATGCGGTCTGTCGGTGCGCCGGCCATGATCCTGCCTAAAGCAGATCCCGCCTGATGGGAACCATGCGGGCGGGTGAAGATGCTTGGTCGAACAATGAGTTATGACGCTCGCCCTGCCGTTGCCGCCGGGGATTGGCACGGCAAGCGGCATCGCACCCGGGCCAGGTGGGGCGGCCGCGCGCGATACGATGAACCGGCGACCGGATCAGCCGACGGGCTGGCCTGTGTCACGGCAGCATTCCGTCGCGCAGCCTGGCGCCGGTCGCCGGGGCCGGGCATCCATCCTGGCACGGCGAAGGCGACGCCGCTCCGCCACGGATCGGACCGGCCTTGCGCCGGCGGCCCCTCAGCCTGCCCGGCCGCCGTTGCGCCGCCGCGGGCGGTCCTGCGCGGGGGTGTCGCGCATCAGGCCGTGGCTGGCCATCCAGGCGTCGATGCGGCGCGCCACATCGTCGCTGTTGGTGTCCATCATGATCATGTGGCTGTTGCCGCGCACGCCTTCGGCCGGCATGTCGATGGTGTCGGCCACGCCCCCCGCATCGCGGATCTGGCCCTGCCAGCGGTCGATGTTGCGCCGGACATTCTGCCAGAAGGGCGTCGCGTCCAGATGGTCGCCCCAGACCACCAGGTGCGGGATGCCCCGCAACCGCGCGGCATCCGCGCTGGCCGGCGGCGCGCCCGATGGTTCGACGGCAATGACCGCCTTGATCTTGTCCGGCGCGTTCAGCGCGGCGTTGAAGCCGAAATTGCCGCCCTGGCTGTGCACCAGCATCACGCAGGGGCAGATGCGCTGCACCAGCGCGTCATAGGCGGCCTGGACCTGGCGGTCGGTGGTCGCCCAGCGTGGCACGGCCTGCATCATGAACTGGTTCCACGACGCCAGCGGGAAACGGCTGTCGGCGAAGGCGCGGCGCTGCGCGGGGTCGCTGTTCCAGCCATCCTGCATGCCGATGCGGAACAGCCCCCACCCCTCGCCCATGGTTCGGAAGACCGGCTCGCCGGCCAGGATCTCGGGCGAGCGCGCCCAGCCGGCGCGGCCGCGCTCCATCGCGTCGGTCACGATCACGTCATGCCCGGCGCGCAGGAAGAACATCTGCCAGCCCGGCCGGCCGTCCGGCGTCGTCTCATAGGTCACGCCGGTCAGCCCGCCGCCATGGGCGAGGATGATCGGGTAGCGTGCGCGCGGATTCTGCAGCCGCACCGCCTGCGCATACATCTGTTCGACCTGGAACTGGCCGTTCGGATCGATGCGCAGCGGCGGCGCGCCGGGGCTGAAGACGACCTCGCGTTCCGGCAGGCCGGACAATTCCGCGATCCGCCCGCCGACATGGAAGGAGGAGATCTCGCGGATGCGCAGCGGCGGACCGTCGGTCCGAGGGCCCCGCACTTCCGCCTGGCGCCCCGGCCCCGGCCCTGGTGGCGACTGCGCCATCGCCCCGGGACCCGCCAGCAGCGCGCCGAGTGACGCCATCGCTATCCGCTTCATCGTTTCCCCTCCTGCCTGATCCGCGCCTGGTGCAGTTGCGAAGCTGTCGCGGCGGCCGGCATCGGCTAGCCTCCCCCGCATGGACACGCCCGATCAAGCCCTCGCGACTGATCCGCTGAACCGGGATGGCCTGTGGTCCATGCCCCCAGGACCGCCGCATGAGGAACAGCACTTCTCCCAGACCCAGCTGGTTCGCGACGCGGTTGCCGGTGCCGCCGGCGGGCTGGTTCTGCCCTTCGCGCTGGCAGCCGGGCTGGCGGGCGTTCTCGGGTCCAATCCGCCGATCGTCGCCGCCGGCCTTGCCGTCGCTGCCGCCGGCAGCATCGCCACGGCCCTGGGCGGCTATCTCGCCGCCCGCGGCGAGGCCGACCACTACGCCGCCGAGCGCCGGCGCGAGGAGGAGGAGACGGTCGACTACGCCGACCGTGAGCGCTGGGAAGTCGCGGCGATCCTGCATCGCTACGGCGTGCGCGGGAATGCGCTGCGCCTCGCGGTCGATTCCATCTGCGCCGATACGCGCCGTTGGGTCGATTTCATGATGCGCTTCGAACTCGACCTGAAGGAGCCCGAGCCGCAGCGCGCGGCTCGCTCGGCCGCGATGACCGGCATCGCCCATGCCGCCGGCGGCATCGTGGCGCTCGTGCCCTACATGGCGATGGACGGCGTGCGGGATGCGTTGGGGGTGTCCTGCGCGGTGGCGGCCATCGCGCTGGCCGGCCTGGGCTGGATGAAGGCGCGCGGTGCCGGCCTGCCGCCGTTGCGCGGCGCCATCCAGACGGTGGGGACCGGCTTCGCCGCCGCGGCGCTGGCCGCCCTGGTCGTGCAGGCGGCCGGCGGCTGACGCCCACGGCGGCACCGCCGGAGGTGCCGCCCTGGCACGCCATCCCAGTCGAGGCGGCGTTTGACGCGCTGGGTTCCGGCCGCTCCGGGCTTTCCGGAGCCGAGGCCGCCGAGCGGCTCGCCCGCCACGGGCCGAATACGCTGCCCGAACCGCCACGCCCGGGCCTCGTCGCACGCTTCCTGCACCAGTTCGACGACCCGCTGATCCGCGTCCTGCTGTTCGCTGCCTTGCTGACCGCGGGCCTGGGCGAATGGGCGGACACCTTGGTGATCCTCGCCGTCGTGTTGATCAATGCCGGGGTGGGCCTGCTGCAGGAAGGCCGGGCCGAGCGCGCCCTGGAGGCGATCGGCGGCCTGCTCGCGCCGCATGCGGCGGTGCTGCGCGATGGCGCGCGGCGGCGGCTGCCGGCGAGCGAACTGGTGCCGGGCGATGTCGTGCTGCTCGAAGCCGGGGACCGCGTGCCGGCGGATCTGAGGCTGGTCTCGGCCGCCGCGCTGCGGATCGAGGAAGCCGCGCTGACCGGCGAATCCGTCCCTGCCGAGAAGGCGACCGACGCCGGCGCCGCCGCGGCGCCACTCGCCGAGCGGGCCGGCATGGCGTTCCTCGGCACGCTGGTGGTCGCGGGGCAGGCGCAAGGCCTGGTGGTGGCGACCGGGCCGGCGACCGAGATCGGCCGGCTTGGCGCCATGCTGGCCGGGCTCGGCACGGCCGAAACGCCGCTGCTACGGCAGATGCACCGCCTGGCGCGGCTGCTGACGGCCATCGTTCTGGGGCTCGCCGCGGTGGTCTTCGCGGTGGCTGTGCTGCTGCACGGCATGGCCTTGGCCGAGGCCGTGCTGGTGGTGGTCAGCCTTGCCGTCTCCGCCATCCCGGAGGGGCTGCCGGCGGTGCTGTCGGTGACGCTGGCGCTCGGCGTGCGGCGCATGGCCGCCCGCCGCGCGATCATTCGCCGCCTGCCGGCGGTCGAGACGCTGGGCGCGGTCGGCGTCATCTGCACCGACAAGACCGGCACGCTGACGATGAACGAGATGGCGGTGCGCCACGCCGCCTGGCCGGGCGGGGCGGGCAGCGTGGCCGGGCAGGGTTATGCGCCGCTCGGCGCGGTGGTGGTGACGGGTGAGCCGCCGCCGCCGCGCCTGATCGATGTGGCGGTGCTGTGCAACGACGCGGCGCTGCGCGAAGGGCCGCGCGGCTGGGCGGTGGAGGGCGACCCGATGGAGGGCGCGCTGCTCGCCTTCGCCGCGCGCGCGGGGGCGGATGACGATGCGTTGGAGGCGATGCAGCCGCGCCGCGCCACACTGCCCTTCGATGCCGCGCATCGGCTGATGGCGACGCTGCACGACACCGGTGCTGGTGCCCTGCTGGCGGTGAAGGGTGCGCCGGAGGCGGTGCTGCCACGCTGCGTGGCGCAGGCCGATGGTGTGCCTTTCGACGTCGCGGACTGGATGGCGCGCGCCGAGGCCATGGCCGCGCGTGGCGAACGCGTGCTGGCACTGGCGATGCGGGAGGATGCGGCGGCGCCGGACCGGATCGCCCTGCCAGAGGCGCTGGTGTTCCTCGGCCTGCTTGGCCTGGCCGACCCGCCGCGGCCGGAGGCGCGAGCGGCGGTCGCTGAATGCCGCGCCGCCGGCATCCGCATCGTGATGATCACCGGCGACCATGCGGCGACCGGGGTGGCGATCGCCGCCGAGCTTGGCATCGCCGCCGCACCGCAGGCGCTGACCGGCGCGGCGGTCGATGCGCTGGATGACGCCGGTCTCGCGGGGGCCGTGGCGCGCACCGACGTCTTCGCGCGCGTCAGCCCGGAACAGAAGCTGCGCCTGGTCGAAGCCTTGCAGCGCGACGGCACGGTGGTCGCGATGACCGGGGACGGGGTCAACGACGCGCCGGCGCTCAAGCGTGCCGATATCGGCATCGCCATGGGGCTGCGCGGCACCGAGGCGGCCCGGCAGGCGGCGCAGATGGTGCTGGCCGACGACGATTTCGCCTCGATCGCCGCGGCGGTGCGGGAGGGGCGCACGGTCTACGACAACCTGCGCAAGGTCATCGTGTGGAACCTGCCGACCGATGGCGGGGAGGCCCTGGTGATCGCCTTCGCCGTGCTGTTCGGCCTCGCCCTGCCGATGACGCCGTTGCAGGTGCTGTGGATCAACACCATCACGGCGACCGCGCTGGGCCTGGCGCTGGCCTTCGAACCGACCGAGCCGGGGATAATGCGCGAGGCGCCGCGCGACCCGCGCACGCCGCTGCTCTCGGGCTTCCTGCTGTGGCGCTTCACGCTTGTCTCGGCGCTGATCGCGGCGGCGTCGTTCGGCGTCCATGGCTGGGTGCTGGCCGGTGGCGGCGGCGAGGCGGCGGCGCGCACCGCCGTGGTGAACGCCATCGTGGCGCTGGAGATCGCCTATCTGCTTGTCGTCCGGCGCGGTCGCGGCGGGTTGTTCGGCGGCGCCCCGCCGCCCTTCGCGCTGTGGCTGGGGATTGGCGTGACGGTGGCCGGGCAGGCATTGCTGACTTATGCGCCACCCCTGCAGGCGGTGTTCGGTACGGTGGCGATCGGGACCGCCGAATGGGGCGCGGTGCTGGTCGTCGCGCTGGTCTTCCTGGTCGTGCTGGAAGCCGAGAAGGCCTTGCGCTGGGCCGGTGATGCGTCTGCCGCGACTGCGAAGCGGCCGATTGACGCGGCCTGTGCCAAAGGCGCAGCAGATGCCGGCGGTTCGCCGCGCCAGGGAGGAAAAGCAATGTACGCCATGATCCGCAGCTACACCGCGACCGGATCGGTCGAGGAGATCGTTCGCCGCGTCGAGGCATCGGTCCTGCCCATGCTGAAGACGCATCCGGGCTTCCGGAACTACTGGGCGGGGCGCAGCGAGGGCGGGGTCTTCTCGATCAGCCTGTTCGACAGCCAGGCCCAGGCCGAGGCCGCGCATGAGGCAGTGCGCGGCATCGTCGCGGCAAACCTGACGGAGTTGCTGCCCCAGCCGCCGGTGATCACGCGCGGGGAAGTGCTGGTGACGGCATAGCGCGGCGCGCGCTCGGCGGCGCTCAGGCAGGTGGCTCCGACCAGGTCCTTGCGCGAGCACCTTCGCGCGTCTGGCGAAGCCAGATCAGGCGCGGTCCGCTCCAGCGGCGCGGTCGCGGCGCAGCGCGGTCGTGGCGGCGTCGTCCGGCGTGCCGTCGGCGCGCAGGACGACGCGCCAGAGCGCCTCCGCCTGCGCCGGCGTGTAGGTACCGCGGCGCACATCCCGCGCGACCAGCGCCGGATCGCGTGCCAGCGGATCGCCATAGCCGCCGCCACCGGGCGTCATCACCTCCACCCGGTCGCCGGGCGACAGCGCGATACCCTGGTCCTTCGACAGGTGCAGCGGGATCGTCGTCTGGCCGCCGCGATGGATGCGCACCGCATTGGGCGCGCCATCGCCGCCGCCGAGCACGCCTGGCGGGCCGAAACGGCCATGGTCCATCACGAAGGAGGCGCGCGCCTCGCCGCGCAGCAATTCCACCTCATAATGCACGCCGAAGCCGCCGCGATGCAGCCCGGCGCCGCCCGAGCCCTCCCGCAGCGCGAAGCGGGTGAACAGGATCGGGTAGTATTGCTCCATCACCTCGACCGGCGCGGTCTTGCTGATGCCGATGGTCGAGCAGCCATTGGACAGCCCGTCCTCCCGCACATTGCCGCCATAGCCGCCGCCGGTGATCTGGTACATGACATATCCCGCGCCGCGCGCCGGATCTGTGCCACCCAGGGCGAAGTTGCCAGATGTGCCGGCGGGCGCGGCGGTGACTTCTTCGGGCAGCGCCTGCACCAGGCACAGGAACACGGCTTCGGCGATGCGCTGGCTGACCTCCGCCGCGCAGCCGGAGACCGGGCGCGGGTAGCGCGCATCGAGGAAGGTGCCCTCCGGCCGGATGATGTTCAGCGGTGCGAAGGTTCCGGCATTGATCGGCACATCTGGGAAGATGTGCTTCACGCCGAGGCACACCGCCGAATAGGTCGTCGCCCAGACCGAATTCATCGGCCCAGCGCAGGGCTGCGACGATCCGGTGAAGTCGAAGGTCAGCGTATCGCCAACCCGCGTCACGGCGAGGGCGATGCGCAGCGGTTCATTCACCACGCCATCGGAATCGACGAAGGCCTCGGCGCGCCAGGTGGCTTCGGGCATGCGGCGGATTTCGGCGCGCATGCGCTCGGCGGCGCGCTCGCGGATCAGCGCGATGGCCTGGGTCAGCGTGGCGGCGCCGTAGCGGGCGACGATCTCGGCGAGGCGCTTCTCGCCCACCAGCAGTGCCGCCGCCTGCGCCTTGATGTCGCCGATGCGCTGGTCCGCGACGCGGATGTTGGACTGGATGATGGACAGGATCTCGCGATCCATCTCGCCGCGCTTGAACAACTTCACTGGCGGCAGGCGCAGACCCTCCTGCTCGACCTCGGTGGCATGCGCGCTGAAGCCGCCGGGGACCATGCCGCCGGTGTCGGGCCAATGGCCGGTGTTCTGGAGCCAGCAGAACAGCGCGCCATCGACGAAGAACGGCCGGGCGAAGCGCACATCCATCAGATGCGTGCCACCCAGATAGGGGTCGTTGACGATGTAGATGTCGCCTGGTTCCGGCGGCGCGACTGCGCCCTCGTTGATCAGGCGGATGATGTGGCCCGCGGAATGCTGCATGGCGCCGACGAAGACCGGCAGCCCGCCCTCGCCCTGGGCGATCAGCGCGCCGTCATCTGCGGCGTAGATGCCATCGGATCGGTCGTCCGCCTCCGCGATCACCGGGGAGAAGGCGGAGCGCGAGAAGGCCAGGTCCATCTCGTTGCAGACCTGGGTCAGGCCGGCCTGGATGACGGCGAGGGTGAGGGCATCCATCAGGCAGCAAGGTCGGGGGAGAGAACTCCCCCGATCCCCCTCCTTTTTTTGTCGATTGGCGCCGGCCCCCCGCCGTCAGTCTCCAACAACCAGAAAACGGAGGGGGATTCGGGGGAGGTGTTCCTCCCCCGTCTTTCTTCCTTCATGCCCGCACCCTCAGATTGCCGAGCGAGTCCACCATCGCTTCGCATCCCGGTTCCAGGATGATCGTCGCATCCGCCTGCTGCAGCACCGCCGGCCCGGCGATGCGCGCCCCTTTGGCCAGCGCCTCCCGCCGCCAGACGGACGCCTCGTGCCAGGCGCCATCGGCATATACGCGCCGCGCGCCCAACAGTGCCTCGCCCGCCGGCCCGGCCGCCAGTGCCCGCAGATCGAACGCGTGGCGCCGGCCGACGACGCTGGTGGAAAGGTTCACCAGCACCGCGCGGATCTCCGGCAGCCGCACCTGGAAGCGCGCGAAATAGGCGGCCTCGAACGCCGCCTGCACCTCGGCGCGCGACGGCGTGGCGGAGGCGAGCGCGACCCGGATCAGATGCGTCTGGCCGCGGAACTGCATCTCGGCGGCACGCTGCACCTCGATGCGCTCGACCTCGGCGCCACCTTCCGCGACGCCGGCACGGCCGCGCGATTCCTGCGCGGCCAAGACCTCGGCGATCTCGGCTTCCGCGATGTCGTCCAGGCCGCGGTTCAGCGTGTTCACCACATCCTGGCGAAGGTCCGCGACCAGACAGCCCAGCGCATTCGTCAGGCCGGGACGGAACGGAACGAAGATTTCGGGGATGCCGATCTCCCGCGCCAGGGCGACCGCGTGCAGCGGCCCTGCGCCACCGAAGGCGAACAGCACGAAGTCGCGCGGATCATGCCCGCGCGACAACGAGACCATGCGGATCGCGCCCGCCATCAACACGTTGGCGAGACGGATCACCGCCTCGGCCGCCCGTTCCGGCGTCATGCCGAGCGGATCACCGATCTCGCGCGCGAAGGCCTCGCGCACCGCCTCGACCGAAACGCGCCGCCCGGTCGCCAGCAGCGCATCCGGATCGAGCCGGCCGAGCAGCAGGTTCGCATCCGTGACGGTGGGCCGCACGCCGCCGCGCCCGTAGCAGATCGGCCCGGGCGTGGAGCCCGCGCTTTCCGGCCCGACACGCAGCATGCCGCCGCGATCGATCCAGGCGATCGACCCGCCGCCGGCGCCGACCGTGCGCACATCGACCATCGGCAGATGGATCGGCAGGCCATAGGCGATGGACAGTTCTGCCGAAACTTCCGGCACGCCGCCGGCGATCAATGCGACATCGGTGGAGGTGCCGCCCATGTCGCAGGTGATGGCATTGCGCACACCGGATTGCGTGAGCGTCGCGGCCGCCGCCATGACGCCGGATGCCGGTCCGGACATCACCGTCTTCGCCGCTTCTGCGGCGACGGCGCGCGCGGGCACGGTGCCGCCATTGCCGTTCATCACCAACAGGTCGCGTGCATGACCAGCATCCGCAAGGCGATCCTGCAAATGGCGGATGTAGCGGTCGAGCACCGGCTGCACCGCCGCGTTCACCGACGCGGTCGTGCCGCGTTCGTATTCGCGGAATTCCGACAACAGCGCATGGCCGAGCGTGACGTAGCCATTCGGCCAGATCGCGCGGGCGATCTCGCCGGCGCGGATTTCGTGCGCGGGGTTGGCATAAGCGTGCAGGAAGTGGATGACCAGCGCCTCGCAGCCTTCGGCGAGCAGCGCGCGGATTTCGCGTTCCACCGCGGCTTCGTCCAGCGGCGTGACGATGGCACCGCGCGCATCCATCCGTTCCGCCACTTCGCGCCGCCATTCGCGCGGGATCAGCGGTTCGAAGCTGCCGGTCATGCCATAGGCGCGCGGGCGCGTGCGGCGGCCAAGTTCCAGCACGTCGCGGAACCCCGCGGTGGTGACCAGCCCGACCTTCGCCAATTTGCGTTCCAGAACCGCATTCGTCGTCGCGGTGGTGCCGTGCACGATCAGGTCGAGCGCTGCGGGCGTCGTGCCGGCGGCCGCGATCGCGGCGAGCACCCCGCCCGCCTGGTTGTCGCTGGTGGTCGGCACCTTGGCGATGCGGATGGATCCGTCCGCATCCTGCATCACCAGGTCTGTGAAGGTGCCGCCCACATCGATGCCGGCGATGCGTCGTGCCATGCGCGTCACACCGTAAGGTAGGCGCGGCGGATGTCCTCATCCGCCTCAAGCGTTGCGATGGGGCCTTCCCAACGCACGCTGCCCTTCTCCAGGATCAGCGCGCGGTCGGCGACGGCGGCGGCGAAGTCGAGGTTCTGCTCCGAGACAAGCACGGCGATGCCTTCATCCTTCATGCGCAGCACGGCCTCGGCCATCTGTTCGACGATCACCGGCGCCAGGCCCTCCGAGGGTTCATCGAGCAGCACCGCTTCCGGATTGCCCATCAGCGTGCGCGCGATGGTCAGCATCTGCTGCTCGCCGCCCGACATCGCGCCGGCGCGGCGGTGACGCATTTCGGCGAGGTTGGGGAAGATCTCGAACAGCCGTTCGGGTGTCCAGGCGCGGCGGCCCGGTGGCACGGTACGGCGACCGACGGCGAGGTTCTCCATCACCGTCAGGTCGGTGAAGATGCGCCGGTCCTCCGGCACGTAGCCGAGGCCGAGCCGCGCGATGCGATAGGGTGCGACGCCCGCGATCTCCTGTCCGGCGAAGCGCACCGATCCGGCGCGCGGGACCAGCAGGCCCATGATGGCTTTGAGCGTGGTGGACTTGCCCGCGCCATTGCGGCCCATCAGCGCGGCGACCTCCCCGCGGGCGAGGTGCAGCTCGACGCCGAACAGCACCTCCGCCGGACCATAGCCGGCGCGCAGGCCGGTGATGTCCAGGACGCGCTCAGCCATGCGCGCGCCTCGCGCGGGCGGCCGCCTTGGTGCCGGAATGGCCGAGATAGACGCGCTGCACCTCGGGGTCGGCGCGGACGTCCTCCGGGCTGCCGCGGGCGATGATCTCGCCCCGCACCAGCACCAGGATGCGGTCAGCATGGGCGAAGACCGCGTCCATGTCGTGTTCGGTGAACAGCACGCCGATCCCTTCGGCCCGGGCGATGCCGGCGACCTGCGCCATCAGCGCGGCGCGTTCGGCCGGCGCCATGCCGGCGGTAGGTTCATCCATCAGCAGCAGGCGCGGCGCGGCAGCGAGCGCGATGGCCAGTTCCACCCGCTTCACGTCGCCATAGGCGAGTTCGGTGATCGGTCGATCCGCCTGTGCGGCCATCCCGACGCGTTCCAGCAGCGCCAGCCCGTCATCCCGATGCATCGCCGCGGCATCCGGCAGCAGCTGGCGCGTCTGGCCGCGATGCGCCAGCAGCGCCATCTGGACATTGCCGAGCACGGAGAAGGACAGGAAGGTCTGCGCCACCTGGAAGGTTCGCCCCACGCCCATGCGGCACAGCGTGCGGGGCGGCGTGCCGGTCACGTCCTGCCCCGACAGCGCCACCGAACCGCCATCCGGCTTCAACTGCCCACCGACCATGTTGAACGTGGTCGACTTGCCAGCGCCGTTCGGCCCGATGATGGCGAGCATCTCGCCCGCGTCCAGCGCGAAGGTCACGCCCTTGGCGGCGAGCACGCCGCCGAAGCGCTTGGTCAGGCCATCGACCGCGAGCAGCGTCATGCCGGGCGCTTGCGCAGTGATGCGAAAGCCCCTGCCAACCCGCGCGGGAACACCAGCACCATGGCGATGATCGACAGGCCGAGGAACAGCCGCCAGTGGTCGGTCAGCGGCAGGAAGAAATCCTTCAGCGCATGGAAGGCGGCCGCGCCGGCGACCGGCCCCAGAACCGACTGGATGCCGCCAAGCAGGATCATCGACAGGAAATCCACGCTGACCGGAATGCCGAGCAGCGTCGGATCGATCGAGCCCTTGGAGAAGGCATAGAGCCCCCCCGCCAACCCTGCCGCCGCGCCCGCCAGGGTGAAGCCGAGCCAGCGATGCATCCGCACATCGACGCCGATCGCATCCGCCCGCTGCGCCGAATCCCGCGCCGCGCGCAGCGTCGCGCCGAAGGGCGCGTGGATGACGCGGCGCAGGAAGACGATGGCGGCGAGCGTGATCGCCGCCGTCAGGTAGTGGTATACCTCCCGCGACGCCGCCCAGCGCGACGGCCAGACGCCGACCAGCCCGTTGTCGCCGCCGGTCACCTCGACCCATTGGAACACCACGGCATAGGCGATCTGCGCGAAGGCGAGCGTCAGCATCGCCAGGTAGATCCCCGACAGCCGCACCACGAAAAAGCCGAACAGCGCGGCGGCCGCGCCGCCGGCGATGGGGGCGGCGACCAGCGCCGGTTCCATCGGCAGCCCCGCCTTCACCACCAGCAGCCCCGCGCCATAGGCACCAAGCCCGAAATACGCGGCATGCCCGAAGGAGACGATGCCGCCATTGCCGACCAGGAAATTCAGTGACACGGCCGCGAGTGCGAGGATCAGCACCTCCGTCCCCACCTTGACCGCATAGGCATCAATCAGCGGCAGCGCGAGCATGGCGGCCAGTCCCAGCGCTGCCAGCAGCTTCCCCACGCCATCAAGTCGCCCGAGATCGAGGATGCCTTCGGGCAGCACGGCCCGCCCCGCGGCGGCCTCCGGCCGGCCGAGCAACCCCCAGGGCTTCACCACCAGCACCGCCGCCATCAGCAGGAACACCAGCACCAGCGTGATCTTGGGGAAGATCAGCACGCCGAAGGCCTGCAATTGCCCGATCAGCAGCGCGGCAATGAATGCGCCGGGCACCGACCCCATGCCGCCGATCACGGTGACGACGAAGGCCTCGGTGATCACCGACAGGTCCATCTGCGCACTGGCCGATACGCGCGGGATCTGCAGCGCGCCACCCAGCCCCGCCAGTGTTGCACCGAGGAACAGCGTGCCGGTGAACAGCATTGCCTGGTTGACGCCAAGCGCGCCCACCATCTCCCTGTCCTGGGTCGCCGCACGGATCAGCACGCCGAAGCGTGTCCGGTGCATCAGCAGCCACAACAGCGCCAGCACGGCGGGGCCGACGAAGATCAGGAACAGCTCATAGGCCGGGAAGCGCTGGTCGAGGATGTCGATCCCATGCCGCAGGCCCGGCGCGCGTGGACCGGGGATCTCGACCGGCCCCCAGACCAGCAGCACCAGGTCCTGCACGATCAGCACCACGCCGAAGGTCGCCAGCAGCTGGAACAGTTCCGGCACGCGATAGATGCGGCGCAGCAACAGCACTTCCATCGCCACGCCGAGCAACCCGACCACGAGTGCCGAGGCCAGCACGCCGACGAAGAACAGCGTCGGCGATCGGTCGAAGTCGAGCAGCCAGGGCACGATCGTCACGGCCGCATAGGCCCCCAGCATGTAGAAGGACCCATGCGCGAAATTCACGATGCGGGTCACGCCGAACACGATGGTCAGCCCTGACGCGATGACGAACAGCGATGACGCGCTGGCCAGCCCCGACAGGGCCTGCACCAGCAGGAAGCTCCACTCCATCGCCGCTACCGGCCGGGCGTCGTCTGGCGCGGGGCGTTGATGCCCGGCATTGGGGGTCTCCTGCGGTCGTGATGGCGGAATCATCCCGTGCGGCGGCGCGCTGGTCCAGCCGGATTCTCGCGCACCGGGCCAGCCGGGCCCGTCATTCGGCATGTATTCTGCGATACAGCCGCCCGCATCGTGCGCGCACAGTGTCGCCCGGGCTGGAACACGGGAGACGTGCGATGGGCAACTGGCTTGGCGACCGCCTGCTCGGCGCGGCGGGCAACATCATTGATGGCTGGGCCTGGCTTTCCGGCGAGGCCAGCGCGGCCGCCGTGAACCGCATCGTGGCCAGCACGCGCAACCGGCCGCATCCCTGGAGCAGCTTCGCCGACTACACCTGCTGGCAGGGGCTGACCGACCGGACCTATCTGGCGCGCCACCTGCCGCCCGCCGACCTGCCGGTCCAGCCGGCGCCCGAGGCGGTCCGCACACTGTTCGCGCGGCCCGACGGGCAGGCGCAGATCTCGCGCAAATCGACCTGCCTGTTTCCGGCCTTCGCGCAGTACCTGACGGATGGCTTCCTGCGCACCATGCCGGGCCAGGTGGACCGGACCACGAGTAACCATGAAATCGACATGTGCACGCTGTACGGCCGCACGCCGGCGCAGACGCGCGCATTGCGGCTGAAATCGGCAGCACCCGGCCAGCGCGGGCGCCTCAAATCACAGATGATCGGGCTGGAGGAATTCTCGCCCTTCCTCTACCTGCCGGGGACGAAGGACCTGTCGGACCCGGAATTCCAGAATCTCGACCCGCCGCTGGTCGATGAGAACCTGCCGGTGGCGCGGCGTGATACGCTGTTCGCGGTCGGTGGCGACCGGGTGAACTCGACACCCTTCACCGCGATGATGAACACGCTGTTCCTGCGCGAGCACAACCGCGTTGCACGGGAACTCGAAACCCGCAATCCGGACTGGGATGACGAACATGTCTTCCAGGTCGCGCGCAATATCATCATCCCGATCTTCATCAAGATCGTCGTCGAGCACTACATCAACCACATCACGCCGATGCCTTTCAGCCTGCGCGCCGACCCCTCCATCGCCTGGCATGCGGAATGGAACCGGCCGAACTGGATGACGGTGGAATTCAGCCTGCTCTATCGCTGGCATTCGCTGATGCCGGACAGCATGGCCTGGCCGGCCGGCCCGACGGCGCCGGCGCGGCAGATCCCGATCGGCGCCTTCCTGCAGGACAATGCGCCGCTGATCGAGGTCGGGCTCGATGCCGCGTTCTCCGGCGCCTCGATGCAGCCGGCGGGCAAGCTCGGCGCGCTCAACACCGCCCAGCCGCTGCTGCATATCGAGGATCGCGCGGTCGCGCAGGCGCGCAAGAACCGGCTCGCGACCTACAACGACTATCGCGTCGCATTCGGCATGGATCGGGTGACGCGCTTCGACGAGATGACCGGCAATCCGCGCATCGCCGAGATTCTCGAGGATCTGTACGGCACGCCGGACAACGTCGAATTCTACCCCGGCCTGATGGCCGAGAACCGGGTCGAGGATTCGCCTCTGCCGGGCCTGCTGCTGCGCATGGTTGCCGTCGATGCCTTCAGCCAGGCGCTGACCAACCCGCTGCTGTCCGAACATGTCTGGAACGAGCGGACCTTCACCCCCTGGGGCTTCGCGCTGATTGGCGCGACCAGCAAGCTGGGCGACATCCTCACGCGCAACGTGCCGCATCGCGGCGCGACGCCGATCGAGATGACCCAGGCCAGCTGGCGCTTCACCGACAGCGACAGCTGACGCCAGCGGCCGAATTCCTCGGCCGCTGGCATTCGCCGTTTCGTGCCATCGAACGCCGGGCGCAAGCTCCGGTTTGCTTGGCTTCGCCGCACGACCGGCGGGCCGCCTTCGTGACCACGCGCGAGCCAAACCATCGGGCGCAGCAACCCTCGGCCCGATGCCCTGCATCGGGCCGGGAGCGCAAGGCGCGACCGCGCCCGGACAGCCTGCCGCCACCAGCGCGACAGTGCTCGGCGCGAAGCCAAGCGGCCCGGATGGGCCGCGCCCGGCGTCTGAGGGACGAAACAAGACTCCAATGGCCGCCTGCAGCGGCCATTGATATCAGGCCGAACGGCGCGCGGCGCGGACCTCGGCTTCGGGGAACATGTAGTTGGCGCCATCGGCGAAGCGGATGTTCTTCATCGTGCCCTGGCGGCCGCGCAGCGTCGTCTCGCCGACCCAGGCGCCGAGCGTGCTCTGGTGGTCAAGCCCGCGCATCGTCACCGGACCGACCACCGTATCGGTGCGCAGGTCGGCCAGCGCGTCGATCAGCGCCTCCGTCTCGATGGTGTTCGCCTTGTTCAGCAGGTTGGCGATCATCTGCACGGTGACGTAGCCGAGCAGCGAGCCAAGCCGCGGCGTGTCGTTGAAGCGCGCGCGATAGGCCTCGATGAACGCCTTGTGCGCAGGCGGCGCGTCGATCTGCTCGGGGGCGTAGCCGGTGACGATCCAGCCCTCCGGCGTCTCGTCGCCCAGCGGGATCATGTATTCCGGCTCCCCCGTCAGCAGGGAGACGACGGTGCGGCGTTCGAACAGCCCGCGCGTGTTGCCTTCGCGTACGAAGGCCGTCAGGTCCGGGCCGAACAGCACGTTGAAGATGCCATCCGGGCGCGACTGCGCGAGCGCGCCCACCGTCGCCCCCGCATCCACGCGGCCGAGTGCGGGGAATTGTTCCGCCACGATCTCCGCGCCGGGGATCGCCTCGGGCAGCATGCGCTTGAAATTCGCCGCGGCCGACTGGCCGTATTCGTAGTTGGGCGCGACGATCGCCCAGCGCTTGGCAGTCTTGCCGCGGATCGCCTCGATCAGCATCTTCGTCTGCATGAAGGTGCCGGGCCGCACGCGGAAGGTGTAGCGGTTGCCCTGCGCCATGGTGATCGCGTCGGTCAGCGGTTCGGTCGCCAGGAACAGTCGCTTGCGCTGGTTGGCGAAATCCGCGACGGCAAGGCCGACATTCGACAGGAAGGTGCCGGCGAGAAAGGCGACGTTCTCGCGCGTCAGCAATTCCTCGGCGACGCGCACGGCATCGCCGGGCGTTGAGCCGTCGTCGCGGAACACCAGTTCGATCGGCCGGCCGCCCATCACGCCGCCCGCCGCGTTCACCGTATCCTGGGCGAGTTGCATTCCGCTGCGGTACGGCCCCGCGAAGGCCGCCATGCGGGCATAGGAATTGAGCTCCCCGATGCGGATCGGGGCGGGCTGCGCGAAGCCGGGCCGCGCCAGCGTGGCCAGCGCCGCGGCACCGAGCGCGCGGCGGGGAAGGGTGAAGCGCGTCATGCGGAAGCCTCCTGGAAACCCTGCTGAACAGGATGATCGGTGTGGCGGCCCCTTGGTGCAATGGGGTCATTGCGCTTGACCGCCGCGCCTTACCCGTGGCCTGTTCCGCGCCTTGATGGAAGCCGACACCGATCTCGCCGGCCTGCTCGCCGCTGTCGCCACCGGTGACAGGGCAGCGTTGCGCGCGGTGTACCAGCGTCAATCCGTGCGGCTGTTCGGCGTGGCCAACGCCATCCTGCGCGACCGCGACGCCGCGGCCGACGCGCTGCAGGATGCCTTCCTGCGCATCGCCCGCCGCTCCGGGCAGTTCGACGCCAGCCGTGGCGCGGCGGAGGCCTGGCTTGGCGCCATCGTCCGCCATGCGGCACTCGACATCATCCGCGCTCGCGGGCGGGAGATCCCGACCGACGATCCCACTCTTGGCGACCAGGCGGTGGCGCCGGAGGCTGAGGAACGCCTAACGGCCAGCGCGGAGGGGCGCCGCCTGCGCCAATGCCTTGAAGGTCTGGAGCCGAAGAACCGGGAGGGTATCATCCTCGCCTTCGTCCATGGGCTGTCGCATCCGCAGATCGCGGACCGCCTCGGCACGCCGCTCGGGACGGTGAAGTCGTGGATCCGCCGCGGCCTGCTGGCGCTGAAGGAGTGCCTGGCGTGATCCCGACCGATCCCGTCGAACGCGATGCGCTGGCCGCGGAATATGTCCTTGGCACGCTGGATGCGCGGGCGGCACGCGAGGTCGAGCGCGCGTTGGACGGCGATGCTGGGCTGCGCGAGATGGTCGCGGCGTGGGAAGCGCGGCTTGCGCCGTTGAGCGCGCTCGCCCCGCCCGAGGCGCCGCCGCCGGGGTTGTGGGACCGCATCGCGACGGCACTCGATGGTACCGCGGTGCCGTTGCAGCCCTCGCGGATCTGGCGGTTCTGGGCCTTGGGGGCGAGCGCGGTCGCCGCGGGCCTCGCCGCCTTCCTGGTGCTGCGGCCGGTGCCCGAGCAGCGGCTGATGACCGTGCTGCTGACCCAGCGCGACCAGCCGGCCTGGCTGGTGGAAGCCGATGGCGGTGCGCTGCGGCTCGCCTCGCTGAACCCGCAGCCAGTGCCATCGGACCGGGTCATGCAGTTGTGGGCGCTGCCGCAGGGGGCGACGGCACCGACCTCGCTCGGCCTGATCCCGGCGGAACAGGGGCGGCTGACGGTGACACCGTCCAGCCTGCGGCCGGAGCCGGGGATGCTGATCGAGATCACCCTGGAACCACCGGGCGGGTCACCGACCGGACGGCCAACGGGGCCGGTGCTGTTTATCGGGCGCTTGGCGGCGGCGCGGGGGGCGTAGACCGGAAGGGACAAAACCCCTTCAACTCCGCAATCGCGAATACGTGACCACCTCCCTGCATCCGCGCTGCACCTGCCCCCGTAAGGCGGTCAGCGGGGCCGTTGGCGGCCTCGCCCGAGCAGGAGAGACCGCCATGACGAACCCCATTCGCCTCACCCTCGCCGCCTTCGGGATGATCGCCGCCGCGCAGGCCGCCCAGGCGGCCAACCTGGTCGGCCTGACGGCCGACAATGCGCTGGTCGTGATCGACAGCGAGACGCGGCGCGCGGCGGCACCCATCCGCATCACCGGCACCGATGGCCGCGTGCTGGGCATCGACCAGCGCCCGCAGGATGGCCGCCTGTATGGCGTGACCGAGCGTGGCCAGATCGTCACCATCGACATCGCCAACGGCCGCGCCACGCAGGTCAGCCGGCTGAACACCGCGTTCGAATCGGGCGGCCGCGCGGTGGTCGACTTCAACCCGGTCGCCAACCGCCTGCGCGTGATGGGCATGAGCGGGGTGAACCTGCGCGTGAATGTCGAGACCGGCGAGGCGGTGACCGATGGCACGCTGAAATACGCGGCCGGAACGCCGCTCGCCGAGACGACGCCGCGCGTCGTCGCCGGCGCCTACACCAACAGCATGACCGGGGCGCGGGCCACCGCGCTGTACACGATCGACACGCTGACCCGCCGGCTGAACCTGCAGGCACCGCCGAATGACGGCGTGCAGCAGCCGCGCGGCGAGGTGGCGGCGATGCTGCCGGCCGGCGTGGCCTTCGATATCCTGCCGGATGGGCAGGGCGGCAACACGACCTTCCTGCTCGCTGGCGGGACGCTGCACAGCGTCAATCTGGAAACCGGTGCGGCGACCGCGTCCGGCCCGGTGACCGGCCTGCCGGCGGCCGAGGTGATCGACATCGCCGCCATGCGGTGATCCCGGCGCACCCCCGGGGTGGGGCGTGGCTCATCCTTCGCGGAGCAACTGCCCCCGGTTCCGCGATGCCCGACCCCGGGGGAAAGCGCGACGCCCGCACGGTTCCGTGCGGGCGTCGTTGCATCATACCGGCGGCCGATCACTGGTATTCAGCCATTCGTGCCCTCGGACGCGTCGTGCCGAGGGCAGCCCTTGGCGTGACACGCAGACCTCCGGCTTGCCCGGCTTTCGCTTGGCCACCTTCGCGGCCTCGGCCCGAGGCAACGACACGGGCCGTCGGTATCAGAACCCGACCAGGTCGCCGCCCTTCAGCGCCAGCATCTGCCGCGCCTCCGCCGGGGTTGCAATCTCCATCGACAGATCCTCGAGGATGCGGCGGATCTTGCTCACCTGCTCGGCATTCGACGTCGCTGCCTTGCCCTTGCCGATCCACAGGCTGTCTTCCAGCCCGACGCGGACATTGCCGCCCATCATCGCGGCCATCGTCACGAAGGGCATCTGGTGGCGCCCCGCCGCCAGCACGGACCAGACATAATCCTTGCCGAACAGCCGGTCCGCCGTCTCCTTCATGAACATCAGGTTGCGGTGCTCGGCGCCAATGCCGCCCAGGATGCCGAAGATGGTCTGCGTGAACAGCGGCGGTTCCACCACCTTGCGGTCCAGCATGTGGGCCAGGTTGTACAGGTGGCCGATGTCGTAGCATTCGAACTCGAAGCGCGTGCCGTGGCCCTTGCCGAGCCGTTCCACGACCTGCTCGATGTCCTGGAAGGTGTTGCGGAAGATGTAGTTGGTGGTGCCCTCCAGATACGGCTTCTCCCAGTCGTATTTGAAGTGCTTCACCCGCGCGGCCGATGGCGCGATGTTGAAGTTCATCGAGCCCATGTTGAGGCTGCACATCTCCGGCTTGGCGAGCAGCGGCGCGGCCAGGCGTTCATCGAGCGTCATGCCCAACCCGCCGCCGGTGGTGATGTTGATGACCGCGTCGGTGGATTGCTTGATCACCGGCAGGAACTGCATGAACACCGCCGGATCGGGCGTCGGGCGGCCATCGATCGGGTCGCGCGCATGCAGGTGGATGATCGAGGCCCCGGCTTCGGCCGCGGCAATCGACTGCTCGGCGATCTCCTGCGGGGTGATCGGCAGGTGGTCCGACATGGATGGGGTGTGGATCGCACCCGTGACGGCGCAGGTGATGATGACCTTGGACATGACCGCTTCCTCCGCGAAGACGCGCCGATCCTGCCCGCTGTGGCGGCGGACAGGAAGGGGCCGCTGCATGCGGCGGAAGGGCCAGGAAGCAAGGTCGGGGGAGCGAACTCCCCCGATCCCCCTCCTTTTTCTGTCTGTTGGAGACTGACGGCGACGGGTGGCGCCAATTGACAAAAAGCGGTGGGGGATTCGGGGGAGGTGTCCTCCCCCGACCTTTATCCGCGTGCTCTTTGCGACGGACCTCGATCCGCGCGCCTTACGGCGCGATGCCCAGTGACGTCACCAGCGTGTATTCATCCGACCGCGGCGCATAGGTCAGCCCCCGCCGCGTCGCCCAGATGTTCATCTGGTGGTGGATCGGCAGATAGGCCGCATCCGCCATGGCCAGGCGCATGCCTTCCCGCCACAGGCCGATGCGTTCCTCCATATCCATCGAGGCGACGGCGCGTTCATACAGCGCATCGACCTGCGGGTTGGAATACAGGTGCCGATTAACGGTTCCCCAGCCCCTGTCGCGGTTGGGCGTCAGCAGTAGCGGCGCGAAGATGTTGCTGGGTTCATAGGATGACGACTGCCACCCGGTCATCGCAACCGCATAGGCACGCTGGGCGCCGCGCGGAAAGAAGACATTCGATGGCACCGCCTCGACCCGGACCTTCACGCCGATGCGTTCCCAGAACTGCGCGATCGCCTGGAGCACGCGTTCGTCATTCACATACCGGTCGTTCGGCCCGGCCAGCGTGATGCGGAAACCGCCGCCGAATCCGGCCTCGGCCAACAAGGCGCGGGCGCGGGCCGGGTCGAAGGGATCTGGCCGCAGCGTCGGGTCCGCCACACCGAGGCCGATCGCCTGCATCTGCCCCGCCGGCGCGGCCTGGCCCTCCATGATGTTGCGGGCGATCGCCTCCCGGTCGATGGCGACCGACAGGGCGCGGCGCACGCGCTGGTCCTTCAGCGGATTGCGCTCGAGCGGACGGCCTTCGAGGTCCGTCACACCCGGCGCGGCATCGCGCGACACATCCAGAGAGATGTAGATCAACCGCGTGCCCGGCGCGCTCCAGATCGCGACATTGGGGTCGCGCTCCAGCTGGGCGACATCGCGCGGCGGCACGATCTCGATCAATTGCACATCGCCCGCCCGCAGTGCCGCGACGCGGGCGCTGTCATTGGCGATGACGCGGAAGGTCACGCGGGAGAAGGGGGAGGGCGCGCCCCGCCAGGCCGGATTGCGGTCCAGCACCACGCGTTCGCCCTGGGTGTATTGCACCAGGCGGAACCGGCCGGACCCGATCGCGGCGCGGCCCGCATTGAAATCCTGCGTCGTCGCGGCCTGTGCGATCCGCTCGGGGATGATCATCACCGGCGGGATGTCCTGCGGCAGCAGGGGCGAGGGACCGCGGGTGAGCAGCCGCACCGTATGCGGCCCGGCGGCTTCCACCGCGCGGATCTGGTTGGTGTAGATGGTCAGCCGCCCTGGGCTGTTCGGCACGTCCGGCAGCCGGGCGATGGTGGCGGCGACATCGGCGGGCGTGACCGGCGTGCCGTCGGAGAATCGGGCCGCCGGATTGAGGTGGAAATCCCAGCCGCTGCCATCGGGCAGCATCTCCCATCGCTCGGCCAGGGCCGGGATGGTGCGGCTGCGCTCATCGCGCCAGACCAGCGGCTCGAAGACGTGCAACTGCACCATGAAGGACGGGGAATGGGTGAAGAAATGCGGGTCGAAACTGGTCGGTGGCGCGCCAAGGGCGATCGTCACCTCGCGACCGGCCGGCTGGGCCGCGACAGCGAGCGGCAGCGCGGCGGCAAAGGCCGCAGCCAGCAGGCGATGACGCATGTGTTTCCCCCGGACAGGTCTTCCCTGCCCGGAAGGCTAGAGGCGGCGCAGAGGCGCGACCAAGAAAAAAGGCGGTCATCCCGAAGGATGCCGCCCTGTCAGGCTCCCGGCAGGAGGCTTGCGCCAGCGCCGGACCGAACGGGACCCTTGGGTCCCGTGGCCCGGTTCAGGCCGCCTTCTTGTCCTTCGCGCGCTCGATACGGCGCTTGAGGGTGATCGCTTCCACCGGCAGGCGCCGGTCGGGCGTGCCGAGCAGGAAGCTGTCGAGGCCGCCATTGTGCTCGATCGTGCGGATGCCATTGGCCGACAGGCGCATCTTCACCGCCGAACCAAGCACATCGGACCAGAAGGAGGATTCCTGAAGGTTGGGCAGGAAGCGCCGGCGGGTCTTGTTGTTGGCGTGGCTGACGTTGTTGCCCGTCAGGACGCCCTTGCCGGTGATGCCGCAGCGGCGGGCCATGGTGGTATTCCCGAAACAATGAGGGCGCACGAGTGAACCCCGCGCGCAGGTGGAACCGAGGAAGGCGGGGTGTTTGGCCCAGCGGGGGCGGCGCGTCAAGTCCGGGTGATGGAGGGGCGCTGCCCCTCCAGGCCACCCCGCCAGGGGCCAGCGGGCCCCTGGACCACGGGGACCTGGCGCCCGGCACGGCCTGTGCGCCGCCCTGTCACCCGACCGCTGTGCCAGGTGCCCGGAATCATGCCGGCTTTGGTGCCGCACCAGCCCGGATTTGTCTGCCGCAACCCGGGTCATCCGGCGCCAGGTGACGGTTTCCAAAGGCCTTAAGCCTTTGGTGGGGTGAGGTCCGGAGAGGGGCAAAGCCCCTCTCTGGCCTTCCCCTCAAGCCCGGTTCGGACCACCCGGCGCCTGCCGCGCCTCGTTCAGCTCCCCGCTCTCGACCGACGCCAGCGCATTGCGCAGCACGGCGGCCACGGCGCGGTCGTCCATCGTCCGCGCCAGCAGCCCCAGCGCGCCGCCCAGCAGTGCCGAGGCGATGGAAATGGGCGCGATGTGCTGCTCCATCATGTATTCGATCGCCTTGTCGACGACGGAACCGGCGTGGCTCAGATCCTCCGGGGCCATGTCCGCGGGGTCCTGCTGCATGCGGCGTCACTCCTCAGTCGCTGGTGAAGATTGGAAGGGGCGGGGGGCGATGTAACCCCCGGCTGGTGTTCAGGCGACGCTCTCGCCCAGCCGGCCGCTGCGCGGGCGGTCCATGTCGGCTTCGGCCTGGGCGCGGGCGGCGGCCTCGGCGGCGGCAACCGCCTGGGCCTGGCGGCGCCACATCTCGGCATAGAGGCCGTCCTCGGCGATCAGGGAGGCATGGGTGCCGCGCTCGGCGATGCGGCCATCCTGCAGGACGATGATCTCATCGGCCTCGACCACGGTGGACAGGCGATGGGCGATGACCAGCGTGGTGCGGTTGCGCGAGACGTCGCGCAGCGCGGTCTGGATTTCCTGCTCGGTGCGGGTGTCGAGCGCGCTGGTGGCTTCGTCCAGGATCAGGATGCGCGGGTCCTTGAGGATGGTGCGCGCGATGGCTACGCGCTGCTTCTCCCCGCCCGACAGCTTCAGGCCGCGCTCGCCGACACGGGTGGCGTAGCCCTCGGGTAGGCGGAGGACGAAGTCGTGCACCTGGGCGGCGCGGGCGGCGGCCTCGACCTCCTCATCGGTGGCGCCGGGGCGGCCATAGGCGATGTTGTAGCGGATGGTGTCGTTGAACAGCACGGTGTCCTGCGGCACCACGCCGATCGCCGCGCGCAGGCTGGCCTGCGTCACGCCGCGCACATCCTGGCCATCGACCGAGACGGCGCCGCCGGTCACGTCATAGAAGCGGAACAGCAGGCGGGAGACGGTGGACTTGCCCGCCCCGGTCGGGCCGACGATCGCCAGCATCCGTCCCGGCGGGACCGTGAAGGACACGCCCTTGAGGATCTCGCGGTTGGGCCGGTAGCCAAAGCGGACGTCGTCGAAGCGGACCTCGCCCGCGCCGCGCGCCAGGGCCACCGCGTCGGGTGCGTCGCGCACCTCGGGCGGGACTTCGAGCAGCCCGAACATCTGCTCCATGTCGGTCAGCCCCTGCTTGATCTCGCGATAGGCGAAACCGAGGATGTTGAGCGGCAGGTAGAGCTGGATCAGGTAGGTGTTGACCATGACGAGGTCACCGACCGTCATGGTGCCGGCCGCGATGCCGGACCCGGCGAGCAGCATCGTCACCGTCAGCCCGACAGCCATGATGAAGGCCTGGCCGGCATTCAGCATGTTCAGCGTCGTCTCGGACCGCACATAGGCGCGTTCGTAGCGCGTCAGGCTGTCCTCGTAGCGATGCGCCTCATGCGCCTCGTTGCCGAAATACTTGACCGTCTCGTAGTTCAGCAGGCTGTCGACGGCCTTGGTGTTCGCCTCCTCATCCACCTGGTTCATGGTGCGGCGGAAGGCCAGGCGCCAATTGGTGAAGGTCAGGGTAAAGGCGACATAGGCGACGATGGTGCCGACCATGGTCAGCGCGAAGGACGCCGCGAACATCCACCACAGGATGGCGGCGACGAACAGGATCTCGACGATGGTCGGGATGATGTTGAACAGCAGGAAGTTCAGCGAGGTGGCGATGCCGCGCACGCCGCGCTCGATGACGCGCGACAGGCCGCCGGTGGCGCGGTCCATGTGGAAGCGCATCGACAGCGCATGCAGGTGTTCGAACACCAGCAGCCCGACGCGGCGGCCGGCGCGTGCCTGCACCTTGGCGAAGACCGCGTTGCGCAATTCCCCGAGCACCGAGGACATCACCCGCAGGATGCCGTAGCCGAGCAGCAGCGCGACCGGCACGGTGATGGCCGCGCCGACACCCGATTTCGGCGCCAGCGCATCCACCGCATGGGCATAGACCATCGGCACCAGCACATTGGCCGCCTTGGCCGCCGCCAGCAGCGCCAGCGCGGCGACCACGCGGATGCGCAGTTCCACCTCCCCCTTCGGCCACAGATAGGGGGCGAGGCGGATCAGGGCGCGCAGGTGATTGTCGCCGGCGGCAGGCTTGGCAGGGGGCACGCGTCTCGGACTCCGGTCAGACCCCGCCAGATGGGGGCAGCGGGCGGCCAGGGGAAGCGCCCTGACCGCATGGGACCCATCGGCGCAGCGGATGCAAGCCCCTCCGCCGCGGCCGCCGCCATGATATGGACAGCGCAGCCCGGGACAACGGCATTGGCGCGTCATCACCAGGCCGCACCGTCCTGCCCGGCTCCCTGCAGTCCAATGAGGCTAAGATGCGGATCCTATTCCTCGGCGCCGGCGCGATCGGCGGGTATTTCGGCGGCCGGCTGGTCCAGGCGGCGGCAGCCGAGGAGGTCGGCTTCCTCGTCCGGCCCGGCCGCAAAACTCAGCTCGACCGCGATGGCCTGGTCATCGAAAGCCCGAGGGCGGGCGATTTCCGTATGCCGGTGCGCACCATCGCCGCGGCCGATGCCGCGCCGGGCTGGGACATCGTGGTGCTGACCTGCAAGGCCTATGACCTGGACGACGCCATCGCGGCGATCCGGCCGGCGGTCGATGCCGGCACGGCCGTGCTGCCCCTGCTGAACGGCATGACGCATCTCGCGACGCTCGACGCCGCCTTCGGGCCCGGCCAGGTGCTCGGCGGGCTCGCCGCCATCCAGGCGGTGCTGGACGGGCGGGGCGTGGTGCGGCACCTCGGCTCGCCGCCCTCCCTGAAGTTCGGAGAGCGGGACGGGTCGCTGTCGGGCCGCGTGCTGGCGCTGAAGGCCGCCTTCGACCAGACGACCATCGTGGCCGAGGCCAGCACGGACATTGCCGGCGCCATGTGGGCGAAGCTGGTCTTCCTGCACACGGTGGCCGCCGCCACGGTGCTGATGCGCGCCAATGTGCGGGAGATCGCGGCCAATCCGGGCGGGGCGGCCTGGCTGGCTCGCCTGCTGGACCGCAATGCCGCGATCGCCGCCGCGGAAGGCCACCCGGTGCCCGCCAAGGCGCTGGAGGGCTTCCACGGCTTCTTCCGCGGCGCGCCTCCGTCGGAGGCCTCGATGGCGCGCGACCTTGAAAGCGGTGGGCGGATCGAGGCGGACCACATCCTGGGCTACCTGCTTGACGCCGCGCGGCGGCACGGCCTGCCGGACGACATGCATGAGGCCGCCTGGCTCCATGCCAAGGCCTATGAGACGCGCCGCGCCGCCGGACGACTGCCCGCTGGGTGAAGGCAGCGGGCGGGGGGTCGCGGGCCGCCGGCCGGCGCTGTAGAGCGGAGCCATGCCCGACCCCGCCCTCCAGCGCCACATCGACGCCTGCAACAACATCGGCTCCCCCGCCGGGCTGATCCCGTTCCGGATCGGCCCGGCGCAGGTCGGCTGGGTCTCGGCCGACCTCGCCCAGGCGCTGACCTTCCGCCCGCGCGACTTCCATTTCGACCGCGACGGCGTGGCGCTCGCCGCGCGGCTGCGCAGCCCCGGCCTGCGCAGCACGGCGCTGGCCGAGGTGTTGCCCGCGCTCGCCACCGGCGGCTTCCTGCGCATCCGGCGGGAGGCCTTCGACGTGCGCGCGACCAGCACGGGCGCCACGCTGGCCACGCTCGACCGCGGCGCCCTGCCGGCCTTCGGCGTCATGTCCCAGGGTGTGCATGTGAACGGCCTGGTGCGGCGCGCGGACGGGCTGCATGTCTGGGTCGGCGTCCGCGCCAAGGACAAGGCGGTCGCCCCCGGGCAACTCGACAACATCGTCGCCGGCGGCATCCCGGCCGGCCTCGCGCCCGACGAATGCCTGGTCAAGGAAGCCGCCGAGGAGGCCTCCCTGTCGCCGATCCTCGCGGCCACGGCGCGCCCGGCGGGCCGAGTCTCCTACGTCATGGCCAATGCCGAGGGGCTGCGCCGCGACGTGCTGCATTGCTACGACCTCGACATCCCCGACGGCGTGCAGCCCATCCCCAATGACGACGAGGTGGAGCGTTTCGAGTTATGGCCGGCCACGCGGCTGCTGGAGGCGGTGCGGGCGACCGACACCGTCAAGTTCAACGTCAACCTGGTGCTGATCGACCTGTTCCTGCGCGAGGGCCTGGTCGGCGACCCGGATGGGCTGCTGCGCGCGGGGCTCGACCAGGGTCCGGACTGAGCGACCGCCCGCGGGCACGGCGATGACGCCCCCGCGGGCATGGCGCGGTCAATCCTTCGGCAATCAACCCGGCCGCATCTTCCGCGCGTGATCCGACACACGTGATTGCAACCGGGGCGGGCTGGACTCCAGCCATGGCTGCGGCCCTAAATTTCGCTTGCGACCCGAACCCGCGGGAACGCCCCATGAGAGGTGCCGATGACCGCGACCCGCATGCTGCCCCGCCTCGTCCTGCTTGCCTCGGTGGCGCTGCTGCCCGGCTGCGGCTTCAGCCTTGAACGGACGGACCGGGTCCAGGGCCTTGAGCGCAGCCTCGCGGAATCCGAGGCGCGCAGCCGCGACCTCACGGCGCAGGTCGCGACGCTGGAACAGACCCTGGCTGCCGAACGCCGCGCGCGCGGCGACCTGACCGCAGTGGAGCGTCGCCTTGCCCGCGCCCGCACCGAACTCGGCTCGGCACAGACCGGCCGAGGCGCCGCCGAACAGGAAGCCGCCGCCCTGGCCCGCCGGGTCGAGGAGGAGGAGCGCCGCCTCGCCGGCCTGCGCGGGGAAGCCGGGCAGTCGCAGGTCCTGCTCGACCAGCGGCGTGCCTCGGTCAACGCCGCCGAATCGCGCCTGACCGGCCTGCGCGAGCAGATGAACGGCGAGGAACGCCGCCTGAGCGCCCTTCGCACGGATATCGCCGCCTCCGAGGGGCGGGTCGCCACGCTGGGCGGCCGCAATGCCGAGGAGGAACGCCGCCGCGACAGCCTGCGGGCCGAGGCCGCCGCTACGGAACGCCGGCTTGCCGAACTCGGCACCAGCGCCGGGGCGGAGGAACGGCGGCTCGCTGATTTGCGGATGCGCGTCTCCGAGCAGGGCACGCGCATCGCCGAACAGGAAGCACGGCTGAACGCCGCGCGCGAAGCCGCCAATGTCGCCCAGGCCGAGGCCGCGGCGCGCCGGCAGGCGGTGACGCAGCTCGATGGCGAGGTCGCCCGGCTGTCCACCTCGCGCGACCAGACCTCGGCCGAGTTGCGCGGGTTGCAGGCGCGCGCGGCTGAATTGCGCGGCACCGTGGCCGAGGCCGAACGCCGCCTTGCCCAATTGCGCGAGACCGCCGCCACCGAGGAACGTCGCGTCGCCACGCTGCGCGACCAGGCGGGGGCGGCCGAGCGCAGCCTTGCCGAGCGGCAGGCCGCGGCGGCCGAAGCCGACCGCCGCGCCGCCGAACTGATCCGGCGGGCGGAGGAGGAAGCCTCGCGCGGGCGCGCCCAGGCGCAGGCCGCCCAGACCGAGGCTGTGGCGGCGCAACGCCAGGCCGAGGCTGCGCGCACCGACCTGGCGGCGGCGCAGCGCCAGCGTGCGGACCTCGTCAGCCAGTCCGAGGCGATGCGCAATGAGGTCGCCGCCACCGAGCGGCGGCGCGCGGAACTCGCGGGGCAGGTCGCGGCCGCCGAAGCGCGGCTGGCGGAACGGCGCAACGAATTGGGCGAGCTGGAAGCGCGCATCCGACGGGCGCGGGAAGCAACGCAAGGCTCGCCGGTGACGGTGACGGCGCCGGCGCCCGAGGCACCGGTCACCACGCCGCGTTAGAGCAGATCGCGTTCAGATGGAATCATCTGGACGCGTGAAGATGCTCTCAAAACGATAGGCTGGAGCATGTGCGTGAGTGCATGCGAACGCAGCATGCTCCAGATGTCTGGTCCGTGCCGAAGTTTGAAGGGCCTTGCCCTTCCAAGCCACCCCGCCCAGGGCTGTGGCCCTTTGGAAACAGTCATCTGGCACTGGGCATGACGGCCGGGATCCATGCCCTGAATCTGCATGGCCCCGGACCATCTGGGCCATCGCCGCGCACCATCCACCAAGCGCCAAGTCGAGGTTTCCAAAGGCCTTAAGCCTTTGGTGGGGGAGGTCCGGAGGGGGCAAAGCCCTCTCCGGTTCCATCGCCCCGCGGCGCATCCTGGCGCCCATCCGGCAAAGCCGTGCCAGGCCACTCCGCCATGGCCACCGTCACCCTACAGCGCCCGGTGCCACGCGATCAGCGGCGCCGCCGCGGCTTCCACCCAGGGCGCGAGCATCATGCAATGCGGCATCTCCGGCAGCAGCAGATGCGACCCGCCGAGGAAGCCGGCGATGGCCGCATCCTGCCCCGCCGGATGGCGCTCGGCGTCGTCGCGGCCGGCTTCGATGACCAGCGAGGGGATGGCGCCGAAGCGCGCCGGGTCCACCGCCACGCGCAGCGCATAGCGGTCGTTCAGCGCGCGCGGTGATTCCGGGGACAGCGCGGCGAGGTAGGCCGCGAGGCCCGCTGGCCGTGCGCCACCCAGGAACCGCGTAACCGCCACCGCTTCCGCCGGCGGCTGGACCAGGGCGCCTTCCGGCACCTCGCGTACCGCGGCAACGCCCGGCATGTTGCCCGGCGGGGAAGGGGCGACCAGCAGCAGCCCGGCGAGGTGCGGCATGTGCGTCGCCGCACGCAGGGCGACCAGCGCCCCAAGACTGTGGCCGAGCAGCACCACCGGACCGTCCAGCGTCGCACCCGCGGCGATGGCGTCGTCGGCATAGTCCTCGATGCTGGTCGCCGGGCTGGCGGTGGCGGCGAGCGTGCCCTTGCCGCGTGGTTCCAGCGCCGCCGCGGCGATGCCGGCGTGTCGGAAGGCGGCCATCAGCGGCGCGAAGCACCAGGCGCCGTGATACCCGCCGGGGATGCACAGGATGGCCGGGCCGGTGCCGGCGGTCGCGAAGACCGCCGCATGGTCGCCGGCGGCGTGGCGCGTGCCGGGGGGCACCAGGCCCGATGGTGGGGCGATGCTCACTCCGGCTCGATGCTGGCGATGCGGACCCATTCGCGCCAGCGCTCGCGGTCCTCGACCAGGAAGCGGTCCATCGTGGCGCCGTCCATGAAGCCGGGGGTCAGGCCCTGGCGGGTGACGGCCTCGACAAGCGCCGGGTCGGCCGCGGCGTCGCGCAGCAGCGCCTGCATGCGGTCGAGGATCGGCCGTGGCGTCCCGGCCGGTGCGGTCAGCCCGAACCAGCCCTGCACGACGAAGCCGGGGATGGCCTCGGCAACGGTGGGCAGGTCGGGCGTCAGGGCGGAGCGCTGCGGCGAGGTGACGGCGATCGGGACCACACGCCCGGATTGCAGCGCCGCCTGGGCCGAAAGGCTGTCCAGGAAGGCGAACTGGATCTGCCCGCCGATCAGGTCGGGCACGATCTGCGTGATGTTGCGATAGGCCGCGCCGGTGATGTCGAGATCGGCCCGCGCCTTCAGCAACGCCGCCGGCACCAGGGAGGAGGAGGAATAATAGCCGAAGAAGACGCGGCCCGGATTGGCGCGGGCGCGTTCGATCAGCGCCGGGATGGATTTGTACGGCGCATCCGCCGGCACCACCGCGACGGTCGCATAGGTGCCAAGCAGGCCGACATGGGCGTAGTCGCGCACGGGATCATAGGGCAGGCGGCGGTAGAGAAACGCATTCGCCGCATGGGTCGAGTTGGTGGAGATGAGGAAGGTGTAGCCGTCGGGTGCGGCGAGCTTGGCGGCCTCGGTGCCGGTGATGCCGCCGGCGCCGGGGCGGTTGTCCACCACCACCGGCTGGCGCAGATGCGGTTCGAGGAAGCGGCCCAGCGTGCGGCCGATGAAATCCGCGGCGCCGCCGGCGGCCGAGGGGATGATGATGCGCACCGGCCGGTTCGGCCATTCGCCCTGGGCGAGGGCGGTGCGGGCGGCGAAGGGCGTAGCGGCGAGGCCGGCCAGCACCGCGCGGCGGTCGGGTCGATGGGTCATGGGGTATCCTCCAGTTGTTGAGGCGGAGCATCGCGCATCGGATGGTGCTTGGCACCCCCGCCGCCAGGCGAAAGCACCGGCGCCCGGCACCGCATGAGGCACTGGAATGTTCTTCACCGCGCTGGCCGGCGCACCGCGTCATGGCGATGCGCGGCACGGCACGCCCAGCCGCGGGCTGCGTCACCCAGCGCGGCCGGAACCCGCCCTACAGGATGAAGTCGGCGCCGTTCACGCCGTCAGTATCCCCTTCGACGACGTTGTTGCCGCCGAATTGGAAGACGCGAAGCTGGCCGGACACGCTCGTGTGCGCACCGGCGATGCAACTGAACGCGGCATTGCCGGCCCCGGCGCCATGCGCGTCGATCGCCGAGAGGTCGATGCGGCCGCCATGGGCCTTGCTGAAATCGCTGCCCGTGTAGCGCCCCGAGATGGCAAGCGCCGAAGCGGCGATCGTGCGGTATTGGACGAGAGGCGCAACAAGGCGGTCGACCGGCATGTCCCAGCCGACGCCGTCCGGCGATGCTGGCGGGGGCACTGCCGCAGGCTACACTCGACGCGATGACGCCTCCTTCCCCTGCCATCGACGTCGCCATCATCGGTGCCGGCGTCGTCGGCATCGCGACCGCCTGCCATCTGGCCGAGGAGGGTCGCCGCGTCCTGCTAATCGACCGCGAGGAGCCGGCGCGGGGTGCGAGCTTCGGCAATGCCGGCGGCCTCGCCTTCTCGGATGTCATGCCGCTGGCGTCTCCGGGCATCATGCGCAAGGCGCCGGGATGGCTGCTCGACCCGCTCGGGCCGCTGGCGATCCCGCCTGCCTACCTGCCGCGCATCGCGCCCTGGCTGTGGCGCTTCTGGCGCGCCAGCCGGCCCGATCGCGTGCGCGCCAGCATGGTCGCGCAGGCGGCGATGATGCGCCTGGCACGCGAAGCGATGGGCGCGCTGGTCAGCCGCGCCGGGCTCGGCGACATGCTGCGCTCGGATGGCGTGCTTGAACTGCATGAGAGCGAGGCCGAATGGCGCGCCAGCCTGCCAGGATGGGAAACGCGGGCGCGCGAAGGCATCGCCTTCGAGCATCTACGCGGCGAGGCGATCGCCGCGTTGCAGCCGGGCCTCTCGCCGCGATTCGGCTTCGCCACCTTCGTGCCCGGATGGCAGAATGTGGCGGATCCCTATCGCTTCGCGCTGGGCCTGCTGGACCATGCGCAACGCCGTGGCGCCATTCTGCGGCGCGGTCGCGTGCTGGCGGTGGAGGCTGTCGGTGACGGCGCGCGCATCGCCATCGAAGGCGGCGATGCCATCGCGGCGCGCCAGGCTGTGATTGCCGGTGGCGCCTGGTCGCGACCGCTGGCGCGTGCGCTGGGGGACGACGTGCCGCTGGAGACCGAGCGCGGCTACAACACCACCCTGCCGCCCGGCGCCTTCGACCTGCGGCGGCAGCTGACCTTCCCGGGCCATGGCTTCGTCATCTCGCCGATCGGCGGCGGGGTGCGGGTCGGTGGCGCGGTCGAACTTGGCGGGCTGACGCGCCCACCGAATTTCCGGCGCGCCGAGGCGATGCTTGGCAAGGCCGCGCGCTTCCTGCCCGGGCTGCGCACGGCGGGCGGGACGCAGTGGATGGGCTTCCGTCCGTCCTTGCCGGACAGCCTGCCGGTGATCGGGCCGTCGCGCGCCAGCGCGCGCATCATCCATGCCTTCGGGCATGGCCATCTCGGCCTGACGCAATCCGCGGCGACCGGGCGGTTGGTAGCCGATCTCGTCGCCGGGCGGGTGCCATCCATCGACATCGCGCCCTTCTCCGCGCAACGCTTCTGAACTTTCGGAGACGCCCCATGGCACGCCACACCTTCTCCTGCATCGACGGGCATACCTGCGGCAATCCGGTGCGCCTCGTCGCCGGCGGCGGGCCGTTGCTGCAGGGGGCGACGATGATCGAGAAGCGGGCGCATTTCCTGGCCGAGTTCGACTGGATCCGCACCGGGCTGATGTTCGAACCGCGCGGCCACGACATGATGTCGGGCTCGATCCTGTATCCGCCGACGCGGCCGGATTGCGACATCGCCATCCTGTTCATCGAGACCTCCGGCTGCCTGCCGATGTGCGGCCACGGCACCATCGGCACGGTCACCATGGCGATCGAGAACGGGTTGGTGACGCCGAAGCAGTCTGGTGTGCTGAAGCTCGACACGCCGGCGGGCGTCGTCACCGCCGAATACCGGCAGGATGGCGCGCATGTGGAGGAGGTACGGATCACCAACATCGCGTCCTTCCTGCATGCCGAGGCGCTGCCGGTGGAATGCCCGGGGCTGGGCCGACTGACGGTCGATGTGGCCTATGGCGGCAATTTCTACGCCATCGTCGATGCGCAGGAAAATTTCCGCGACATGGCGGATTTCTCCGCCGGGCAGTTGGTCGAACTCAGCCCGAAGCTGCGTCGCGCGCTGAACGACGCCTATGACTTCGTCCATCCGGAAAAGCCGGAGATCCGCGGCCTCAGCCACATCCTGTGGACCGGCGTGCCGACGAAGCCGGAGGCGAGTGCGCGCAACGCGGTGTTCTACGGCGACAAGGCGATCGACCGCTCACCCTGCGGCACCGGCACCTCGGCGCGCATGGCGCAATGGGCGGCGAAGGGGCGGCTGCAGCCGGGCGACGCCTTCGTGCATGAGAGCATCATCGGGTCGATGTTCCATGGTCGCGTGGAAGCCGCGACGAGCGTCGGCAACAGGCCGGCGATCATTCCGTCCATCGCCGGCTGGGCGCGGCTGACTGGCTACAACACCATCTTCATTGACGACCGCGACCCCTACGCGCATGGCTTCCAGGTGGTGTGACGGCCGGGCGCATCAATCCTCGAGGAAGGCGCGCACTTCGCGCCGGATGAAGGCGGCATCCTCCGGGTTCGCCGCGGGGTTGCCGGCGCGATGACCCCAGATCGACGGGATGGGTGTCAGCGTCCCGTGCTTCAGATGCGCCAGTTCGGCGGCATTGTCGGCTACGCGGAAATAGAGGTCGGTTTCGCAAGGCAGCAGCAGCACGCGCGCCTCGATGGCGGCCAGCGCGCGCGACAGGTCGCCGCCGTGGCGCGGATGGTCGGCGATGTCCGCGGCATTCCAGGTCCGCAATTGCGCCAGCAGGTCGGCTGCGGCCCGGCGGGAGAAGCGGTCCTCCGCGTCGACGCGCATGAAGGTGTCGAGGTCGGGGGCGTTCAGTGCGGAGAGATGCAGCCCGGCCCGATAGAAATCCTGGCTCAACCACCAGCCGGCATAGATCCGCCCGAAGGCACGCAGCGCCGCATGGGGCTGGGCGCGGAACAGCGCCGTGCCGTCGTATTCGGGCGCGGCTTCCAGCGTCGCCATCAGCCCGGCGAGGAAGACGCGGTTGTGCACTGAGGTCCGCGCGCTGCCGCAGATGGCGACGATGCGCGCGACATCCTGCGGATAGGCCGCGCCCCAATGATAGGCCTGCTGCGCCCCCATCGAGTTGCCATAGACCGCATGCAGGCGGTCGATGCCGAAGAGCTCGGTCAGCAGGCGCCGCTGCGCGGCGACGTTGTCCCAATGCGTCACCAGCCGCGGCCAGGCCGCGCTGTTGCTGGGGGATGATGACAGGCCATTGCCGAACATGCCGGGAATGACGATGAACCAGCGGGTCGGATCGAGGATGCCCTGCGGCCCGATCAGCCATTCGAGGTCGGAGGGATGCGCCCCGAAAGCGGTCGGGAACAGCACCGCGTTGTCGCGCGCCGGGGCGAGCGTGCCATGCGCCCGCCAGGCGATCCGCGCATCCACCAGCGTGCCGCCCCGGTGCAACGGCAGATCGCCAAGGAGGAAGACGCCGTCGCGCACAGGCCAGGTCATGCCGCTCTCCGTTCCCGACGCGGTCATGCTGGACCCGTCCTCGGGAGGAATCCGGGTCCAGTTCGTGTTCGGCGCGCGGCATCCGGGTTTGCCGTCGGGCCGGGCCGGCGCCATCTGGCCCGTGCGGCGCGGTCAGACTAGGCTCACGGTTTCATGACCGGAAGTGTCCGCCTGGCCGGCGCCGCCCCGCGCCATCCGGAACGCCTTGGCGCCGCCACCGCGATCGTGGTCGCGCACCGCCCGCCGGAGGTTGCATGAAGGACGAACGCGCGGCCAAAGCCGCCCCATGGGAGACTGCACCAATGACCACCACCCGCCGCACCCTCCTTGCCGCGACCGCCGGCGCGCTTGCCGCGCCGGGCCTCGCCCACGCCCAGGCCGAGACCTTCCGCGTCGGCGCGCTGAACCCGGTCACCGGCGCCGGCGCGCCCTATGGCACCGGCATGCAGCGGATGATCCAGGCGGCGGTCGAGGCGATCAACGCCGCCGGCGGCGCGAATGGCCGCCGCATCGAGGTCTTCGCCGAGGACACCCAGACTAGCCCGCAGGCGGCGGTGCTCGCGGCGAAGAAGCTGATCGAGGTGAACCGCGTGCGCGCGATCCTCGGCACCTGGTCCTCGGGCGTCTCGCTCGCCGTGGTGCCGCTGACCAATGAGGCCGACATCATCCTGATGAACACATCCGGCGCGCCGGCGCTGTCGGTGCCGCCGGCGAATGCGAAGGGCCTGTCCTACCGCTTCCAGGCGACCAATGACCGCTTCGGCCGCGCCTTCGCCGAGATCGCGGTGCGCGAGGGCTTCCGCAAGCCCGCCACCATGGCCTTCAACAACGCGTCCGGCATCGGCAATACCGATGGCTTCCGGCGCGCCTGGGCGGCCAAGGGCAACCAGAACGGCGAGCACGTCGTCTATGAGCCGAACCAGCCTTCCTACCGCGCCGAGTTGCTGCGTGTGCTGAACACGCGCCCCGATGTGATCGTCATGGGATCCTTTCTGCCCGACACCACGATCATCCTGCGCGAGTGGTTCCAGACCGGCATCCCCGTGAAGTGGATCATTCCGGGCTGGGCGGCCAATCCGCAGCTCGTGCAGGCGCTGGGGCCAGCGGTGACGAACGGCATCATCTCGGTCGATTCCGTATCGAATGAGGGATCCGAGGCGTTCACGACCTACGATGCCGCCTACAAGCGCGTGATGAACCAGCCGGGCCTGTCCAACGTCTATGCGGCGATGACCTGGGACATGGCGAACACGCTGGCTCTGGCCATCGAACAGGCGAAATCCTTCGAGACGGCGGCGATCAACGCCGCGATCCGCCAGGTGGCGAACCCGCCAGGCGAGCAGGTCGGCACCTATGCCGCCGGCAAGGCCGGCATCGTGGCGGGGAAGAAGATCAACTACGAAGGCGCCTCCTCGGTGCTGGATTTCGACGAGCATGGCGATGTCACGCCCGATTTCGGCGCCTATTTCATCGAGAACGGCGCGTTCAACCGGCGCTACGTCGTGAAGATCTGACAGCGTGCTCGGCGCGCTTCTCGTCGCCGGCATCGTGCATGGGCTGATCGTCGGCCTCGCCGCCCTGGCGGTGACGCTGGTCTTCGGCATCGCCCGCTTCCCCAACGCGGCGGCTGGCGACACCATGACGGCCGGGGCCTATGCCGGCCTGTTCGCGCATCAGGCGAGCGGGTCGCTCGCACTGGCCGGCGGGGCAGCGGTGGCGACGTCCGGGGCGGTGTCGCTGGCGGGCTACCTGCTGGTGTTCCGCCCGCTGGCGCGACGGCCGGTCGCCGCGCTGCTGGTCGCTTCGATCGGCGTCGCCTTCGTCATCCGCGCTGCCCTCGGCGTGATCTTCGGCCACCAGCAGCAGGTCTTCCAGGTGCCGCTCGCCTGGCCGATCGAGGTGATGGGGCTGCGCATCCCGCCCATGGACATCACGCTCGCTGCAGTCGCGTGCTGCGCGCTGGCGGCGGCCTTCGGCGTGCTGCACCTGACCTCGATCGGGCGGCAGATGCGCGCGGTGGCGGATGACCCCGACCTCGCGCGCGTGTCCGGCATCCGGCCGCTGCGGGTGATGATCGCGTTGTGGCTGCTGTCGGGTGCGGCGGCGGGGATCGCCGGGCTGATGCTGGGGGTGAAGACCATCGTCTCGCCCGAGATGGGTTGGGAGGGGCTGCTCACCGCCTTCGCCGCGGCGATCCTGGGCGGCGTTGGCTCACCGGCGGGTGCGGTGCTGGCGGGGCTGCTGCTCGGCGTCACGCAGGAACTGTCCACGCCCTATGTCGGCTTCACCTACAAGATCGCCATCGCCTTCGCCGTCATGCTCGCGGTGCTGCTGGTCCGCCCGCGCGGGCTGTTCGGCCGGGTGGAGGGCGTTCGCTGATGGAGGCCTATCTCCTCGCCATCGCCATCGTCGCCGCGATCTATGTGCTGCTGACGCTCGGCCTGACGCTGCAATACGGGCTGACGGGGCTGGTGAATTTCGGCCATGTCGGCTTCTTTGCGATCGGCGCCTATGCCTCCGCGCTGCTGTCGCTGCAGGGCGTGCCGCTGCTGCTCTCCTTCCCCGCGGCCGCACTGCTCGCGGCCCTCGCCGCCTGGCCGATCGGCCTGGTGGCGCTGCGGCTGCGGGAGGACTACTTCGCCGTCGTCACCCTCGGCTTCAGCGAGACGGTGCGCCTCGTCATCACCTCCGAACGCTGGCTGACCAACGGCGTGCAGGGCGTGCCCGGCATTCCCCGCACCTTCGCGGGGCTTGGCGTCGGCATGCCGGGCGCGCTGGCGACACTTGGCGCCATCACGCTGGTCTGCGTCGTCGCCGCCCTCGCGCTGCGGCGCATCGCCCGGTCCCCCTTCGGCCGCGTCATCGAGGCGATCCGCGACAATGAGGAGGCGCTGAAGGCGCTCGGCAAGGACCCCGCGCGCTTCAAGATGCAGGTGCTGGCATTGGGCGCGGCGCTGGCCGGCGTGGCGGGGGCCTTCTATGCGCACTACATCACCTACCTCTCGCCCGACCAGTTCATCCCGCTCGTCACCTTCTATGTCTGGATGGCGATGATCATGGGCGGCGTCGGGCGCGTCTCGGGTGCCGTGGTCGGCGCGCTGCTGCTGATGCTGTTCCTGGAGGGCACGCGCTTCCTGCGCGACATCGCGCCCGACGCGATTTCCTCCGTGGACATGGCGAGCCTGCGGCTCGGTGCGGTCGGCCTTGCGCTGATCCTGTTCACGCTGTTCCGCCCGCAGGGCCTGGTCGGGGACTACACGCGCCGATGACCCTGACCGTTCGCGACATCACCAAGTCCTGGGGCGGCTTCCGTGCGCTGGATGGCGTGTCCTTCAGCATGGAGAGCAGCGGGCTGCTCGGCATCATCGGCCCGAACGGGGCGGGCAAATCCACGCTTTTCTCCGTAGTCTCGGGCTTCATCGGCGCCGATGCCGGCAGCGTCAGCCTGGGTGGCGCAGCGTTCGACCGGATGGGGCCGGCGGCGCGGGCGCGGGCGGGCATGGTCCGCACCTTCCAGGTGCCGCGCGAATTCCACCATTTGACGGTGCGGGAGAACCTGATGGCCGCCGCCCCCGGCCAGAGCGGGGAGGGCCTGGTCGGCCTGTTCCTGCGCCCGGGACGGGTGCGCGCCGAGGAGGTGGCGATCCGCGCCGAGGCCGACGCCACCATCGATTTCCTGCGCCTGGCGCCGGTGGCCGACACGCCGGCCGGCCGACTGTCGGGCGGGCAGAAGAAGCTGGTCGAACTCGGCCGCGCGCTGATGGCGAAGCCGCGGCTGATCCTGCTCGACGAGCCCTTCGCCGGGGTGAACCCGGTGCTGATCGCCGAGATCGCGGAACGCATCGCCGTGCTGAACGCGCGCGGCATCGGGTTCCTCGTCATCGAACACGATCTCGACGCGCTGTCGCGGCTGGTGCCGCGCCTGGTGGTGATGGATCGCGGGCGCGTGCTGGCGGAAGGCGCGCCGACGCAGGTGCTGCTGGATCCGGCGGTGCGCGAGGCCTATCTCGGCGGGGTGGCGGCATGACGCTGTTGACCATCGCGGGCCTCACCGGCGGCTATGGCGAGACCGACATCCTCAACGGCATCGACCTGACGCTGGACGAAGGCGAGATCCTGACCGTCGCCGGCACCAATGGTGCTGGCAAGTCCACGCTGGCCAAGGCGGTGATGGGCCTGCTGCCGCGCGTCGCCGGGCGGGTGATGCTGGGTAGCGCGGACATCCTGCATGAGCCGGTGGAACGGCGCCTCGCACTCGGCATCGCCTATGTGCCGCAGGTGGGCAATGTCTTCCCCACCCTGTCGGTGATCGAGAACCTGCAGGTTGTCGCCGGTGTGCCCGATCAGCGCGGGCGCATCGCCGAGATGTTCGCGACTTTCCCGGCGTTGGCCGAGCGCCGTCGTGCCCGGGCGGGTTCGCTGTCCGGCGGCGAGCGCCAGCAACTGGCCTTCGCCCGCGCGCTGATGGCCCGCCCGCGCCTGATCGTGCTGGATGAGCCGACCGCGGCCCTTGCCCCCGCCCGTGTCGCGGAATCCTTCGAGCGTATCCGCGCCCTGCCGTCGCTCGGTGTCAGCGTGCTGATGGTGGAACAGCGGGCGCGGCAGGCCCTGGCCGTGTCGGACCGCGGCTGCATCCTCGATGGCGGGCGGGTCGCGATGCTGGGGGAAGCCGCCACGCTGCTGGCCGATGAACGCGCCGCGGCGCTGTATCTGGGGCGTGTCGGCGGCGCGTGACGCTGGCTACGGCTTTGCGATGCCAGGAAACTCTGGAGCGGGCGAAGGGAATCGAACCCTCGTCACTTGGTTGGGAACCAAGAGCTCTACCATTGAGCTACGCCCGCAACGCCCCCCGTATAGGCGGCCAGCCCACCCCCCGGCAAGCCACCCGCTTGACCCGCCGCCCCGCGCGGGCGTAACCAAGTCCCCGGCGGAAACGCCCCTCGCGATTTGTCCGGCCAGCTTGCGGCGAGGTCCCCCAACCCGGGACGCATCCGATGGATGCGGAAAACAAACGCGCTAAACGGCCGTGCGGGCGCCATGCGTCCGCCGCCCCGCGAAGGGCCGGACGCCGTCCATTCCGTGAAGGTGTGTCCCATGGCCAAGTCCCGTCCCGAACGTCCGCTCCGCCCTGCCACGTTGCTCGTGCGCGGCGGGCAGATGCGCTCGGATTTCGACGAGACGTCCGAGACGATGTACCTCACCTCCGGCTTCGCCTACGACAGCGCCGCGCAGGCCGAGGCGACCTTCAACGGCACCGTCCAGCACTACCAGTATTCCCGCTTCGGCAACCCGACCGTGGGCATGCTCGAAGCCCGCATCGCCGCCCTGGAAGGGGCGGAGGCCTGTCGCGCCACCGCCACCGGCATGGCCGCGGTGCATGCGGCGATGCTGTCGCACCTCAAGACCGGGGACCGCGTCGTCGCCTCCCGCGCGCTGTTCGGGTCATGCCACTGGATCGTCTCCACGCTGCTGCCGCGCTACGGCATCGCCACCGAATTCGTCGACGGCGCTGACCTGGGCCAGTGGGCGGCCGCGCTGTCGAAGCCGGCCGCACTCGTGCTGCTGGAGACGCCGTCCAACCCGATGCTCGAGATCGTGGACATGCGCGCGGTCTGCGACCTGGCCCATAAGGCCGGCGCGATCGTCGTGGTGGACAATGTGTTCGCCACGCCGCTGCTGCAGAAGCCGATGCAGTTCGGCGCCGATGTCGTCGTCTATTCCGCGACCAAGCATTTCGACGGGCAGGGGCGTGTGCTCGGCGGCGCGGTGCTCGGACCGAAGAAGTGGGTCGAGGACACGCTGCAGCCCTTCATACGCAACACCGGCCCGTCGATCAGCCCGTTCAACGCCTGGACCATCCTGAAAGGTCTGGAGACGCTGCATCTGCGCGTCCCCGCCATGTGCCGCAGCGCGGCCGCGGTCGCCGACATGCTGGCCGAACGCGCCGAGGTCTCCCGCGTGCTGTATCCGTTCCGCGCCGACCATCCGCAGCAGAAGCTGGCGATGGCGCAGATGTCCGCGGGCGGCACGCTGGTCACCTTCGACCTCAAGGGCGGCAAGGACGCCTGCTTCCGCTTCATGGACGCGATGCGGCTGATCGACATCTCGAACAACCTCGGCGATGCGAAGTCGCTGGCGACGCATCCGGCGACCACCACGCATATGCGGGTGGGTGCGGAGGAACGCACCCGCCTGGGCATCACCGACGGCACGGTTCGGCTGTCGGTCGGGCTCGAGGATGTCGCCGACATCATCGATGACCTGTCGGAAGCGCTCGATGCGGCCGCGCCCTCCGCGGCGCGCGCGGCGGAATAGCGCGCCATGGCGATCGACACCTGGCTCGCCTTCGTCGCCGCCACGATGGTGATGCTGGCGATCCCGGGGCCGACCATCCTGCTGGTGATCGGGCAATCGCTCGGCGCCGGCAGCCGGGCGGCGCTGCCGCTGGTCGCCGGCGTGGCGCTTGGCGACCTCACGGCGATCACCTTGTCGCTGGCGGGGCTGGGGGCGCTGTTGGCGGCCTCGGCCACGCTGTTCACCGTGCTGAAATTCGCCGGCGCGGCCTATCTCGTGTGGCTCGGCGTGAAGCTGTGGCGGGCGCCGGTCGAAGCCGCGGCCACCGCCCCGGTCAGCGCGCGGCGGGCGATGCGCGACGCCTATGTGGTGACCGCGCTGAACCCCAAGGGCATCGCCTTCTTCGTCGCCTTCGTGCCGCTGTTCGTCGACGCGAGCAGCCCCTTCTTGCCGCAGGCGGTGGTGCTGGTCGCGACCTTCGTCGGCCTGGCGGCGGTCAACGCCGCGATCTATGCGCTGATGGCCGCCCGGCTGTCGGGCGCGGTGCGTCGGCCTGGCGTACGCCGCGCGTTCAATCGCTGCGGCGGCACCGTGCTGGTGGGCGCCGGCCTCGCCACGGCCGCCATGCGGAACCATTGACGCCCCGCCACGGCACGCAAAGGTGGACAACCGCCCGGGCCGGACGTTTGATGACCACCAGCGAAACAGGGTCGCCATGGCCAGGAAGGACGAGTTCAGCGCGTCAACGCGCCACATCCGCGTCTCGGTGCGGGCCTTCTACCTCGCGGACCAGTCCGAACCCGACAAGGGGCAATTCGTCTGGGCCTATCGCGTGGAGATCGCCAATACCGGGCGCGAAACCGTGAAGCTGCTGCGCCGCACCTGGCACATCACCGATGCGCTCGGCCGGACCCAGACGGTGCATGGCGCCGGCGTGATCGGCGAACAGCCGGTGCTCGAACCGGGCGGGCGCTTCGAATACACCTCCGGCACGCCGCTCGCGACCGCCTCGGGCTTCATGCAGGGCACCTACCACATGGTGGTGACCGAAAGCGGCGAGGCCTTCGATGTCGCCATCCCGGCCTTCAGCCTGGACAGTCCGCACCAGCCTTCCGGCCGGGTGCATTAGGACCGGCACCCCCCTGCCGCCCGGGTTGCGGAGCCGTGACACAGCCCCATCTGCGGATCAGCACCGGCCCGCCGCATGGCCCCGGGGCCGAGACCGCCCGCCGCGCGACCCTGGAAGGAAGCCCGCCCGTGAACATCCAACTGCCCGCTTCCGCCCAGACTCAGGACACGGCGACGACCCAGCCGCGCCCGACCCAGGAGGAGGCCGAGCAGGCGATCCGGACCCTGCTGCGCTGGGCCGGCGACGATCCTTCCCGCGAAGGGCTGCTCGATACGCCGAAGCGCGTCGCGCAGGCCTATCGCGAATGGTTCTGCGGCTATGAGGAAGACCCGGTCGAGCTGCTCGCCCGCTCCTTCGAGGAGGTGGAGGGCTATGACGAGATGGTCGTGCTGCGCGACATCCGCCTGGAATCCATGTGCGAGCACCACATGTGCCCGATCATCGGCCGCGCGCATGTCGCGTATCTGCCGAGCGGGCGCGTGGTCGGCATCAGCAAGCTGGCCCGCGTCGTCGAAGCCTATGGCAAGCGGCTGCAGATCCAGGAGAAGATGACGGCGCAGATCGCCAACACGCTGCTCGACGTGCTGCAGCCCAAGGGGGTGGCGGTGGTGATCGAGGCGGTGCACCAGTGCATGACGACGCGCGGCGTGCACAAGACGGGCGTGTCGATGGTGACCAGCCGCATGCTCGGCGCCTTCCGCGACGATCCGTCTACCCGGCGGGAATTCCTGTCGATGATCCAGGGGCAGCGCGGGTCGGGCGAGGGCTGAGCGGCCGCTTGCCGAACCCGGCACCGGCCCGCGCCCCCATCGCGGCCCAGGCCGGCGGCCCTGCGGGTCACCAGGCCTTCTTCGCCCCGCGCGGCCACCAGGTCCCGTCGGGCTCGATCTGGAAGATGTGCGTTTCCTCGTCCGGGTGCGTGTTGTAGCCGGAGCCGGTCGGAATGATCTTGGTGACGGTGCCGATATACTGCAGCGGCTGGCCAGTGGTGACCTGCACCTCGGAATAGGGTGCCACGGACAGGAAGGCGGCGGCCGCGGGCATCGGTATGTCGCCACCCGGATCATAGACATCGCCAATGCCCATCCACTGCATCGCGAGCGTCTGGGCATTGGTCTCGACCGCGCGCCAGCCGCCGCTCTGCTGCCACAGGCTGGTCTGGGGCACGATATTGGCGGAGATGTCCGGCCCCCCGAGGTCGAGCGCCATCAGGTGCCCCTTGTCCGTCCCCCAGTTCATGCCCGTGCTGAAGCCGCTGAGCGGGGAGGGAGCGGACGGGCGGCCCTTGGTGGTGACCGGCACGATGATGCCCATGACCCGGCGCGGATTGGCCTCGGCGATCTCATAGAGGGTGAACGGGTCATTGTCGGAGATCGTCACGGGCCCCGCCCAGCCCGGCCGTTCATAGGGGCCGAACATCTGCATGGACCTGATCGTACCCATCGGCGCCTCCGCTGCGGCATCATGACGATGCATCATGGCGAAGCCGGGTGCTCCGCGGAATGCACGTCTGCCGGCGCGGCTGCTACCGCGCGGCCTCGACCGACAGGGCCGCCACCGCCCGCGCGATGGCCCCGGCACGCGCGCAATCCACACTGATCGGCCAGCGATCCTCCGGCGCGTGGAACCATGGGTTCTTGCCGATCAGCGAGAGATAGCGCCCACCCCGTTCCTCGATCTCATGCGCCTCGCCATTCGCCTTGCCGCCGGTCACCACCTCGAGCGGCGCGGCCGGATGGCCTGCGGCGCCCAGCAACGCGGCCATGCGTTCGGCCATGCCCGGCACGTTGGAGCGCACGGTCAGCCGTTCATCCTCCGCCGCGCCGAGATTGGCGCCGAGATGGATCACCAGCGGTGCGTCCGTCGCGAGCCCCGGTTCCGCCGCGAAGGCCTGGTGCGCGCCGATATGGCCAAGCTCATGCCCGCAGGTCGCCAGCCCGACCACGCCGCGCGACCGCTGCGCCCCGGCAAGCGCCTTCAGCGCCGCAAGCCAGGCCAGGATCCCGCCGCCACGTTCGGCGGTGCTGGTCCACCAGGAGGTGCGCGGCGTCAGCAGCAGCAAGGGCGGCCCCGCGCCCGGCAATTCCGCGCGGATGGAATGCGACAGGGCGGGCGCGCGCGTGCCGGCGGCGACCATCCGGGCCTCGGCCCCCGCCTCGGCCAACGCCAGCAGCCGCGGTGCGTCGCGTCCGGCCAATTGCAGCACTGGCGGGCCAAAGGGGGCCTCCAGGTCATGGGCGTTCAGCGGTGCCAGCCCATCCGGCTTGGTGCGCAGCGCAATGACGATGCCGGCATGGCGGCTCTCCGCCCGCGCCTGCGCGAAGGCGTTGCCGGGCAGGCTGGCGGCGGCGGGGTCCATCTCGGCGACGCCGATCGGCGCGTCGGATCCGATCGGGCCAAGCCGCCCGGCGATGCCCTCCGGCCCGGTCAGGCCGCCATCGAACAGCGGCAGGCCCTCGAAGGCGAAGCCGGCGCCTTCCAGCGCGGCGCGGCCAGGCGTCAGGCGGGTGAAGGGGGCGGGCAGGAGGCGCGCCTCGGCCCCGGTCGCCCCGGCCTTGCCGAGCAGCCAGGTGGCGGCGGCGGCGTCGCCCTCGCCGCCGGTGCGGCGGTCCCCGAAGGCGTCGTAGTCGGCAAAGAAGCTGGCGGGGTTCATTCGATGGTCGCGCCCGAGATGCGCACCAGGTCGCGTAGCCGCTCGACCTGGCCCGGCCAGGCGGCGGCATAGGCGGCCGGGCTTTCGGACAGGATGATCGCCCCGCCCTCGGCCTCGAGCGCCGTGCGCAGCGCGGCATCGCCCTGCACCGCGTCGCGGAAGGCGGCATGCAGGCGCAGCGTCACGGCTTCCGGCAGGCCGGCCGGGCCGACGACGGAGGAGGTGCTGGTCACCGGCGGGACGCCGGGGGCGACCTCGGCCAGCGTCGGCACCGCGGGCAGCGCCGCCATGCGCTGCGACCCGGCGGTGACCAGGATGCGCACCGCGCCCTGCTGCTGGCGCGGCAAGGCGATGTTGCTGATGGCGAAGGCGAAATCGACCTCGCCCTGCTCGACCGCCAGCGTCGCCTGGTTGGCGCCGCGATAGGGGACGTGAATGCCCTCGGCGCCGATCGTCTTCAGCAGCGCGGCGCCGGCCATATGCGCCGGCGTGCCGACCCCGCCCGAGCCATAGCGCAGCCCGCCGCCGGTGCGCCGCGCGGCCGTCAGCAGCGCGGCGATGTCCTGGAAGGGTGAGGCCGTGCGCACGGCGAGCACCGCCGGGTTCTCGGCGATCTCGGTGACCGGGGTGAAGTCGCGGAAGATGTCATAGCCGGGGTTGGCCTGCATCACCGCATGGGTGATCGCGGTGCCGCCGGTCCACAGCAGCGTGTAGCCATCCGGCGTGGCGCGGGCGACCGCCTGGGCGGCGATCAGCCCGCCCGCCCCGGCGCGGTTGTCGATCACGAAGGACCCGCCGAGCGGGCCGGCGGCCTTCGCCGTGATCAACCGCGCCAGCGTGTCGGAGGAAGCGCCGGGCGCGAACGGCACGATCATGCGCACCGGTCGATTGGGGAAGACGTCCTGCGCTCGGGCAGGGGCAGCCGCCAGCGCGGTGATTCCGATCAGGGCCGTGCGTCGCCGCATCATGCCGTTCCTCCGGTGCTTTGGCGTGACGCTAGGCCGGATCGGACAGGTGGGGAACGGGCGCCTTGGCGGCGGGTGCTGAAATTGCTGATGGCCGGACTGCGTCGGCAGCCCCTTGAGCCGGCAGATGGCTTTCCCATCCCGGCAAAGGCAGTTGGAGAGGCGCTGCCCCATTGGCGGGAAGTTTGGGCGCAGTGGCGCCTCGGAGAGGGGCTTTGCCCCTCTCCGAACCTCACGCCACCAAAGGCTTAAGGCCTTTGGAAACCTCGGTTTTGGCGCTGGACATCGCGGTTCGGTCCGAGAATCATGATGTCGTGCCTGGCACCCCTCCAGCCCCGCGCCGCCGCCCCATGCAAAGCACCAAAATCCCGCGGTCCAGGAGCCCGTTGGCTCCTGGCGGGGTGGCTTGGAGGGGCAGCGCCCCTCCAATCTTCGCGCCTATGAGGCGCTGCCGCTCCGTCAGCCAACCGCTTCCCCCTCGACCTCCACCGCGAAGGCGGGGCTGGCGAGCCCGGCGACAATCAGCAAGGTGCTGGTCGGCGCATGCCCGCCGAGAAAGGCGTCGCGCTGCCGCCGCCAGGCCGGGATCTGCGAGGCATCGGTCAGGAACACTGTCATCTTGATCAGGTTCGCCACCGCCATCCCATGCGCGGAGAGCACCGCGCCGAGGTTCTCGAGGCACTGCTTCATCTGGTCTTCCGGCTCGGCCACCGGCGTGCCGTCCGGTCGCAGCCCGACCTGGCCGGAGATGACCAGCCGCCGGCCCTCGCCTTCGATCAAGGCGGCCTGGGAATAGCGGGATGCCGGCTTCGGCGCGCCGTCGGGGTTCGAGAAGGTGACGCTGGCCATGGCCATTCCTCCGGTCAGATGTCGAGTGAAGCGGGTTCCGCTGGCGGTGCGGCCTGGGCGTCGGGGGGTGCCGGGGCGGGGGCGCCCGGTTCCGGCGCCGGCCCGCGCAGCACGGAACGCAGGTTGCGCCGCAACTGGTATTCGAACTCGACATTGAGGTCGTTGCCGGCGAGGCGGACGATCGCCTCCGCCGCGCGGGCGCGTTCGGCCTGGGTGCCGGCCGGCTGGGTAGCGGTCCGGCGCACCTCGGCCTCGGCGAAGCCCGCCGGAGCGCCATCCTCGCCGATGATCTCCAGCCGGCAGCGCATCACGCAGGTCAGGCGTTCCGTCGCGGTGGTGAAGACACCGCCCGCACCCGCGCTTTCGCGCGTCAGCGTCGCGATCTGGGTCCGGAACCGCGCCGAACCCCCGCCACCAGCCGCCGAAAGCCGGTCCTGCGCCATGGCCTGCACGACCACGGATGGTATCAGCGGGGCGGGGGGCATGGTGCGCGTCGCGGCGGCGTCGGTGGCCGGGACCAGTTCGATCCGACCGACCGCAAGGCGCAGGGGCGTCAGGTAGCCATAGGAGGGCGGGCCGACGGTTGCGACCGCCACCGGTTCCTCCCGCCCGCCGCAGGCCGCGGTGGCCAGCAGGCCGGCGAGGGCGGCGCGGCGGTCGATCGCCATCAGCCCTGCTCCGCGCTGCGGATCTCGGCGCGGTCGAAACGGAAACCCAGCTTGCAGAATTCGCAGGTCATGGTGATCACCCCGTCTTCGGCCATGTGGTCGAGGTCGTCCGAACCGAAGCCCGCCAGCACGCCCGACAGGCGCGCGCGCGAACACCGGCAGCCGTAGGAAAGGGCGCGGGCGCGGTCGAGGGCAAGCCCCTCCAGGCTGAACAGCCGGTGCAGCAGGCGTTCGCCGGGCAGGGCATCGTCCAGCAATTCGGCATCGGTCAGCGTGCCGGCGAGTGCCAAGGCAGTGCGCCAGGCATCGTCCTGGGCGTCCTGGTCCTGGTCTTCGCCCACGCCGCCGGCACCGGCGACGCGTTCGATGATCAGCGCGGCGGCGCGCCAGCCGGCCTCGGTGCGCGCGCAGGCGAGTTGGACGTGGGTGGCCAACTGCTCCGAGGTGCGGAAATAGGTGTCCGTCATCTCGGTCAGGGTCTCGCCCTCGATGGCGACCAGGCCCTGGTAGCGATCCATCTCCGGCCCCTGGTCGCAGGTGAAGGCGAGGTAGCCTTGCCCGAGCATGGCCGCGGCACTGGGCACGGTGCCGTCGGCGAGCAACGGCGCGAGGCGTTCGGCATCCGCACGGGCATAGCCACGCAGCGCACCCGCATCGGTGCAGTCAGCCAGCAGCATCGGCACCGGGCCGTCGCCCTTGGCCTGAAGGCTGAAGGAACCGCGGAATTTCAGCGCGGCGGCAAGGCCGGCGGTCAGCGCCAGCGCCTGTCCGGCCAGTGCCGTGACCGCCGGGTCGTTGTCATGCCGCGTCAGCAGCGCGTCGGCGAGCGCGCCGAGGCGCACTAGGCGGCCGCGCACGGGCTTGTCGCGCAGGTGGAAGGGCTGCACGCCACGCGGCACGACGATGTCGGGCACCGGCGGGCGGTCATGATTGAGGAAGTCGGGGGTGCGGGAGGGTTCGGTAGGGCTGGACACCGGGCCTAGATAGGGCGGGAGGGGGGGCGTGGCCAAGGCGGGTGATATCCTAAAACTGCGATACTTCAGGCCTGCAAGCGAGTCCCGGCACGATACGCAGACGGCGCAATTGATAATATTCCCATAATCTGCCCGTCACCGCGCCCGCACGGATCGTCTGCGATGTCGCGGCCGTGGACCGGCCCGCTCGGCAAGGCTCAACCGAGCATGCCCGTCCGATAGAGCGTCACCCGCAGCCCGCCATGCGGCACCGGTGCCCCAGGCGGCAGGAAGGGCAGGCCCGTGGCATGCGCCAATTGCGGCTCGGCCGTGACGATCCCGACGCGCCAACCCGCGAAGCGGGTCAGCAGCACCTGCCCAAGCGCGCGATAGAGCGGCGTCAGCGCCTTGCCTTCCCCCAGCCGATTGCCATAGGGCGGATTGACGATCACCAGCCCCGGCGGTCCTTCGGGCGGAACGAGTTCGCTGATTGTTGCCTGGCGGAACTCGGTCAACGCGGTCACGCCCGCCCGCTCGGCATTGGCGCGACTCATGGCTATCGCGCCCGCATCGCGGTCGCTGCCGTGGAAGCGCAGCATCGGTGCGGGGCGGGACTTCGCAGCGCGCATCTGCTGCCAGGCCGCCTTGTCGAAGGTCGCCAGTTGCTCGAAGGCAAAGTGGCGAGCGCGGCCGGGATTGAGGCGCGCGGCGATCTCCGCCGCCTCGATGACGAAGGTGCCCGACCCGCACATCGGATCGACCACTGGCTCACTGCCATTGAACCCGCATTGGCGCAGAAACAGCGCGGCCATGGTCTCGCGCAGCGGCGCCGCGTTCACCGCTTCCTTGTAGCCGCGCTTGTGCAACGGCTCGCCCGAGGTATCGACGCTGATGGTGCAGAGGTCGTTCTCGATGCGCGCCATCACGGTGATCGCGGCGTCGGGCGCTTCGGGCGCGCCGAGCGTGTCGCGGATCGCCGTCGCGATGCGCTCGGCCGCCGCGCCGCTATGCCAGATCCGCGACGATGCGCAGGAGGCCTCGACGCGGAACGGCACATCCGGGCGCAGCACCTCGGCCCAGGGCACGCGATGCGCCAGCGTGTCGAGCTGCGCGAGATGGACGACGCGGAACGATGCGATGCGGGCGAGGACACGCCCCGCGCCGCGCACCCACAAATTGGCGCGCCACACCTCCGGCCAGCGACCCTTGATGACCACGCCGCCAGGGACGGGCTTGGGGCTGTTGAAGCCCTTGTGGCGCACCTCGTCGCACAGCATCGGTTCAAGGCCGGGGGCGGTGGCGAGGAAGATGTCGAAGGGGGCGTCGTTGGTCATGGGGTCCGTGGGGGGAACGGCGGAGGAAGATCGGAGGGGCGCCGCCCCTCCGAACCACCCCACCAGGGGGCTGCGGCCCCCTGGACCGCGAGCGATTGGTGCCCGGTGCCGAGGTTCGGCCGAGCGATGATGGAAGCCGTCGTGACGGCAATCTCGGCGTGAGGCGTTGATTTCCATGGGCTTAGCGTCCTCGGACGCCTGCTCCCGTCGCGAAGCCTTACGGCGGGACGATGTAGGCGATTTGCGCTTCCAGGTCCCTGACCTGGCACTTGCCGGTCATTCGCCGCCCGCCACGCCCAATACCGGAAACCCGCGGTCCAGGGGCCCGTTGGCCCCTGGTGGGGTGGCTTGGAGGGGCAAGGCCCCTCCAACCGTCACGCCATCCCCAGCGCCCACAGCAACACGCCCTTCTGGGCATGCAACCGGTTCTCCGCCTCGTCGAACACAACGCTTTGCGGCCCATCCATCACCTCGTCGGTGATTTCCTCACCGCGATGGGCGGGCAGGCAATGCATCGCGATCGCATCGGGTGCCGCATGCTTCAGCAGCCCGGCGTTCAACTGGTACGGCGCCAGCAGGTTGTGCCGTGCCGGCGCCTTGCCGTCGCGCTCGTCGGACATCGACACCCAGGCATCGGTCACGACGCAGCGCGCGCCGGTCACCGCCGTCACGGGGTCGTTGGTCAGCTCGATCTTGGCACCCTGCGCGCGCGCCCAGTCGATCAGCGCGGCGGGTGGTGCCAGTTCCGGCGGGGTCGCGATGCGCAGGATGAAGCCGAAGCGCGCCGCAGCCTGGATGAAGGATTGCGCGACGTTGTTGCCATCCCCGGTCCAGGCGATGACCTGGCCGGCGATCGGGCCGCGATGTTCCTCGAAGGTCATCACATCGGCCATGATCTGGCAGGGATGCGAAATGTCGGTCAAGCCGTTGATCACCGGCACCGTCGCGTGTTCCGCCAATTCGCGGATCTTCCGCACGTCGTCGGTGCGCAGCATGATCGCATCGACATAGCGGGAGAGCACACGCGCGGTGTCCTTCGGCGTCTCGCCGCGGCCCATCTGCATGTCGCGCGACGTCAGCACGACCACGTCGCCACCCAATTGGCGCACGCCCACTTCGAACGACACGCGGGTGCGGGTGGACGGCTTTTCGAACAGCAGCGCCACGGTCTTGCCGGCGAGCGGCTTGTCGGTGACTTCCCCGCGCTTGGTGCGCGACCCGAGATCGAGCATGCGCCGCAGGGAGGCGCTGTCGAAATCCATGATTTCGAGGAAGTGACGGGGGGCGCTGGGCCCCCCGTCGATCGGCTTGAGCACTGCGCTCACTTCGCCGCCACCTTGGCGTTGGACGGCGTCATGCGGCGGCAGGCGCGGTCGAGCAGTTCGACCGCCTCATCCGCATCGGCCTCGGTGATGATGAGCGGCGGCGCGAGCCGCAGCACGTTCATCCCCGCCGCCACCGTCAGCAGCCCTTCGGTCACCGCGGCGGCCTGCATGTCGCCGTTGGACACCGCCGGGGTCAGCTTCAGGCCGCAGAGCAGGCCACGACCACGCACGGCCTCGACCACGGAAGGATGCTTCGCGACCAGGCCTTCCAGCCCGCGCCACAGATGCGCGGAGACTCGCTGCACCCCATCCAGGAAACCCGGTGCGAGGACGACGTCCAGCACCGCATTGCCCGCCGCGCAGGCCAGCGGATTGCCGCCATAGGTCGACCCGTGCGTCCCCGGCTTGAGGTACTGGGCGACCTTCTCCTTGGCGAGCACGGCGCCGAGCGGGAAGCCGCCGGCGATGCCCTTGGCCGCGGACATGACGTCCGGCTCGATCCCGGCCCATTCATGGGCCCAGAGCTTGCCGGTGCGCCCCATGCCGGACTGCACCTCATCCAACGCCATGATCAGCCCGTATTCGTCGCAGACCGCACGGATTTCCTGGAGGAACCGGTCGGAGCAGGGGCGCACGCCGCCCTCGCCCTGCACCGGTTCGATCATGATGCCGGCGGTCTTCTTGCCGATCGCCGATCGCAGCGCGTTCATGTTGTCGAAGGGCACGTGCTGGAAGCCTTCGACCGGCGGACCGAAGCCGGCGAGGTACTTCTCGTTGCCCGTCGCGGCGAGCGTCGCGAGCGTGCGCCCGTGGAAGGCGCCCTCAAAGCAGATGATCTCGTAGCGCTCGGGATTGCCGGTTTCCGCCTGATATTTGCGGACCGCCTTGATCATCCCCTCATTCGCCTCGGCGCCGGAATTGCCGAAGAAGACGGAATCGGCGAAGGACGCGGCGACGTGGCGCGCGGCCAGCTTCTCGGCCTCCGGGATGCGATACAGGTTCGAGACATGCATTACGCGCCCGGCCTGATCGGCGATCGCCTTCGTCAGGTGCGGATTGGCATGGCCGATGCTGCTGGTGGCGATGCCGGCGCCGAAATCCAGGAATCGTCGCCCATCAACCGTCCACAGGCGCGCGCCCTCGCCCCGCTCGAAAGCAAGGTCGGCACGGTTGTAGGTCGGCATCAGGGCGGGGATCACTGAAATCCACTCTCCGCTTCTTCCCGCCGGCGGGCAGCCACGACCATCGCGGCGCTGGCGCGCAGGAAAGGCGGGAGACTAACCGCAAGTCACACCCGGGAGGAAGGCCGCCCGTGGGATTGCGCCATGTCCGGCACGAAAGTCACGTCTGCGCAATCAGGCACGGCGCGCCGGGAGGCGCAGAGGGCCGGTTCGGATATGCGCCGGCATCGCGTCGTGTATTGGGGACCGGAGAGGGCCTTGCCCCCTCCGGACCTCCCCCACCAAAGGCTTAAGGCCTTTGGAAACCTCGACTTTGTGCCGGGCGCGATGGTTAGTCCCCAGGGCGGCGATTGCTTCGCGCATCAGAGCAGGATCCTGGCGCCGATCCTGCCCGCGGTGTCCGGCGCCAAGTGACGGTTTCCAAAGGCCCACTGGCCTTTGGTGGGGTGGCTTGGAGGGGCAAGGCCCCTCCAATCGTCAACCCTGAACCGCCACGCAGGGGGCAATTCCTCCGTCTGGCCCCTTTCGGCTGGAGGCCGGCGAAGCTCCCCTCCGCCTGGTCACAGGCCCGGATTGTTCGGATTGCGCCGTGTCGGCGGATTGGTGTCGAGGGCGCGCTCCACGGCGGTGCCGGTTGGATTGGTGCGCGTCCCGTCGCTCTGTGAGGGATAGGCGCCGGACATGTTCGTGCCCGCCGCCCGGTCGATCGCGCGTCCCGCCGCGGTGCCGGCCGGGTTGGCCCGCGTCCCGTCGCTCTGGGCCGGATAGGCGCCGGACATGTTGGTGCCCGCCGCGCGATCGGCCGCGCGCACGGGTTCCACATTCGCGGGGTCGCTGCCGCGCTGGCCGCAGGCGACCAGGCCGCCCATCAAAAGCAATGCCGCTGCGGTGCGGGGGAGGATGGAACGGAACATCTGCGACCTTCCTTGTCGAAGCCTGCGATGTCCGTTCAACGCAACCTGTGCGTCCAGGTTGCCGGATGCGGCCCGATCTTTCAGGCAGGATCACCCGTATCCGCCATCAGCCCGGCCGCCTCGATACCGGCGATGCAGCATTCCTCGTCCTTGGGCGAGGCGTCGCCGCTGATGCCGACCGCGCCCAGCAGGACGTTGTTCGCGTCGCGCACCAGCACGCCGCCCGGAACCGGCACCGCGCGCCCGCCGGTCAGGTCGGACAGCGCGTTGGTGAAGCCCGGCACGGACTGCGCCCGGCGGGCGAGTTCGCGGGTACCGAAACCCATCGCCAGCGCGCCGTAGGCCTTGCCGGTGGCGATCTCGGGGCGAAGGATCGAGGCGCCGTCCTCGCGCTTGGCCGACTTCAACTGCCCGCCGGCATCGAGCACCACGACGCACAGCGGCAACAGGCCGAGCGCGTGGCCCTTGGCCAGGGCAGCGGTGGCGATGGTTTCCGCCTGGGCGAGGGTAAGACCGTTGACGGCGGCGGGGTGGGCGGGCTGGGGCATGGCTGGTCCTTGGATCTCGCGGCGCGCACGAGGCGATGTTGGCGTGACTGGGGATCATGCCACGCTGAATCCGGATGAGGAATTGGAGCAGGTTCGGCTACGTTACGGTTCCGAATGGAGGCGCCGATGCTTCATCTCACCACCGCCACCGAGGACGGCGACCTGTCCAACGCCGTGCCGCTGACAGGCGCGATGCTGATGTCGTCCCTGGATCACGCGACGGTCGTGGTCGGCGTGCAGGGCCAGGCCAAGGCCGGCAACCGGCACTCCGAACTGGGCCGGTACGGCGTGGCCGTGGCCGGCCCGTGGGGCGAGGCATTCACCAGGGCGGAGGGCGTTGCCGTGGCGGGCGGCCTCGGCACCGCCCTTGCCGGCGCGGAAAGCGTCGCCGTCGTCCTGCAGCCCATCCTGGCACGGTCGGAGGCTGCAGGGGATCAGCGGGGGCGGGCCCATGGCGCCGACGGCGCGGTGGCGATCTGCTTCGGCGGTGGCGATGCCGACATCGACGGGCTCGGCATCGCCTATGGCAAGCCGGGCGCACGGGTGGCGGGCGGGCCGGGAAGCCTGCTGATCCTCGATACCGGGGACAGCGCCTTCGGGCGCTACATCGTCGAGCGGGTCGCCGATCCCGGCAGGGGCATCAGGGGACTGAAGCCGCGAACTTGGTACACCTACGCGCCCCGGGGTGGCGGCTACGTCTTTGTCGAGCAGGGCCCGGTGACCTGACGCTTCCAGGCGGGCGCGGCATCCGTCATCGCGGGGCACCGACCGGCGGCGTCTGCGGCGCGCGGGCGCCGGCCGTGGCGTGGCCTTCATTGCCCTGCGGCGTGATGCCGGTCGCATTCGGCTCGCCGAGCCCGGCTGCCGAGCCATCCGTGCCGCGATTGACGGCGTCGGGCGAGACGGTGCGCGGGGGGTGGTTGGCCGGCCCGGCATCGCGGCCCACCGAATCCTCGCGACCAGGCTGCGGGCCGCCTTGCTGCGGCGGCGTCACGGTCTGAGCAAGGGCGATGCCCGCCCATAGCAGCAGGACGGGCAGCAGGTGGTAGGGGCGCATGGCGTCCTCCGGCATGTCTCAGGGTGCAACGGCTGGCGTGGAAGCGGGTTGCGCGGCGTGGCCGGTCGCGCGCCGGCACGCGCGACTTGGGTGCATCGCCGCCCCGTGCGAGAACGCGCCGATGACCGCTGACGGCAACGAACGGGACCGGCGCACGCGGCGGGAAGCGCGTCCCGCGGGCCATGCCCCCACCGCGTCCCGGCTGCGGGAGGTCGCCCTCGCCCATCTCGCCCGCTTCGCGGCGACCGAGGTCGCGCTGCGCCGCGTCCTGGAACGCCGCATCGATCGCTGGGCCCGCGCCGCCGAGGCCGAGGGACAGCCACGCGAGCCGACCGCCGCCGCCGCTGCCGCCGCCCGCGCCGCCGCCGGCGAGGTCGCGAAATCCCTGGTCGTCGCAGGCGCGGTGGACGATGCCGCCTTCGCCGAAAGCCGCGCACGGCGCCTGGCCCGTGCCGGACGGTCGCGCCGGGCCATTGCCGCGCATCTGTCGGCCAAGGGCGTCGCCGCCGAGACCGCCGCCGCGGCCATCCCCGACGGCGAGGACGCGGAACTCGATGCCGCACTCGCCTATTGCCGGCGCCGGCGCATCGGCCCCTTCGCGCGTGCCGAGATGGATGCCGAGGCGCGGCGCAAGGCGCTCGGCGCCCTGGCGCGTGGCGGCTTCGCCCAGCCGGTCGCCCGCCGTGCCCTGGCGATGGACCCGGCCGAGGCCGAGGACCGGCTTCTCGCCGCCCGGCGCGCATGAGCGGGTCCGGCATCATCTTCACCCGCGACGGGGTGCGGCGCGGTGCGCGCCAGGCGATTCCGCTGGTGATCGGCACCTTCCCCTTCGGGCTGGTGGTGGGCGTGATTTCCGCCGCCAAGGGGCTGTCGATGCTTGAGACGCTGGTGATGTGCGGCCTGGTCTTCGCCGGCTCCGCGCAATTGCTGGCGCTGGAATTGTGGACCGACCCGGCGCCGGTGCTGGCGGCAAGCCTCGCGGCGCTGGTGGTGAATATGCGCCTCGCGCCGATGGGTGCGGCGCTCGCGCCCTGGCTGGACCGGCTGCGCGGCTGGCGGCTGTGGGGGACGCTGGCGACGCTGGTGGATCATTCCTACGCGCTGTCGGCGGCCGAGATGCGGCGCGGAGGGCGCGATGCGGGGTATCTCCTCGGCGTCGCGCTGGCGCTGTGGGTGTTCTGGATGATTGCGGTATCGGTCGGGCACGTGTTCGGCGCGGTGGTGCGGCTCGCACCCGGGCATCCGCTGTATTTCGCGGCGACTGCAACCTTCTGCGCCATCCTGGTGCCGGTCTGGCAGGGCGTGCGGCGGGACCTGCTGCCGTGGATGCTGGCGGCGGTGGTGGCGCTGGCAGCCTGGAGGGCGGGGTTTGGCGCGCCCTGGCCGCTGCTGGCCGGCGCGCTGTCCGGGGCGTCACTCGGTGCGTGGCTGGAGCTGCGGCGGGCATGACGCTGCGGCTCGATGTCCTGCTGGCGATCCTGGGCATGGCGCTGGCCACCTATCTGTGCCGCGCCGGGGGCTATGCGCTTTTCCGTGCGCTGCGCCCGCCGCGCTTCATCGAGGTGACGCTGCAGCATCTGCCGGGGCCGATCTTCATCGCCTATGTCGCGCCGGCGCTGGCGATGCAGGGGGCGAAGGGATTCCTCGCCGCGGCGCTGGTCGTCGCGGCGCAGGCGGTGACAGGCAATCTGGCCGCGGCAATCGCGGTGGGGGTCGCGGCGATCTGGGGCCTGGGGATGGTCATGTGACCGGCGCCACGATCAGGCCAGGGTCTCGGCCCGTCCGCTCAGCAGCGTGATCGAGGGCGGCGTGCCGTCGGAGGCCATGGCGAGCGCCGCGAGGAACGCCTGGGTGTGCGGCGCGCCCAGATGCGCGATCGCGGCCCCCCGGCTGGTCCAGCGTTCGATCGTCGCCAACGCGCAGGGGTCGGTCACCGAGGCCAGCATGTCATACGCGATGCAGCCTTCCTCCTGTCGGGAGGCCACGACGAAGGTGGCGGCCACCGTCGTGAAATCAGCCTGCGCGTCGGGGCGCAGCCGCGCGGTTGCGAGGACACGCACCTCCTGATCCTGTTCGGTCATCGGCTCCTCCTGCAATCTGGCGGCACCGTGCCGCCTGACCATTACGGCGCGGCGGCGGGAACGGATGCAGGGATCAGCACCACCGATGCCGCGGCCGATGCAGCCTCGGCGGAGCGCACGCGGATGGCGACGGAACTGGCCGCACCCTCCGCATCCAGCACCGTGACGCGATAGAAGCCCGGCCCCGGCGGCGTCCAGGCGACCTCCCGCCGGGCAGGTTCGACCGCCAGCGGCGCGCCATCCACCAGGAAGGACAGCGGCCGCTGCCCGCCCGCCGCGCGCAGCGTGACCGGCCCGGCACCTTCCGTCAGCGATGCGCCGGGCGGCGGGAACAGCAACCGCAGCCGGTCTGCCGGCGCTTGCCGGCGCGGCGCATCGGCCATCACGCGCAGCCTTTCGCGCGGGGCTTCGGGCAGCAGGGCGAAGGCGCGCGCCAGCACCGGCAGCGCCACCTGCCGACCGGTCGCCCCGGGCATCGCGGTGCCGTCCGGCCGGCCGATCCACACGCCCACGACATGGCGTGCGTCGAAGCCCATCGCCCAGGCGTCGCGCCCACCCCAGGAGGTCCCGGTCTTCCACGCCACCCCCGCCGGCCCGCCGCCGGGGAAGTTCTGCACCAGGATGGCGGCGACGGCATCGGCGGCGCGGCGTTCCACCGCCTGCTGCGCCTCGGGCTGTTCGCCGGGCGTGAGCCGCAGCGGGAGGGACCGGCCGTGATCGGCGATGGTCGCATACAGCGCCGTCATCTCCCGCAGCGTCGTCCCTGCGCCACCAAGTGCCAGCGGCAGCGATGCATCCGCCCCGCGTGGCAGCCGCGGCGCCGCTCCCGCCAGTTTGAGCGCGGAGGCAAAGCGCAGCGCGCCCACCTGGTCGAGCAAGGCCACCGCCGGCAGGTTCAACGACAGCCGCAGCGCATCCGCCGCCGTCACCCGCCCGGCGAAGTCGCGACCGAAATTCTCCGGCGCATAGGCACCGAAATGCCGCGGCAGGTCGGCGACGATGGTCGAGGGCGTGGCGATCCCGCGCTCGAACGCCATGGCATACAGGAAGGGCTTCAGCGCCGAGCCCGGCGAACGCACCGCCCGCGTGAGGTCGAGCGCGCCCGCCCGCGATTCAGCGCCCCATTCGCCGCCGATCAGCGCGCGCATCTCCCGCGTCGCGGCATCGGCGACGACGATGGCGAGCGCGGCGCGGTCGGGCAGCGTGGCCAGCACCTCGGCGGCCAAGCGTTCCGTCGCGCGTTGCAGCGGCGCATCCAGCGTCAGGGCCACCGTGCCGCTCGCCCCGCGCGCCATCTCCCGCGCCAGGTGCGGGGCAAGGCGCGGCATGGGCAGGCGGCGATCCGGCATGGCCGTGGCCATCGCGATGTCGCGGTCCGCTGCCGACAACCCCGCCGCCGGCCCGCCGCGCCGTGCCAGCACCGCATCGCGCGCCGCGCGCGCCGCATCCGGATGCCGGTCCGGCCGCAAGGTCGCCGGCCGCCGCGCCAGCGCGATCAGCAGCGCCGATTCCGCCGCATCGAGCCGTGCCGCCGGCCGGCCGAACCAGGCCAGGCTGCCGGCGCGCAGCCCCTCGATGTTGCCGCCCTGCGGGGCAAGCGTCAGCCAGATGCCGAGGATCTCATCCTTGCCAAAGCGCGCTTCCAACTGCATCGCGCGGAAGATCTCGATGAGCTTGGATCGTAGGTTGCGCGGCCGCGGTTCCAGCAGCCGCGCCGCCTGCATGGTCAGCGTGGACCCGCCCGATACCACCCGCCCCGCGCGCACCCACTGCACCGAAGCCCGAGCGAGCGCGATGGGATCGACGCCTGGATGGCTGCGGAAGCGGCGATCCTCGGCGGCGATGAGCAGGTCGGCGAGCGGGGCCGGCACATCCGCGACCGTGGTGCGCAACCGCCAGGTGCCACCCGGCGCGGGCAGGACGGACAGCGTGCGGCCGTCGCGGTCGAGCACCTCGGCGCCCGTGGCGTTCAGGCGCGACAGGTCGGGCGGGAAAGCGCGATCAAGCGCAAAGGGCGTCGCGACGAGGGCGGCGAGGAAGGCTGCGAGGGCGATGCGGGGCCAGGTCAGGCGCATGGGGCGGTGCATCTGGGAAGGGGGAACCGGAAAGGGCTTTGCCCTCTCCGGACCTCACCCACCAAAGGCCAACGGGCCTTTGGAATGCGGGTTTCCTGGTGTCGGGTATGGCAGGCGGAATGACCGCGAAAATCGAGCCGCGCGCCCGGCGGCGCATGACCGTTTGGACCGATGCCGAGCATCGGGCCGGGAGCGCAAGGCGCGACCGCGCCCAGACCAGCCGCCGGCCCCGGCGCGACAGTGCGTGGCGCGAAAGCCAAGCGCACGGATGTGCGCGCCGGCGATTGAGGCGTCCAAAAGCCGATCATCGTCCCCGGCACGGGGTCGATGATCGATGGTCTGGAGGGGCAGCGCCCCTCCAGTGGCCGCCCGCCGGGTTCACGGCAGCACCGTAATCCGCGCCGTGTTCTGCCGGGCGAAGATCCCCGGCCGGTACATGTCCTGCGCTTCCGCACCGGGCAGTTCGAACGCGCCTGGTGTCACCGCCCGCAGCCGCACCGCGATGCGCGCGAAGGGACGGGCCTGGGTGATCGTCACGGCCGCTGCGTACCGGTCGTCCAGCGCCGGCTGGCTGTCCACTTCCGTCAGCGTGCCGAGCCACGGCATGCCGGCGATGTCGCCGGCCGGCAGGCGGGACGCGATTTCCCACCCCGCGGGCAGCCCCTGCGTCAGCATCGCCTCATGCCGGTCGTTGGTCTCGGACCGCAACTCCATCAGCAGGATGAAGGAGGTGTTCTGCGCCAGCGTGTCGAGGTTCAGCGGTTCGCCGTTCAGGGCAAAGAAGCGGCGGGTGACGCGGAAGCCCTCGCGCGCGGCGGGCAGGGCCTCGCGCGGGATGCCGGTGATCGACACCGCCTGCCAGACTGGCGCACTGCCGAGGTTGCGCGCGGTGCCCGATGCGGTCAGGGGCGTGACCACCACCGGGCGCGGCGGCAGGGCGGACCCATTCACAGCGACGCTGGCGGCGCGCGTGCCCTGGCCCAGCACCTGCGCGGCCAACACCGCCCAGGCCTGTTCCTGCGTGCTGGACCGCATCGGCGTGAAGTCCGCGCCGGGCAGCACCGACATGGCCTGAGTCAGGCGGTCGGCCATCAGCCCGCTTTCGCGCAAAAGCGCGGTCGTCGCCAGCGCATCGCGCGGCGCGCTGCCGTAGTCGAAGAACCAGAAGCGCCGGCCGGTGGCGGCCAGCGCGGCGGTGAAGGCCTGTTCCGCCCGCACGGTGTCGCCGCCGCGCGCGAAGGTGGCGGCGAGCTGCGCCCGGGAGAGCTGCGTCGGCAGGTCGTTGAGCGATTCCATCAGCCGGCGCGCTGCGCCCAGGCGCGGCTGGCCGGCCAGGGCAAGGGCGTAGAGCCGATAGGCCTGCGCGGCGCGTTCCTCGGGCGTGTCGGCGGCCGTGTCCTCGATGGCGTCGTCGAGGAAGCGCAGCGCCTCGCGCAGCGCACCGTCGGGCACCGTGGCGCCGGCGGTGCGGGCGCGCAGCAGCGCTTCCACGGCATAGGGAGTGAGCCATTGCTGCGCCTCGCCATTGGCGCTCCACATGGAGAAGGATCCGTCGAAGCGCTGGCGGTCGAGGATGGCGTCCACCGCACGCTGCAGGCGGATGGCGCGTTCGGGATCGGCTTCGCCGGCGAGCCCGGCGGAGAGGGCGAGCGCGCGCGACGCCGATTGCTCGAGGCAGGCGAGGGGGAAGTCCTCCACCGCGCGCAGCATCGCCGCGACGTCGAAGCGCACGACCGCGCCGAAGGAGGCGGTGGCCCGCCAGGCGCCATTGACGAAGCGATCCACCGGGACGGTGAGCGGCAGTTCAACCCCCGGCGGCAGTTCGGCGCCGGCGACCTGCGTGATGCGCGGACGAGAGGAGCGGATGGTGATGCGGCTTTCGCGTTCGACGCGGAAGCCGTTCGTGCCGCTGACGGCAAGGCGAAGCACGCCTTCGCCACCTTCGGTCGCGCGCAGCGTGGTGAAGGGCTGCGCACGCGCGCCGGTGGCGAGGTTCGCCGCGAGGCGCGTCGGCCCGTTGATGGCGAGGCCGCCGGTCGCGGTGAGCTCGGCGACGATCTCGCCCGCCGGCAATTCGATGTTGTGCAGCAGGACCGACAGCCGCGCCTCGTCGCCCGGGGCGAGGAAGCGCGGCAGCAGCGCTTCCGCCACCACCTGGTCGCGCACCGTCATCGCCCGCGCACCGGCGCCGACGCGCGTGCCTTCCCAGGCCACCGCCATCAGGCGCAATTCGCCGGCGAAGTCCGGGATGTCGAGCGGCACCATCGCCACGCCATCCGGCCCGGCGCGCACTACGCCGGAGAACAGCGAGACGAGACGCTGCGGCGGCTGGAGCGCGTCGGCGCCATCGGATTCGTCGCCACCCTGGCGCAGCAGGGCGAGTTCGCCCTCGGCGGGCGCGATCAGCCGGCCGTAATCGTCGCGGATATCGACACCGAGGCGCCGCCGTCCGAGGAAATGCGCCATCGGATCAGGGTTGGCGAAATTGGTCAGGCGCAGGATGCCTTCATCCACCGCGGCGAGGGTCAGTTGCACCGGGCCGGCGGCGTTGGTCACGCGCACCGGGACGTCCACACGCTGGCGCGGCCGCACCAGCGCGGGGGCATCGACGGCGACGCCGAGCGTGCGGGGTGCCGGGTCCAGCCCGACCCAGGCGAGGCCGAGGCCGCGGCCGGGCTGGCCGGACCGCGCCTGGCCGGGGCGGAACACGGTGACGGCGACATAGCCGCCAGGGCCCCAGGCTGCATCGACGGGAACCTCGATCTCGGTTCCGCCCTCGGCGACCTGGATGTCGCGCACCGACACCAGCCGGTCGGTCATCACCGTCACGGCGGCGCGGCCGGCGAAGGGCGGGGTGATGCGGATGCGCGCGGTGTCGCCGGGCATGTAGGACCGCCGGTCGGCGGCGACGTCCACGCGGTCGGGGATCTCGGCACTTTCCACGCCAGCCCAGCCGGCGCGGAAGCGGATGGAGGTGATGCCGAGGCCGTTCGCATCGGTCACCTCCAGCCGGTAGCGGCCGAAGGGCAGCGAGCGGGCGAAGCGGGCGGGCTGCTGCGCGGTGACGCGGATCTCCTGCGCGTCCACCGGCTCGTCGCGCCACACGGTCTCCCAACGCGCGATGGAGCCGCGCACGACGATGCGCCAGTTCGGACGCTCACGCACCAGGCGCGCGCGCAGCGTGGCGGGCACCGCGCGGCCTTCCGGCGAGACCGCGGCGATGTCGAAGGCGGCTTCGGCGCCGGCATCGATGGCGTCGTTCTCGAAGGCCGGCTTCACGGCCAGCAGCGTGCCACGGGCGCGCACCGGCACGGTGAAGCGCGTGCGCGTCTCCCGCCCGCCGGGTTCGTTCATCGACACGCTGACCTCGCCCTTCACCGGGCGCGTGGTGTCGGGTGCGGCCGGCAGGTCGAGCATCAGCGTCGTGCGGCCCTGGTCGTCGGTCTCGGGGATCTCGAAGGTGATGAGGTCCGGGGCGAATTGTTCCTGGGCGAGGCCGAATCGCCAACCGCGCCAGGCCTCGAAGGGCTCCGGGTCGGTTAGCAGGCGCATCTCCGCCTGACCGGACAGGCCGGCGCCTGGCGCGCCATACAGGAAGCGCGCCGTGACCGGCACGGCCAGGTTCTGGCCGGGCACCAGCGGGCCGGGGACAGGGCCGGCGGTGACGTCCAGTCGTTCGGGTAGGAAGGCCTCGACGCGGAAGGTGGTGCGGCCAACCGGTGGCGCATCGGGGTCGGTCAGCGCCTCCAGCGTCCAGACGCCGAAGGTGGCGCCGGCCGACAGCCGCACCGGCCAGTAGATCGCACCGCCATCCTGGCGGGGCGGGACGTATTCGGCGGCGACCTGGCCGTTCGGCCGGCGCAGCCGCAGGCGCACCGGCAGGTCGAGCGGGCGGCCCGCCGGGTCGCGGATCAGCGCGGCGGCATTCACCGTCTCACCGGGGCGGAAGATGCCGCGGTCGAGCCACAGGAACGCATCGACCGGCCCCGGCTGCGGCAGGCCGGTGGCGCCTCGGTCGGACAGGTCGAAGGAGGCGGCTTCGAGCGACAGCGCGGCGAGGTCGTCCGCCGTTTCCGCATGCACCGCGACGGGCGCAAGCGGGCCGGTGCCGCGCATCAGCGCCGCCGGGAACCGCGCAAGGCCATCCGCATCGGTGCGCGCCTCGGCCAGGATCTCGTTGTTGCGCGCCATCAGCATCACGCGCAGCCCGGTGGTCACTGCGGCGGATTGCAGGCTGCGCGCCTGCACCGCGATGCCATCCGCGCCGCGCCACGCCGTCAGGCCGATATCGGTGACGAAGAAGGGCAGTGCAGCCGTCTCGCCGCCGCCGCGCCGGGCGTCGGCGTTGCGCAGCACGATCAGGTAGGCACCGGGTCCGGCGCTGCGCAGCACATCCGGCAGCGGCAGGATCGAGCGCAGGGTGCGATTGGCCTGCACGCCGCGCAACTCGGCGCGGCCCTCCCACAGGATGCGGCCCATATCGTCGCTGATCGTGTCGGCGGAATAGGATTCCAGCGCCTCCCCCGGCGTCCAGTCGCGGCGCAGCGGGACCAGGTTGCGTTCGGCCACGCGCACCACGCGCATCGTCATGGCATTGATGTTGATGGTGGCCACACCCACGCGCGGTTCCTGGCCGCGCGGCAGGATGAAGGCGCGGGTGTCGAAGGCGATGCGCGGGTCGCGGTTCGGCATGGCAATGCCGACGGTGGTTTCCTGGCGCAGGTTCTGGCGGTCCTCTCCCGGCAGGCCGGCGCGCAGGATCAGACGCGTGGTGGCCCCCCAGGGCAGGCCGGCGATGCAGAGCTGGTCGCCCTCGCGCTCCACCGCGATGGAAGGGATCGGCGGGTCGGCGCGGATCCAGTCGCCGGGATTCCAGTCGGTGCGGCGCGCCGGCGGGTTGGTGAAGGTCAGGCAGGCGCGGGCCGGTTCGGCATCGGCTTCCGGCGTGACGCGACGGACCAGCATCCCGGCGGCGCGGCGCGCGGCTTCGAGCCGCTGGCGGTATTCCGGGCTGTCGGTGCGTTCCAGGATGGCTTCCAGCGCCTCGATCTGCTGCACCGGGCGATCCATCCGGCGCAGCGCCTCGGCGATCACCAGCAGGGGCGCGATCTCCGGCTCGCCATAGGGGGCGAGTTGGAAGGCGCGCCAGGCGGCCTGGAGCGCGCGGGGATTCTGCGGCGGGGTGCGGTTGATCTGCGCCTGGGCGAGTGCGAGCCAATGATCGCCATTGGGCTGCCCCATGCCGATCCGTTCTTCCCACGCCGTGGCGGCGGCGGCGAAGTCGCGCCGGGCTTCGGCCTGCTGGGCCCGCTGTTCGGCGGCCAGGCGCTGCTGCGGCGACCCGCCGGCGGGGAAGCGGCGCTGCATCTCCTGCTGATAGGCGCCGGAATCGCGGCCCAGCCCCGGCAGATCGAAGGTTTGCGCCACCACTGCGCCGGGCAGGGCGAGGGCGAGGACCAGCAGCAGGCGGATGAGGCGCATGAGGGGCGTTTCCGGGTTCAGTTCGCGCGGCGAACCAGCATGACATGCCGCGCGGCGCCGCGCATCGGAGGAGGCGATGACGCAAGCGCGAGATGTGTGAAGCATTTCATTCCGGCCGCCCTGGGGTCTAGCCTTGCCGCCAACCCCACCCGCAGGGCGGGGAATGGGAGGACGAGATGCCGATCATCACGCTGATCCGGCGGCGGCCGTTGCTGGCCGCAACCACGCTGCTGGCCGCGCCACGCGCCCTGCACGCCCAGGGCGCCTGGCCGAACCGGCCGATCACCATGGTCGCACCCTATCCGCCGGGCGGGACGACCGACCTGTCGATCCGCCCGATCGCCGAACCGATGCAGCGCATCCTCGGCCAGCCCATCATCATCGAGAACCGCGCCGGCGCGGGCGGGACGATCGGCGCGCAATACGTGTCGCAGGCGCGGGACGGGCACACCTTCCTCGCCTTCCCGACGGCGGTGATGGTGATCGCGCAGCACGTGATGAACCTGCCCTTCGACCCCGCGACCGCCTTCACGCCGGTGGCGATGACGTCCTTTGCCTATGGCGTCGTCGCGGCCAATCCGTCGGTGCCGTTCCGTGATGTGGCCGGGCTGATCGCCTATGCCCGCGCCAATCCCAACGCGCTGCGCTTCGGTTCGGCCGGCAACGGCACCATCACGCAGTTGTCGGGGGAACTCTTCGCCGATGCGACCGGCATCCGCATCGAGCACGTCCCCTATCGCGGTTCCGCGCCGTCGCTGACCGACCTGCTCGGCGGGCGGGTGCAATTGCTGTTCGATGCGGTGGCGCTGCCGGCGGTGCGCGACGGCCGGGCCGTCGCCATCGCGACCATCGCCGAACGCCGCAACCCCGACCTGCCGGATGTGCCGACATTGGCCGAGGCCGGTCATCCGCGCGCGCTGGCGGTGCCGTGGTACGGCGTGATGGCGCCGGCGGGCACCCCGCCGGAGATCGTCGACCGGCTTGCTTCCGCCATCGGGGAGTCGCTGGCGCTGCCTTCCGCCGCGCAGGGTATGGCGCTGATGAGCATGGCGCCGACCTTCGAGCGCGGCGAGGTTTTCGCCAACCGCCTGGTGCGGGAGCGCGAGGTCTATGGGGCGCTGGTGCGCAAGCTGGGGATTCAGCCGTCCTGAGGTGGCACCGGAGAGGGCTTTTCCCTCTCCGCGTGAGGCAGTGCCTCACGCCCCCACCAAAGGCTTAAGGCCTTTGGGAACCTCGACCTGGCGTGGGGCACCGCGGTGGGTTTCGACCGCAGAGGAATGCGCCGTGCCCGGCGCCCAGGATTCAGCCTGGTGCCATGCCCGAATCACCCTTCCACATCCTGGTGCCAATTTCCCGCGGTCCAGGGACCCGTTGGTCCCTGGCGGGGTGGCTTGGAGGGGCAGGGCCCCTCCAACCTTCACCCGCGCAACAACTCAGCAAACGTCGCTGCGGCCGCCATCAGGTCGGCGGTGTCCATCGCCTCGCGCGGATTGTGGCTGCCATGCGCATTGCGGATCAGCAGCAGCCCGGTCGGGATGCCGGCGGCGGCGAAGTTCGCCGCGTCATGCGATGCTGGTGACCCAAGCGGCATGGTCGCGATCCCCATGCGCGCGGCGGCCTCGGCGAGTTCGCTTTGCAGCGTTGCGTCGCAGGGGCCGACCGGCGCGGCGTTGCGCGGGCCGAGGTCGATCGTCACGCTGCGCCGCTCGGCGACCTCTGCGACGATGGCGTGCAGGCGCCGTTCCAACGCGGCGAGATGCGCGGCGTCATAGGCGCGCAGGTCGAGCGACAGCGTGAAGTCGCCGGCGACGACCGTGAGTTCGTGCTTCGTCGTGTCCGTGTGGAAGCGCCCGATGGTCATCGCCATGGCGCGGCCTGCGGCTTCTTCCGCGGCCCATAGCGCGTCGAGCGCGCAGAACAGATCGGCACCCGCCAGTGCCGCGTCATGGCGGAAGCGGCGCGGCAGGCCGACATGCGCGTCCTCCCCGGTGATGCGGATGGCGGCGTGGCGGATATTGCCGGGGATGCCGGTGCAGACGGCCAGCGGCAGCCCGGCCTCGATCAGGCTCGGCGCCTGTTCGATATGGGCTTCGAGGAAGCAGCGGATCGGCCCGTCCGGCAGCAGGCGGCGGCCCGGCGCGATGCCGGATGGGTCGCCGCCGCAGCGGGTGATGTGTTCGGCCAGCGTCAGCCCGGTATCGGCGCGGCGGCGATCCAGCGCGTCGGGCGGCAGGATGCCGAGCGCGGCGCGGCTACCGATCAGGCCGAGGCCGAACCACACCGCTTCCTCGCAACGGAAGGCGGCGATGGTGATGTCGGCGCGCGGTGTGAAGCCCGTCGCACGCAGCGCGGAGACGGCGGCGATTGCCGCGAGCACCCCCGCCGCGCCGTCGAAATTCCCGCCATGGCGCACGCTGTCGAAATGCGACCCCAGCATGATCCGCGGCGCCGTGCGATCCGTGCCCGGCCAGGTGAGATAGAGATTCGTCGCCGCGTCGCGCGTCACCTCGAAGCCGAGGCGCTCGGCCTCGGCGATCGCGAGCGCATGGGCGGCGTTCTCGCGATCGTCGAAGGCGTGGCGCGTGATGCCGGGCGGATCGGCGCCGATCGCCGCCAGCCGGTCGAGCCAGGCCGCGACGCGCGGCTGCTCGGCGGCGATGGCGGCGGCGAGCATCACGCGCCGATCTCGGCCAGCACCTCGGCTGTGTGCTGGCCGAGCGTGGGCGCCAGGGCATGCCAATGGCCAAGGCCCGGCAGCGCAGGCAGCGGCACTTCCCCAAGTTGTGGCTGCTGCACGCGCGTCACCGCGCCGGATGCGACGACATGCTCGTTCGACAGCCAGTCGAGCGGCGTGTTGACGCGATCCGCCAGCAGCCGCGCGCCCTGCAGCAGCTTCACCCATTCGGCGGAGGGCCGCTTGATGAAGGCCGCGCGGACGATGGCGTACAATGCCTCGCGGTTTTCCCAGCGCAGCGGGAAGGTCGCGAAGCGCGGATCGCGCGCGGCGTCCTGGATACCGAGCACCTCGGCGATGGCCAGCCATTCTGCTTCGCGCACCAGCGTGACCATCACCCAGGCACCATCCGAGCATTGATAGGCGCCGGCCGGCGCATTGGGCGGCGCGGCCGGCTTGCCCTGCACGCCCCATTCGCCGATCTGCTGCATCAGCAGGTTGGAGGATGCGGCCATCAGCGACATGTCGATGACGCGGCGGCGCGGCGTGGTGTCCTGCGCGCGCGCGGCCAAAGCCACCTGCACGGCCGAGAAGGCATAGATCCCGGTCGCCATGTCCGAGACGAAGGCACCGACCTTATGCGGCACGCCATCCGCGCCGTCGTTCAGCGCCACGAGGCCGGAGAAGGCCTGCGCGACGGAATCCGTGCAGGGCCGCTCGGAATACGGGCCGGTCTGGCCGAATCCGGAGATCGACAGGCAGACGGCATCGGGCTTCGCATTTTCCGGCCCCAGGCCGATGCGCGCGGCGACACCGGGGCGGAAGGCCTCGATCAGCACATCGGCGCCGGCCGCCAGCTTCGCCGCCGCCGCGCGCCCCTCGGGCGATTTCAGGTCGAGCACCACCGACCGCTTGCCACGGTTGAAGGACACCGTCATCACTGAGACGCCATCCTTGGCCGTGCCCAATCCGCGCGACCAGTCGCCTTCGGCCGGTTCCAGCTTGATGACATCCGCGCCGCAGGCCGCCAGCATCATGGCGCAATAGGGCGCGGCGATGCCCTGGCCGGCATCCAGCACGCGCAATCCCTTGTAGGGTCGCATCGCCTCATCCATCGCGTTTCCTCCTGCGCGTTCCGGGCCTATCCTGACGCGAAGCGACGCAATGGGAAGAGGACGCCATGAGGATCAGCCGCCGGGCCGCGTTGGGACTGATGCTCGCGCCGATCGCGCTGCCGGCGCTGGCGCAGGACTGGCCCAGCAGGCCGGTGCGCTGCATCGTGCCCTACCCGCCCGGAGGCCCCACCGACCTTGTGGGGCGCGTTGCGGCGCAGCGCGCACAGCAGGAACTCGGGCAGCCGCTGGTGATCGAGAACAAGCCGGGCGCGTCGGGGACGATCGGCTCGGCGGAGGTCGCGCGTGCCGCGCCGGATGGCCAGGTGATCCTGGTCAATGCCTCGGCCCATGTCATCATCCCGCACATCAACCGCAACCTGCCCTACGATGCGCTCAACGATTTCACGCCGGTGACGAACATCGCGATGGTGCCGCTGGTGGCGCTGGTGAACCCGCGCCTGCCGGTGCGGTCCCTGCGCGAACTGGCGGATCATGCGAAGGCCAACCCGGGGCGGGTGAGCTACGCCTCCTCCTCGATCGGCGGGGCGCAGCACCTGGCGGGGGAGATGTTCAAGCAGATCGCCGGCGTGGACATCGTCCACATTCCCTATCGCGGGGCCGGGCCGGCGATCCAGGACCTGATCGCGGGCAATGTCCAGGTGATGTTCGACAGCGTGCCGGCCGGCGCTGGCGCGGTGCGGGACGGGTTGTTGAGGCCGCTCGCGGCGCTGAACGCGCGACGGATCACGGTGTTTCCCGACCTGCCGACCTCGGCCGAGGCGGGGTTCCCGGACCTTGTCATCTCGACATGGTATGGCTTCTGGGCGCCGCCGCGCACGCCGATGGCGATCGCCGAACGCCTGCAGCGCGCGGTGGCGGTGGCGGTGCAGGATAGTGAGGTGCGAGCGCGGCTCGCGACGCTGGGGGCCGATCCGGTCGCCGACTCGCCGGCCGATTTTGCCGCCTTCTGCCGCAGCGAGTACGACAAGTTCGGCGCCATCGTGCGCTCGGCCAATATCCGGATGGAATGATGCGCGCGGTCATCTGCGAATCCTGGCGCCCCTTCGATGCGCTGGAGTTGAAGGAGGTGCCGGCCCCGCCCATGCGCCCGCGCGGGGTCCGTATCCGCATCGAGGCATCGGGCGTGTCCTTCGCCACGCAGCTGGTCGTCGAGGGCAAGTACCAGCGCCGCCCGCCGCTGCCCTTCATCCCCGGCACCGAGGTGGTCGGCACGGTGGTCGAGGCCGCGCCGGATGCCGATGCGCCGCCGCCCGGCACGCGCGTCTTCGCCGTGCTCGACTGGGGTGGCTATGCCGAGGAGGTGGTGGCGGACGACATCCACGTCATCGCCATCCCCGAGGGGCTGCCGGCCGAAGCGGCGGTCGCCTTCCCGATCTCCTACCCCACCGCCGGGGCGGGGCTGTTGTGGCGGGCGCATCTGTCGCCCGGCGACTGGGTGCTGGTGCATGGCGCGGCCGGTGGCGTCGGCCTGGCTGGCGTCGAGATCGCCAAGGCCATGGGATGTCGGGTCATCGCCCGCGCCGGTGCGGCCAAGCATGGGCTGCTGCGCGACCGCGGCGCCGATGTGGTGCTGGACAGCGCCGCGTCGTTCCGGGATGCGGCAAGGGACGCGACGGCCGGGCAGGGCGTGGCCTGCGTGCTGGACACGATCGGCGGGCCGGCCTTCGATGACAGCCTGCGCTGTCTCGGCGATGGCGGGACCCTCGTGGTGATCGGCTTCGCCGGCGGCGGCATCCCGACGGTGGCGGCGAATATCCTGCTGCTGAAGAACATCGCCGTCGCCGGGGTGAATTGGGGGACCTATGTCGGCTGGTCGCCGGGGGATCATCGCCGGGCCCATGCGCCGCGCGCGCGGGCCTTGTGGTCGCAGCTGATGGGCTGGTGGCAGGCGGGCGCGCTGAAGCCGGAAGTGCATGCCGGCTTTCCGCTGGACCGGTTCCGCGAGGCGATGGCCGAGGTGAGCGGACGGCGCAGCGCCGGGCGCGTGGTGCTGCGACCGTGACCGCGGCGCGCGACCATCGCGGCATCGCGCTGATCGTCGCCTCGGCGCTGTTCATGCAGAATCTCGACAGCGCGGTGCTGGCCACCGCGCTGCCGTCGATGGCGCGGGACCTCGGCGAGGATCCGTCCCGGCTCGGCGCGGCGATCACCTCCTACCTCGTGGCGCTGACGGTCTTCATCCCTTTTTCCGCGTGGATTGCCGACCGCTTCGGCGCGAAGCGCATCTTCATGCTGGCGATCTTGGTCTTCGTCTTCTCCTCGGTGCTGTGCGGGCGTTCGCAGGGCTTGGGCGAGCTGATCGCCTGCCGCATCCTGCAAGGCATTGGCGGGGCGATGATGGTGCCGGTCGGGCGGCTGCTGCTGCTGCGGGAGGTGCCGAAGAAGGACATGCTCTCGGCGATGGCCTGGCTGACCATGCCGGCGTTGCTCGGCCCGGTGACGGGGCCGCCGGTCGGCGGCATCCTGACGGATCTGTGGTCCTGGCGATCGGTGTTCTGGATCAATGTGCCGATCGGGCTGATCGGCTTCGCGCTGGTGGCGTGGAAGATCCCGCATGTGCCGCCGCTCAAGATGGGGCCGCCGGACGTGGTGGGCCTCGCCCTGACCGGGGCGGCGCTGGCGCTGGTGATGTTCGGGCTGGAGACGGTGGGCCGGCACGTCGTGCCCGCCGCGGTATCCTGGGCCGGGCTGGCGCTGGGGCTGGTGGCGGGGGTCTTCGCGGTCCGCCACTGCCGGCGCGTGCCGCGCCCGGCGGTGGACCTTTCGCTGCTGTCGTTGGCGACCTTCCGCGACGCGGCGATGGCGGGCAGCATCTTCCGCAGCGGGGCGGGCGCGGTGCCGTTCCTGATCCCGGTGATGCTGCAGATCGGCTTCGGGATGAGCGCGTCGCAGAGCGGCCTCGTCTCCTTCGCCACGGCGCTGGGCGCCTTCGCGATGAAGCCGCTGGTGCGGCCGCTGCTGCGGCGCACCGGCTTCCGCGGGGCGCTGATGTCCAATGGCGTGGTGGCGGCGATCGGCATTGCGGCACTGGCCCTGGTGGGGCCGGGTTGGCCATCCATCGCGATCTTCGCATTGTTGGCCGCGGGCGGGCTGGCGCGTAGCCTGCAGTTCACGGCGATGAACACGCTAGCCTTCGCCGAGGTGCCATCCGAGCGGATGTCGGCGGCGACCGCCTTCTACGGCACGTTGCAGCAATTGACGCCGGCGCTCGGGGTGGTGCTGGCGACGGCGACGCTGGAGGTGTCATCCTCCCTGGCGGGCCGGGTGGACCTGCTGCCGGTGGATTTCTCCCGTGGCTTCCTGGTGGCGGCGGTGGTCGTGCTGATGTCGGTGCCGCTGCATGCGCGACTGGCGGCGGATGCGGGTGAGGAAGTGTCCGGGCATAATCGCTGAGGTCAGAACAGCTCCATCAGTTTCGCATGGTCGTCCAGTTCGCTCGGCGCGCCCTCGAAGATGAACTTGCCGGAGCGCATCACCAGCACGCGGTCGGACACCGCGAAGGCTTCGCGCACATTCTGTTCGACCAGCAGGATCGCCATGCCGCGCGATTCGCGGAGTGCCGCGATCGGGCGGATCAGGTCCTGGAACAGCTTGGGTGCAAGGCCGATCGACGGTTCATCCAGCAGCAGCGCGCGTGGGCGCGTCAGCAGCGCCCGGCCGATCGACACCATCTGCTGCTGCCCGCCGGACAGCGTGCCGGCCCGCCGCGTGCGGAATTCCTTGATGCGTGGGAGGACGTCCAGCACTTCCTCGATGCGTTCGCGCTGGCCGGATTTCGGCACGCCCGCCGACCACAGGGCGAGGCCGAAGATCTCCTCCACCGTCAAATCGGGGAAGACGCCGCGGCCTTCGGGCACCAGCGCGATACCGGCCGCCCCCAGCGCGGCGGGGGTGTAGTTGGGCGGGGTTTCGCCGAACACGCGGGTGCTGCCGCCGGAAGGGCGATGCAGCCCGAACAGCACGCGCAGCAGCGTCGACTTGCCGGCGCCGTTGTGGCCGATCATGCACAGGATCTCGCCGGCCTTGAGCTTGAGGGAGACATCCTGCAGCACTTCCCGCCCACCATAGCCGGCGGACAGGCCGATGGCCTCGATTGCGTTGGTGGTCACGCAGCCTCCTGCGGCCGGTCGCCGAAATAGATCGCGGCGAGGGCGGGGTCCTTGAGGATGGCCTGCGGTTCGCCTTCTGCCAGCACCTTGCCCTGGTCGAGGAAGGCAATGCGGTTCGACAATTCCACCACCACGTCCAGATTGTGCTCGATCAGGCAGATCGCCACGCCGCGCGTCTGCGCTTCCTTCAGCAGCGCGCCGAAGCGGATGCGGGAGGCGAGGTCGAGCCCCGAGGCCGGTTCGTCGAGCAGCCAGATATCCGCCTCTGCCGCGAGGATGCGCGCCATCGACAGGAATTTGCGCTCGGCATAGGCGAGGTCGACCGCACGGGCATCGGCGAGATCGGTGAGGCCGGTCGCCTCCAGCGCGGTCTCGGCGCGGTGTTCGCGCTGCTGCTGCGCGCGCCGCCCACCGGGCTGCCAGAACCAGGAGGAGACCTCGGTCGCGGCAAGCACGTTCTCGCGCACCGTCATATGCGTGAACAGGCGCAAATCCTGGTACGACCGCGCGACGCCGAGGCGGGCCACCTGCCATGGCTTCAGCCCCATGATCGGCTTGCCGCGGATCTCCGCCGTGCCGGAATCGGCGCGGAGATTGCCGGTGATCAGGTTGAAGGTGGTCGTCTTGCCCGCCCCGTTCGGCCCGACCAGGGCGGTGACCTGGCCGGCGGGCAGCGACAGCGATACGCCCGCGACCGCCTGCACGCCGCCGAAGGCGCGGGCGAGGTTCTCGCAGCGCAGCGATACCTCGGTCATGCCGTGGACTTTCCCTTGGAGAGATCGCCGACCAGCCCGGCGGGGCGGAAGATCATCAGCAGCGTCATCGCACTGCCGTAGATGATCTGCTGCACGGCGCCGACCTCGGTGGGCGGGATGAACGGGATGAAGGAGATCACCGCCGGCAGCGACAGCAGCAGCACCGCGCCGACCAGCGGACCCCACAGCGTCCCGGCACCGCCGATGATGACCATGGCCATGATCTGGATCGACTGGTCGAGGGTGAAGGATTCGACGTTGATGAAGGACAGGTGCAGCGCATACAGCGCGCCGGCGATCCCCGCCCCGGCACAGGCGAAGGCGACGGCGAGCGTCTTCGCCGCATTGACGTTCTTGCCGAGCGATTCCGCGGCGCTGTCCGCATCGCGGATCGATTGCAGGGTGCGGCCGAAGGTGCCGCGCTGCAGCCGCGCCGTGGCCCACAGGATCAGCGCCAGCGCCACCAATGCCAGCGGCAGCACTGGTACAACCATGCCGAACACCTCGGGCCGCGGAATGCCGACCAGCCCGCCGATGCCACCCGTCAGCGGCTTGAGTTCCGCGAACAGCGTCGCCGCGACCATCTGCAGGCCCAGCGAGGCGGCGACGAAATACTCCCCGCGCACCCGTAGCGCCGGCAGCGCCAGGCACAACGACAGCCCACCCGCGATCACCGCCGCCGCCAGGCAGGCCAGGAAGGGGTTCGGCACCAGCAGAAGTGCTACCTGCGCCCCGCCATAGGCACCGAGCCCGAAGAACACCGCATGCGCGACCGAGAAGATGCCCGCATAGCCGACGATGAAGTTCAGCGTCGACGCCAGGATCCCCGAGATCGCCGCCAGCGTCGCCAGGTTAATGAGGAAGGCGGTCATCGTGTCTGCGCCACGCCGAAGATCCCCGCCGGCCGGAAGATGATGAAGCCGAACAGCACGAGGAAGGACACCGCCTCCGCCCATTGCGTATCGACCACCTGAAGCGCGAGGCTCTCGGCGATGCCGAGCATCAGCCCGGCCAACGCCGCGCCGCGCAGGGACCCGATGCCGCCCACGATGGTCGCGGCGATCGAGATCAACATGACCTGGTGGCCGATCGCCTCGTTCAATCCGGTGGTCATCACGGTGACGATCGCCGCCGGTGCCGCCAGCGCGGACCCGATCGCGAAGGCCAGCACCGAAAGCCCGTTCGACGACAGCCCGTAGGTGCGGATCAGGTCCGGGTTCTGCGCCAAGGCACGAAGCGCGACGCCCGCCGGATGACGCGTGAGGAACAGCGTCAGGGCCGCGAACAGCACCGCCGCGGTCACCAGCGCGATCCACAGCATCGGCGCGACGAAGATGTCCGGCAGGATCTCCGCAGAGAAGGACAGTGGCGTGTCCACCGTGGCGAAGCCGCGCCCGGCGATCATGCCGATGATGTTCTGCACCACGATGCCCACCCCGAAGGCGGCGACGAAGACCGTGAAGAACGACCCTTCATGCCGCTGGATCGGGCGATAGACGAAGCGTTCCATGGCGATGCCGAAGACCATCGCGGCGACCACGGCCGCCGCCGCCCCCGCCCAGCCGGGCCATCCCGCCCGCCAGGCGAACAGGAAGGCGTAGCCCGCGATGGTGAAGGCGGTGCCATGGGCGACATGGAAGATCTTCGTCGCGCCGAAGATCAGCGCGAAGCCCGCCGCGGTCAGGGCGTAGATCGCCCCGGTCTGCAGCCCGTTGAGCAGCAGTTGCAGAAAAAGCATGGGTCCGCGTTCAGCCGACCGGGACGAATTGCTGGCCGCGGATCTCGTTCACCTGCATCTGGTTGAGCATATTGCCCTGCTCGTCGAACTCGCCCTCGCCGCCGACCAGGTCGAATTTGCGCGTCGCCAGCATCGCCGCACGCAGTGAATCGCCGTTCACCGTGCCGCCCGCCGCCTCGATCTGCTTCGCCAGAAGCCCGAACAGATAGGCCGCGTTGTAGTAGTTGGCGTGATAGACGACCGGCGGTGAGCCGAAGCGCGCCTGGAAGTCCGCCGCGAAGCGCCGCGTCAGCGCATGGCTACCGGTCAGGTCCAGCTTCTGCGAGGTGAACAGCGCGCCCTCGGCCTCGGGCATGGTGCGCAGGCTGTCGATGCCGAAGGCGGAATAGGAACAGATGGTCTGAGTCACGCCGTTGTCGCGCAGCGCCTTCACGATCTGCGCGTTCTGCGCGCCGAAGGATGCGACATAGACCGCATCGGGCCGCGCCTGGCGCACCCGCGCGACCACCGGGCCGAATTGCTGCGCGGCGCGCGGCACGGAAAAGCTGCCGACCAGCTCGCCGCCATTGGCCGGCAGCACGGTGCGCAGCTGGCCAAGGATGCCGTCGCCCAGCGGGTCGTCCACATAGATCAGCGCGACGCGCTTCGCGTTCCGCTGCCGCACCAGGAACGGCACCATCACTTGCACTTCCAGATGCGCAAGCGCGATGACGTTCCAGAAATAGGGCGAGAGCCCCGCGAGGTCCGGCCCCACGCCGCCGCCATTGACCATGACGGTGCGCGCACGGTCGCCGATGGGCGCGACCGCCTTGGAGGTCGCGGTCCAGGACACCAGCACCCAATGGGCGTGGTCGATATTGACCAGCTTGTTCATCGCAACGACGGAAGGCTGCGGCAGCGCCTGGGTGTCCTCCGCCTGCAGGCGGATCGGTCGGCGCAGCATGTTGTCCGCGGCGATGTGGCCGAGTGCGACCTGGGCGCCGCGCGTGAAGGCCTCGCCAAATTCGGCGTTGGGGCCGCTCATCGGGAACAGCGTGCCCATGACATAGGGTTCGGCCTGCTGGGCGAAGGCGGGGCGGATGAAGGGCAGGGCGAGGCCGGCGGCCAGCGTGCCGCGACGGCCGATCACGGGACCGGGCATGGATGTCACTCCCAAGACGGCGCCTTCAGCGGCGCCGGTCTGCTTATATTGTTAAGCGTCGGCTGGCAGTGACCGTTCTGTCAACCGTGCGGCAGGCGGAATCCCGGTTCATCCCATTGCATTGCCACCAGTTTTCCGCTGGTCGAAAGCGTGATGTAGGCGGTGCGCATATCCGCCCCGCCGAAGCAGATATTCGTCGGCATGCGCTCGGGCATCTTCACCACGCGCAGGATCTCACCCGAAGGCGAGATGGTGGTGATCTCGCCTGCCACCAGCGTGGCGACGATGATGTTCCCCGAGGCCGCGATCGCCAGGCTGTCGAGCCGGCGATAGCCGGGGAACTGGCACAGCACCCGCCCGCCATTCGACGACGGCCAGGGTTCCTTCTTCAACTTCCCCGGCGCTTCCACATCCCAGGCCCACAACCGGCCGGTCTCGGTCTCCGCGACATAGACCGTCTTGCCGTCAGGGCTGATTCCGATGCCGTTGGCGCCGCCGAAGACTGGGAAGGCGGCCTCGACCGCGCCCGATCCATCGGCCTTGGCCCAGTACGCGCCGCCATGGTCGCGGTCGCGCGCGCGCACCTTGCCGAGATCGGAGAACCAGAAGCCGCCATGGTTGTCGAACATCAGGTCGTTGGGGCCACGCAGAGGGCGGCCATCGACGGCGCGGATCAGCGTCTCGACCGCACCGGTCGCGGGGTCGACCGTTTCGATCCGGCCGCCGGAATAATCAGGCGCCTGAAAGCCCGGGCGCAGCAGGCCAGGTTCCTCATGCCAGGAGAAACCGCCGTTGTTGCAGACGTACAGCATGCCATTCGGGCCGAGCGCCAGGCCGTTCGGCGCGCCGGTCACGGTCGCGATGGTGGTCTTGGCACCGTTCTGTGCCACGCGGGTGATGCGGCGGGATTCGATCTCGACCAGCGCCACCGAGCCATCGGGCATGCAGACCGGGCCTTCGGGGAAGCGCAGCCCCTCGGTGACGATGCGCAGGTCGGGATTGGCGACGGTGACGGTCATGGCGGCTTCTTCCCCTGGGTGTTGGGGGCGATGATGGCGCGGACCGCGCGCGCTGCGAAGGCTTGACGCCATGTGCGGTGCAACAGACGCTCCGCGGTCATGACCGCTCCAGATCCCGTCACGCTCTCCGTCCTCGACAACCGCTTCCGCGCCATTGTCGAGGAGATGGGGGAGGCGATGCTGCGCACCGCCTATTCCCAGATCCTGAACTCCTCGCGCGATTTCTCCATCGCTTTGTGCGACAGCGGCGCGCGGCTGCTGGCGCAGGCCGACCACATCCCGATCCATGTCGGTGCGATGCCCTTCGCGGTGCAGGCGGTGGTGGATGCCTTCGGGGACAGCATCTCGGATGGCGACATCTACCTGCTGAACGACCCCTATCACGGCGGGTCGCATCTGCCGGACCTCACCATCATCGTGCCGGTCTTCGCCGAGGGGCGGCTGATGTTCTATTCGGTGGTGCGCGCGCACCACACGGATATCGGCGGCGGCACGCATGGCGCCTACAACCCCGCCGCCACCGAGATCTTCCAGGAAGGGTTGCGCCTGCCGCCGATCCTGCTGGGGCAGAATCGCACCGCGCGGCCCGACCTGGTGCGCATGATCGTCACCAATACGCGCCTGCCGCGCGAGGTGCGTGGCGACCTGATGGCGATGATCGGCGCGGCGCATCTGGGCGAGAAGCGGCTGCTCAGCGTGCTCGACAAGCACGGCGCGGGGGAGACGGAGGCGGCCGTCGCCGCCATCCTGGCTCTGTCGGAAGCCCATGCACGCCGCATCATCGCCACCTGGACGGATGGCACATGGAAGGGCGAGGCCTTCCTCGACGATGACGGCTTCGGCAACAACGACATCGCGATCCGCGCGACGGTGACGAAGGCGGGCGACGCGATCACCGTGGACCTGTCGGACTCCGCGCCGCAGGTGCCCTCCTTCCTCAACTCCTCCTGGCCCAACACCGCGAGCGCGGTGCGCATGGCAATCGCCTTCCTGCTCGACCCGGAAGTCGCCAAGAACGACGGCTGCTTCCGCCCCATCGAGATCGTCGCCAAGGAGGGCACCATCGTGCTGCCGCGCGAAGGTGCGCCGGTGACGATGTGCACCTCCCACTGCTCGAACGAGATCGTCGAAGCCGTGGTCAAGGCGCTGGCGAATGCCTGCCCCGAACGCGCGATGGGCGGCTGGGGGCGGCGTTTCCGCGTTGCGATCAAGGGCAGCGATGCGCGCCGGCCGGGTCGGTCCTTCGTGTGGCACCTGTTCCACGCGCGGCCCGGCGGCGGCGGGTCCTCGGGCGGCGATGGCTGGTCCACGGCGGGCGAATGGCATTCGGCCGGTGGGCTGAAATTCGGCTCCGTCGAGATGGCCGAGGCGCGCTTCCCGCTGTTCTTCGGCAAGCACGAATTCCGCCCCGGCAGCGCGGGGGACGGCACCTATCGCGGCGGCCTCGGCGGCGAGTTGGTGATGCGGCTGGAGACCGATGGTCCGTCCGTGGCGAACACCGCCGGCGACGGCGTGCGCTACGGCGCGGCGGGAATGCTCGGCGGGCATGACGGCGCGCCGCATCACTACACGTTGGACCGGGCGGATGGCACCTCGCGCGACCTCAAGACGAAGGAAGTCGGCATTCCACTCGCGCCGGGCGATGTGCTGCATGTGCGCGCCGGCGGCGGCGGCGGCTGGGGGCCACCGGAAAAGCGCGACCCGGCGGCGCGTGCGCGCGATGCCGAGGAGGGATTGCTGTGAGGGCGGTGAAGAAGGTCAGGGGGAGAGAACTCCCCCCGAACCCCCCTCCTTTTTCTGACTATTGGCGCCCCACCTTCGACGGTGAATGCCAGATGCCAAAAGAAGGAGGGGGCTCGGGGGAGTTCTCTCCCCCGACCTTTCTTGCTTCAGGATCTTGCGCATGACCTACCGTATCGGCGTCGATGTCGGCGGTACCTTCACCGACGTGGTCTGCGTTGCGGCGGATGGCGTCACGACCCTTGCCAAGGCGTCCTCCACCCCGGCCGACCAGAGCGAGGGCGTCGTCGCCGGCCTGGCCGTGCTGGCGCAGCGCCTCGGGCTGTCACTGCCCGACCTTCTTGCGCGCACCGAGCGCATCGTCCATGGCACCACGGTCGCGACCAACGCCCTGCTGGAACGCAAGGGTGCGAAGGTCGCGATGCTGACCACCGAGGGCCATCGCGACGTCATCGAGATGCGCGAGGGGCTGAAGCCCGAGCGCTACAATCTGCGCCTGCCGGCTGCCCCCGCGCTGGTGCCGCGCCGGCTACGCCTGCCGGTGGCCGAGCGCATCCGCCCGGATGGTCGCGTCGAGGCGGCGCTCGACCGCGCTTCGCTCGACGCCGCCATCGCGACGCTGAAGGCCGAACAGGTCGAGGCGGTGGCGATCTGCTTCCTGCATTCCTGGCGTGATGACAGCCACGAACGCGAAGCCGCCGAGGCCGTGCGCGCCGCGCTGCCAGGGGTGTTCGTGACGACCTCGGCCGAGGTGCTGCCGCAGATCAAGGAATTCGAGCGCTTCTCGACCGCCTGCGTGAATGCCTATGTCGGGCCGATCGTGTCGCGCTACCTCGCGCGCCTGCGCGGGCGGTTGGCGGAGGCGGGATACACCGGGCCAGTCTTCGTGATCCTGTCGCATGGCGGCGTCGCACCGGTGGAGGAAGCCGCGCGGCTTGCCGCGGGCACGGCGCTGTCCGGCCCGGCGGGCGGTGTCGCGGCGGGCGTCGCGCTGGCCGAACGCGGGTTGGGCGACGACCTCATCACCTTCGATGTCGGCGGCACCTCCACCGACATCGCCCTGGTGCAGGATGGCGAGGCGGCGCTTGGCCGCGGCCGCACCGTGGCCGGGGAACGCATCGCGCTGGAAAGCCTCGACATCGTCACGCTGGGCGCGGGCGGTGGGTCGATTGGCCATGTCGGGGCCAGCGGCACCTTGCAGGTCGGGCCACGCAGCGCCGGCGCGGTGCCGGGGCCGGTTGCCTATGGCCAGGGCGGCACGGAACCGGCGGTGACCGACGCAAACCTGGTGCTTGGGTATCTCGATTCCGACAACTTCCTGGGTGGCGCGCGCAAGCTCGATCGCGACGGGGCGCTGGCCGCCTTCGAACGATTGGGGGCGACGCTGGGCATCGATGCATTGGCGACGGCCGAAGGGGTGCATCGCCTCGCCAATGTCCGCATGGCCGATGGCATCCGCGTCGCGACCGTCCGCCGCGGCGTCGATCCGCGCGACTTCACGCTGCTCGCCTTCGGTGGCGCGGCGGGGCTGCATGCCTCGGCGGTGGCGCGGGAACTCGGCATGCGCCGCGTCGCCGTGCCGGTCTTCGCCGCCGGCCTGTCCGCCTGGGGCATGCTGCACACCGACCTGCGCTATGAGATGGCGCGCAGCGAGATCAACACCGGCGGCGTGCCGGACGACGCCGCGCTACGCACCATCTGGACCGGGCTGGAATCCGAGGGTCGCGCCCGCGTCGCCACCTGGTTCGGCGGTGCGGTCGAGACGAAGCGCGCCGCCGACATGCGTTATGGCGAACAGGTCTTCGAGATCGCTGTGCCGCTGGAGGGTGTGGATTGGGACGCGCCGGGCCTGACCCAGCGCGTGACGGACGCCTTCCACGCGCGGCACCAGGGCCTGTTCACCTATGCCTTGCGCGAGGAGGAGGTGGTGCTGGTCAATGCCCGCCTCGCGGTGATCGGTCGCCTGCCGCCGATGTCGGCGCCGGAGGCCGCCGCCGGGCGCGACGCGGCGGCGCCCTACGCCACCCGCCGAGCCCGGCTGGCTGGCGTCGAACAGGACCTGCCGGTGCTCGATTTCGGTGCCCTCACCCCCGGGCAGGAGGTTGCCGGCTCGGCCATCATCGAGAGCGACACCACCACCGTGCTGCTGCTGCCCGGCGATGTCGCGCGCATGGATGGGCGCGGCTGGCTGGTCGTGACGCTGCCCGGCGACGGCTGACCCATGGAAGGCTGGACGCCCCCCGCCGGCACGACCACGCGATGGATGCTGGCCTGCATGGCCGGCCTCGCGGTGGGGTTCCCGCTCGCCACGCTGTGGGGCGTGCTGCTGGTGCCCGAGATCCTGCCGCGGGCCTATCACGTCGGCATCGCGGCGATGGCGCTACGTGCTGCGGGGGGCGCGATCCTGGGCGGTTGCCTCGGCATGGCGCAGGCATGGGCGCTGCGCCGGATCCATCCTGCGCTGTCTCCGCTGCCGTGGATCGGTGCGACCGCAGCGGCCGGATATTGTGCCGCGCTGGCCAGCATGGCGATCTTTGGGCTGCTGATGGTGCAGTTCGGCGACCTGCCGGGCATGGGCCCCATCCTGGCGGGGCCTGTGGTGAGCGGCCTAGCGGGTGGCCTGCTCTATGGCCTGGCGCAGGGCCTGGTGCTGGACCGCGTGGTGGAGGGCCGCGCCGCCTGGGTCTGGCTGGTCACCCTGGGCTGGGTGCTGGCCGGCGCGTTGGCCAGCTTGCGATGGATGTTCGGCCTGGTGGGGTATGGACCCGTGGCGATGGCAAGCGGCGCGGTGATCGGCGGGGTGCTGGAAGGCCTGGCCCTCGGCCTGGTGACGCTGCGTGCCTTCCGCCTCATGCCGCCTCGGACAGCGACGCGACCTCCGCCATGAGGTTGGCGCGCGCCGGCGCCTCGTAGATCGCCGACAGGCGCGTGCGGAACAGACGCGGCGCCGCGGCGAAGCGCGCCAGCACCTGGCGCCGGCCGGCCCGCCAGGCGGGTTCCGAGACCGCGGCGTATTCGCGCCGCAGCAGGTCGGTGTTGCGGGCGAACACCTCCGGCGTCTCGGCCAGCGGCGTCAGGTCAAGGTCGAGCAACCGCTGGATCCGGCAATCCTCCCCACGATAGGCCATGTGGTCCGCGGTGGCGCGGATCGCGTCCTGCACCCAGGCGGATGCGCCCGGCACCAGGGCGGCACAAAGCTCCGCCGAGCGTGCCTCATTGTCACGGGCGCCGGGGTCGTAGACCGCGTCATGGAACAGGATGGCGAGCGACAGGTCGCGGTCGCCCGGATCGCCGCCATGCATCAGGTGGCGCAGCCAGAGCAGCCCGACATGCGCCGCGTCGTGATAGGCGCGCTGCGCTTCGGCATGGCGGCGGCGGAGTTCGGCGGTGGCCCGCGCCGAGAGGTCGGCACGGGCGAGCAGCGCCCCGAACCCGGCGCGACCCTGCTCGCGATCCACCGCGAGGGCCTGCGTGGCCTCCAATGTCATCGACGTTCCCGGCATCGGTTCAGCCCGCGCGCCGGAATTCGGTGCGCCCGCCTGGGTCATCGAGCAACAGGTGGTCGTTGTCCGGCTGGACGAAGCGATAGGTCTCGCCGGGCAGCATGCGGATATCGGTGCAGCCGAACAATCCACAGGTCCGGCGCGGTGCCCAGTCCTCGACGGTAACGCGCAGCCAGGGGCCCGTGCCGCCCAGGGTCCAGCGGCCGGAAACGGTCATCTCCGTGCCACCGGGGCCGCGGTCACGACGCGCAAAGGCGCCATCCGGGGACAGAGTGATCTCCACCGACTGGCCGCCCCGCGCCGCGTGCCAGGTTCCGGCCAAGGGATTGGCCGACGCCCCCATCAGGGGCGCGGCGGCCAGCATCAGTGTCAGCGCAAAGCGTCCGGCCTGGGCCATGACATCCTCCGGTCTCGAAAGACCTACGGGCGGAGAGTGCGTCCGGATGCAGGGCGCAGGCGCTGAAACTGTTCACAGTGGTTTGGGCCGCGCGGCCGGTGGAGCGAAGCGCGGGACGGGCGGGCAGCCCATCCGCCGGCAGGCGCAGCGCCGCGGATGATGGCCCGACTGCCGCGCCGCGCCGCGCGGCCGGTCCCCGCGTTCCAGGGGCCCGATGGCCCCTGCCGGACCTGATGGCGTTGCAGGCAATGCCCTGCGGCACCCCCGGTCGCCGGGAGCGGCGGCGCCGCTCCCATCGTCGCGCCTACCGGTGCCGGGCCCGGTTCAGCGCCGATCCGCACCGTTCAGCGCGACGAAGCCGCGATATCGGTTTCCAGTTCCTTGATGCGGGCCTGCAGCGTGGTCCGCATCGATGCCGATGCGTGCGCCTTCAGCCCGGCCAAGGTGTCCTTCAGCTCGCGGAGCAGCTTCTCCTTCTCCGCGCGGCTACGCTGGATGGGGCGGGCGTCGGAAAACTGGCCTTCCCGGCTGCGCATGGTGGTTCTCCTGCTTGTGACGATGGCGCGGCGCGCAGGTCGCGCGCCGCGGGAATGGCGAAGGCTGCCCCGATCGAGGCGGCCTGCGCGCATGGTATCAGACGATTGCCGGCAACGGCCCACGACGGTGCGCGGCCAAGCCGCGATCCGCGAACGCAGCCCGGCCGGCCATCACCCCCGGCGCGTCAGCGCCGACAGCAATAGGGCCGGACGGGCCCCAGGGGCGCTGACGCGCAAGGTGCCTTGGGCAGCCGATTGCAGCAGCCTGCCGCCTCGGGACAGGGCAACGACGCGTCAGGCCGCCGTCGGCGCGCGCCCGGTGTCAGATGTCGAGCATCAACCGGCGCGGATCCTCGATGCTTTCCTTGACGCGCACCAGGAAGGACACCGCTTCCTTCCCGTCCACGATGCGGTGGTCGTAGGACAGCGCGATGTACATCATCGGGCGGATCTCGACCTTGCCGCCGACCGCCATCGGGCGGTCCTGGATCTTGTGCATGCCCAGGATGCCGGATTGGGGCGGGTTCAGGATCGGCGTCGACATCAGCGAGCCGTAGATGCCGCCATTGGTGATGGTGAAGGACCCGCCGGCGAGTTCGTCGAGCTTCAGCTGGCCGTCGCGGGCCTTCCTGCCGAAGGCGCCGATCGACTTCTCGATATCGGCGAAGGACAGCGTGTCGGCGTTGCGAAGCACCGGCACGACCAGGCCGGACGGCCCGCCCACCGCGATGCCCATATGGACGAAGTTCTTGTAGACGAACTCGTCGCCGTCGATCTCGGCGTTGACGGCGGGGAATTCCTTCAGCGCGGCGACAGCCGCCTTCACGAAGAAGGACATGAAGCCGAGGCGCACGCCGTGTTTCTTCTCGAACGCATCGCGGTATTCGGTGCGCAGCGCCATCGCCGCGCCCATGTCCACCTCGTTGAAGGTGGTCAGCATGGCGGCGGTGTTCTGGGCTTCCTTCAGGCGCCGGGCGATGGTCGCGCGCAGGCGCGTCATCTTCACGCGCTCCTCGCCGGCTTCCGTGGCGCGCGGCGCCTTGGGGGCCGCAGGGGCGGCTACGGCCGGCGCCGGACGCGCCAGGTAGTCGAGCACGTCGCCCTTGGTGATGCGGCCATCCTTGCCGGTGCCCGCGCCGATCGCGCCGGCGCCAGTACCCGTCTCCGCCATCATCTTGGCGGCGGCAGGCAGAGGGGCGTGGGTGCCAGGCACGGCGACGGGGCCGGACACGGCCCGCGGCGTCTCGACATGCGGGATCGCGGGCGCCGGGGCAGCGGCGGGCTTCGGCGCGGCGGCTGCCGCACCGCCGGCGGCGATGGAACCCAGCACGGCGCCCGGGCCGACCTCGGCACCCTCGGCGGCGGCGATCACTTCCAGCACGCCGGCGGATGGCGCGTTGACCTCCACCGTCACCTTGTCGGTCTCGAGCTCCACCAGCGGCTCATCGGCCGCCACCGCCTCGCCGGCCTTCTTGAGCCAGCGGGCGACGGTTGCGGTGGAAACGCTCTCGCCGAGCGTCGGTACGAGGATGTCGGTCATGTCTGCCGTCCGTTGTCTGCCCGGCGCGCGATCACAGCCCGAGGGCCGCGCGCACCAGGGCTTCCTGCTGCTGCTGATGGATCCTGGCGAGGCCGGTCGCCGGGCTCGCCGCGTCTTCGCGCCCGACGTAGTCGGGGCGCTTGGCCTTGATGTCGAGCGTCTTGAGCACGCCCTCGATGCGCCGGTCCATATAGGTCCAGGCGCCCATGTTCTCGGGTTCCTCCTGGCACCACACCACCTCGGCGTTGCGGTAGGGTGCCAGCGCCTTGGCCAGGCTGGTCTTGGGGAAGGGGAACATCTGCTCGATGCGCACGATGGCGACGTCGGTGATGCCCTTGTCCCGGCGTTCCTGCAGAAGGTCGTAGTAGACCTTGCCGGTGCACAGCACGACGCGCTTCACCTGTTCTTCCGGTGCGATCGCGTCGATTTCAGGGATCACGTAGCGGAAGGCGCTGCCCGGGCCGAAATCGGCGAGCGAGCTGACCGCGAGCTTGTGGCGCAGCAGCGACTTCGGCGTCATCACCACCAGAGGCTTGCGGTAGTTCGCCTTCAGCTGGCGGCGCAGCGCGTGGAAGTAGTTGGCCGGCGTGGTGAAGTTGCAGACCCGCATGTTGCGCTCGGCGCACATCTGCAGATAGCGCTCGAGCCGCGCCGAGGAATGCTCCGGCCCCTGACCTTCGTAGCCATGCGGCAGCAGCATCACCAGGCCCGACATGCGCAGCCACTTCGTCTCGCCCGAGGCGATGAACTGGTCGATGATGACCTGCGCGCCGTTGGCGAAGTCGCCGAACTGGCCTTCCCACAGCACCAGCGTGTGCGGGTCCGCCAGCGTGTAGCCGTAGTCGTAGCCAAGCACGCCGAACTCGGCGAGCAGCGAGTTGAAGGCCTCGAACTTCGGCTGGCCTTCGCGGATGTTGTTGAGCGGCACGTATTCCGCCTGGCTCGCCTGGTCGATCAGGTAGGCATGGCGGTGGGAGAAGGTGCCGCGCTGCACATCCTCGCCCGACAGGCGCACGCGGTGGCCTTCCAGCAGCAGCGTGCCGAAGGCGAGCGCCTCGCCGGTCGCCCAGTCGAGGCCCTCGCCGGTGTCGATCGCCTGCTTCTTGGCTTCGAGCTGGCGGGTGATCTTCGGGTTGGCGTTGAAATCTGCCGGCACGCGGCACAATGCGCCGCCGACCTCGCGCAGCGTGTCGAGCGCGACGGCGGTCTCGTGTAGCTGCTCGACTTCTTCGCCGGAGGTCGCGGACTTCAGGCCCGTCCAATGGCCTTCCAGCCAATCCGCCTTGTTGGGGCGGAAGGACTGCGCAGCCTGGAAGGCGTCCTCGAGCTTGGCGTTGAAGGCGTCGTACATCGCCTTCGACCCTTCGGCCGGCAGGGAGCCCTCGCGCGCCAGCTTCTCGGCATACAGGGTGCGCGTGGTGCGCATTTCCTTGATGCGATTGTACATGATCGGCTGGGTGAAGGCGGGCTCGTCGCCTTCATTGTGGCCGTGGCGGCGGTAGCAGACGATGTCGAGCACGATGTCGGCGCCGAACTGCATCCGATATTCGGCCGCCATGCGGGCGCAGAACACCACCGCTTCCGGGTCGTCGCCATTCACGTGAAGGATCGGCGCCTGGATCGCCTTGGCCACGTCGGTGCAATACAGGCCCGAATAGGCATGCGCGGCGACGGTGGTGAAGCCGATCTGGTTGTTGGTGACGATGTGCACCGTGCCGCCGGTGCGGTAGCCGATGAGCTGGGACATCGCCAGCGTCTCATAGACCACGCCCTGGCCGGCGAAGGCGGCGTCGCCATGCAGCAGGATGCCCATGACCGACCGGCGGCCCTTGGTGTCGCCCGCCATGTCCTGCCGCGCGCGCACCTTGCCGGCGACGACCGGGTTCACCGCTTCCAGATGCGACGGGTTGGGTTGCAGCGAAAGATGCACCATCTGCCCGGCGATCTCGATGTCGGTCGAGGTGCCGAGGTGGTACTTCACGTCGCCCGAACCCTGCACGTCGTCAGGATTGGCGCCGACGCCCTTGAATTCGGAGAAGACCTGCAGATAGGGCTTCTTCACGACGTTCACGAGCACGTTCAGCCGGCCGCGATGGGCCATGCCGATGGCGATTTCCTTCACGCCGCCGATCGCCGCGGTCTCGATGACGGATTGGATCGCGGGGATGGTGGATTCGCCGCCTTCCAGCCCGAAGCGCTTGGTGCCGACAAATTTGCGCGCGCAGAAGGATTCGAAGCCCTCCGCTTCCGTCAGGTCGGACAGGATGCGGGACTTCGCGGCGGGATCGAAGGCGGCAAGCCAGGGCGCGCCTTCGATCCGGCGCTGGATCCAGGATTTCTGCTCGGGGTCCTGGATGTGCATGAACTCGACGCCGATCGACCCGCAATAGGAGGCGCGGCAGATCGCGATGATCTCGCGCAGCGTCGCGGTTTCCTTCCCCAGCACCATGTCGAGGAAGATCGGGCGGTCGAGATCGGCGTCGCTGAAGCCATAGGTCTTGGGGTCGAGTTCCGGGTGCGGCTTCGGCTTGGTCAGCCCCAGCGGGTCGAGCTGCGCCTCCAGATGCCCGCGCACGCGGTAGGAGCGGATCAGCATCAGTGCGCGGATCGAATCCAGCACTGCGCGGCGCGTCGCTTCCGGGTCGGCGGCGGCGGCGGCAGGCGCGCCCTTGGCACCTTTGGCCGGCGCGGCGGGCTTCTCGGGTTCGGGGCCGAAGGCGCCGCGGATGCGCGGGGCCCAGGATGCGCCATTGGCGTCCGTCAGCACCGACCGGGCCTCGTCGTTAAGCGCGCCGAAAAGCTCCGCCATGGAGGGGTCGACGCTGTCGGGCTTCTCCGCCCAGCGGGCATAGAGATCCGCGAGATAGGCGGCATTCGCGCCCGTCATCGCCGTTGCGAGGATGTCCACTCCGGCCATCGTTTCTCTCCGTGCCGGCGGGCAGTGCCGCCGGGGTCACGCTCTGTTGGTCGTCATACGGGTTGCTGCCGCCCCTGGGGGTCCAGGATGCGGCAGCGCTCGTTAATATAGGCCCTGCGGCCGTTTCATGGCAGGCCCCAAGGCCTGCACGATACGCGGCGCCGGGGTCAGCCCTTCAGCGCGCGCACCATGGTCGAGCCCAGCGCCGAGGGGCTGTCAGCAACATGGATGCCAGCGGCCGCCATGGCTTCCATCTTCGCCGCGGCCGTATCCTTGCCGCCCGAGATCACCGCACCGGCATGGCCCATGCGCCGGCCCGGAGGGGCGGTGGCACCGGCGATGAAGCCGACCACCGGCTTGTTCGGCTTGCCCGGGGCGAAGTTCTCGCGCTTGAGGTATTCCGCGGCATTGATCTCGGACTGGCCGCCGATCTCGCCGATCATGACGATCGACTTGGTCTCGTCGTCCTTGAGGAACAGCTCGAGCACGTCGATGAAGTCCATGCCCTTCACCGGGTCGCCGCCGATGCCCACGCAGCTGGACTGGCCGAGGCCGGCGGCGGAGGTCTGCGCCACCGCCTCATAGGTCAGGGTGCCCGAACGGGAGACCACGCCGACCGACCCGCGCTTGTGGATGTGGCCGGGCATGATGCCGATCTTGCAGGCATCCGGGGTGATCACGCCGGGGCAGTTCGGCCCGACCAGGATCGACTTCGACCCGGACAGCGCGCGCTTCACCTTCACCATGTCGAGCACCGGAATGCCCTCGGTGATGCAGATGATGAGCGGCAACTCGGCGTCGATCGCTTCGAGGATCGCATCCGCCGCGAAGGGCGCGGGGACGTAGATCACCGACGCATTCGCCTGCGTCTTGCCCACGCACTCCGCCACCGTGTCGAAGACCGGCAGGTTGAGTTCCGGGTGCATCGTGCCGCCCTTGCCGGGCGTCGTGCCGCCGACATAGGTCGAGCCATAGGCGATGCCCTGGGACGCGTGGAAGGTGCCCTGGGCGCCGGTGAAGCCCTGGGTCATCACGCGGGTGTTCTTGTCGACGAGAACGGCCATGGCTCAGGCCCCCTTCTTCACGGCCGCGACAACCTTCTGGGCCGCGTCGGCCAGGTTGTCGGCGGGGATGATGGCCAGGCCGGATTCGGCGAGGATCTTCTTGCCGAGTTCGACATTGGTGCCTTCGAGCCGCACCACCAGCGGAACCTTCAGCGACAGGCTCTTGCTGGCAACGACGATGCCCTCGGCGATCATGTCGCACTTGGCGATGCCGCCGAAGATGTTGACCAGGATCGCCTTGACGTTGGTGTCCGAGGTGATGATGCGGAACGCCTCCGTCACGCGCGCGGCGTTCGCCGTGCCGCCGACATCGAGGAAGTTCGCCGGCGAGGAGCCATACAGCTTGATGATGTCCATCGTCGCCATGGCAAGCCCGGCGCCGTTCACCATGCAGCCGATCTCGCCGTCGAGTGCGACGTAGTTCAGGTCGTTCTTGACCGCGTCGAGTTCCTTCGGGTCCATCTCGCTGTCGTCGCGCAAGGCCTCGAGGTCCTTGTGGCGGTACAGCGCGCTGTCATCGAAGGACACCTTGGCGTCCAGCGCGACGATGTCGCCAGCGCCGGTCACGACCAGCGGGTTGATCTCGACGATCATGCAGTCGAGTTCAAGGAACGCGCCGTACAGCGCCGTGACGAACTTGGTGAAGGAGGCGACCTGCTTGCCGGTCAGCCCCAGCCCGAAGGCGAGCTTGCGGCAATGGAAGCCGGAGATGCCGGAAGCCGGGTCCACCGCGACCTTGAGGATCTTCTCGGGGTGGTGCTCGGCCACCTCCTCGATCTCCATCCCGCCCTCGGTCGAGGCCATGATGGTGACGCGCGACGTGTCACGATCGACCAGCAGGCCGAGATACAGCTCGCGCTTGATGTCGCAGCCATCTTCCACATAGACGCGGGAGACGAGCTTGCCGGCCTCGCCGGTCTGCTTGGTGACCAGCGTGTGGCCCAGCATCGCCTCGGCAGCGGCCTTGGCATCGGCGATCGACTTGACGACGCGCACGCCGCCCTTGCCCTTCGGGTCCTCGGCAAAGTGGCCGGCGCCGCGGCCGCCCGCATGGATCTGCGACTTCACCACATAGACGGGCCCCGGCAGGGCCTGGGCGGCCTTCTCGGCCTCCTCGGGCGTCCAGGCGACATGGCCGTCCAGAACCGCGACGCCATAGCGGCGCAGCAATTCCTTGCCCTGGTATTCATGGATGTTCATGCCGGGGATCCCTCGGGGAGGACAGGAAAAAGGCCCGGCATCGCTGCCGGGCCCGGGGTGGGTCAGCCCACCAGCTTCTTGGAGGCGTCGATGAGTTCCTGCACCGCGCCGCAGGACTTGTCGAAGGCCGCCTTCTCGGTGGCGTTCAGCTCGATCTCGACGATCCGCTCCACGCCGCCTTCGCCGATCACGACCGGCACGCCGACATACAGGTCCTTCACGCCATACTGGCCGGTCAGCCAGGCGGCGCAGGGCAGGACGCGCTTCTTGTCCTTCAGGTAGGATTCGGCCATCGCGATGGCCGACGCCGCCGGGGCGTAGAAGGCGGAACCCTTCTCGAGCAGCTTCACGATCTCGCCGCCGCCATTGGCTGTGCGGGCGCAGATCGCGTCCATCTTCTCCTGCGTCGTCCAACCCATCTTGATCAGGTCGGGCACCGGGATGCCGGCGACGGTGGAATAGCGGGTCAGCGGCACCATGGTGTCGCCATGGCCGCCGAGCACGAAGGCGGTCACGTCCTCGACGCTCACCTTGAATTCCTGTGCCAGGAACAGGCGGAAGCGGCTGGAATCCAGCACGCCGGCCATGCCCACGACCTTCTGCGGCGGCAGGCCCGACTTCTGCTGGAACACCCACACCATCGCGTCGAGCGGGTTGGTGATGACGATGACGAAGGCGTTCGGGCAATGCGTCTTCACGCCCTCGGCGACCTGCGCGATGACGCCGGCGTTCTTGGACACCAGGTCGTCGCGGCTCATGCCCGGCATGCGCGGGAAGCCGGCGGTGATGATCACCACGTCCGAACCCGCGATGGCGGCGTAGTCGCCGGTGCCCGCCATGGCGCTGTCGAAGCCGTCCACCGGCCCGGACTGCATGATGTCGAGCGCCTTGCCCGCGGCCACGCCCGGGAAGACGTCGAACATCACGACGTCGCCGAGTTCCTTGAGACCTATCAGGTGCGCGAGCGTGCCACCGATGTTGCCGGCGCCGATCAGCGCGATCTTCTTGCGGGCCATGGGGATTCCTTGGGGGAATGTGGTGCAGTGCGAAAAGCGCCGCTACCTACTCCCTGGCCCGCGGCGCGGCAAGGCTTGCAGGGACTTCCCGGCCACCGGGGCCGGGCCGGTGCCTACAGCGGCATGCAGCGGACGATATCGGCATGCCCGCGCGCCAGCGTCGCGAGCGTTCCCGCCGGGCAGGATTGCGCCTGCTCATTGGTGGCCGGGGCCAGGCCGGACTGCCACGATACCTGACGCGGTGCCGAGCCGCAGTTCCGCCCGCGGCAGGATGCCGCCGCCTGCTGGCGGCCGCTGGCGGACCGCGCCGTGCCGCTACGGTTCGCCGTGCCGCGAGTCGAGGCCTGTGCGGCCGCTTGCCGGGACGGGGGGGCGGCCTGCCGCGCCTGGCGCTGCGGCGCGTCGTTGCGTCGCGTCGCCGCCGCCCGCGTGGTCTGGGTCGCGGTGGTCCGTGCGGCCGGCGCCGCGGCGGGCCGCGTCGTCTGGGCCTGCTGGGTCCGGGTCCGCGCCTCGGCCGGCGCGGGGGACCAGGCCAGGGTCGCAAGGGCGAGCAGGGCGGCCGTCACGAAGCGCATCGGGAAGCCTCTCCTTACGAGTGCTGCGTTTTGCCCGTCACGCCTAACACGACACAACCTTGCCGGGAACCCGGCCGGGGAGGCCGTCGCCCGGCATCGCGGCAACGCGCGGCGGGTCTGGGCAGAGGTCAACACCGCAACCGCCAGGCCGCCGCCCCGCGATCCAGGCCTTCCCGCCGGCACGCGGGCCGCCCAATCTGGGAGCGAGACCCTGCCTGGAGCCGCCATGCCCGTGGGCCGACGTGACGTGCCTGTCCAAGGCCAGCCGCGGCCGCCCCTGGCGCCCCGGCTGCGTGCCCTGGCGACCGAGCGTTCGTGGCGGACGCTTTGCGATCTCCTGCGCGCCGAGGCGCCGGCCGCGCCCAGGCCGCTGGTCCTGGCCTATGCCATCGACGCCGCCATCGCGGCCGGCGACGAGACGGTTCGGCACTGGGCGGTCCGCCACGCGCTGAATGCCCCAGTGCCGCACCGGATGCGCGTGGTGGCGGCGCTGAAACTGGCGCGGGCCGGTCATTCCGATGAGGCTTGGGACCTTCTTCAGGCCGATCCGACGGCCATCGAGGCGCTGGAGGGTCGCGGGCTGGTCCTGCCGACGCTGCAATGGATCGCGCGCGATGGTGCGGTCGCGGCGGATCGCCGCGCGGCGGCGCAGGACCTGCACGACCGCGTCCTGGCCTCGGCCGAAACCATCGCCGAGCCGACCGATTTCCGCTTCCCCCCGCCGGCGGCCCTCGGCCCGCCGGCCTTCGACCTTGCCATCCGCATGGCGCCGGGCAGCGATCCGGCGGCGTTCGCGACGATCGCCGCCGCGCTGGACGGCAAGGAAGCGCTCCTTGCCCGCCGTCGCGCGCCGGCCGTGCGCGTCCTGCGCGACGTGGCCATCAATCGCGAGGGCCAGGTCTGGCGCGCGGGGACGCAGGCGATGGATGCGGATGCGCCTGCGATTGCCGCGGGCATCCACTGCACGGGGGTCACCAACAACCTGTTTCACTGGCTCGGCGCCTGGCTGCCGGCGCTGGCCTGGCGCTTTGCCTCGGGCGCTCCGGCCGACCTGCCCATCCTGCTGCGCGACGACGCGCGTCACTATCAGTTGGAAAGCCTGGACCTGCTGGGCGGGCCGGACCTGCCCGTCGTCAGGGTTGGCGCGGCCCTCCGCGTCGGGCGGCTCTATGACGTCGAGCATCGCCACATCCGGCTCGACCCGGATGGCGGGGTCGAGCCGATGATCGCGCGGCTGGTCGCGGCGGCTGAAGCGCGCGTGCCGGTGCCGCCGGTGCGCGCCCGGCGGCTTTATGTCTCGCGCCGCGATGCCGCCAGGCGGCGCATGGCGAATGAAGCCGAACTCGAGGCGCGGCTCGAGGCGCTCGGCTTCGTCCCGGTGATGCTCACGCCCTATACCCTCTCGCAGGGCATCGCCATCATCCGCGGCGCCGATTGCATTGTCGCGCCGCATGGGGCGGGGCTGAGCAACCTGTTGCTGGCCCGGCCCGGGACGGCAGTGTTCGAACTGATGCCCTTCAACGAGCAGGTGCTCGATGTGCGGTTGTGCATGACACGCCTGTCGCGCCAGCGCGGCCATCGCCACCTGCTTTGGGTCGAGCGCGGCGAGGCTGGTGGCATCTGGCGGGCCAGCATCCCCGAGGCGGTGGCGGCGATCGAGGGCTTCCTCGCGGCGCGAGAGTGACGGGCGTTGCGCGCGGGCCCTCCGAGCCTGTCAGTGGGCGACCAGCCACCCGCCATGCTGCGACGGCGCCGGGCGTGATCGCCTCCGGCGAATCCGCGATGCGCGGGCTTGGCGCGCGAGTGCCCGGCGGCGAGGTCAAACCTCCCGTTGCGCCGCCGGCTCCGGTCCATCAAGGTTTGGCTCCAGCCCCACCCCCGCCGCGGACCCATTGCGCCGATGCCGCCAGACTGGACGCGTGAAGCGCCCCGCCGAAAAGGCGATGCCGGCCTGTCACCCGGCCAGCTGCTGCGGCAGGTCCATGACTTGGCTGTGGCCGGCGGTTGGCAGGCGATCTGCGATCTGCTGCTGGCCGAACGGCCCGACCAACCGCTGGCCATGGTCGTCGCCCGCGCGGTCGAGGCATCGCTGGAAGCGGCCGATGAGGAAGCGCGCGCATGGGCGGTGGGACAGGCCATCGCCACCGAACTGCCCCACCGCATGCGCGCGCTCGGCGCTTGGCGCCTGGCCCGCGCCGGGCATGCCGAGCAGTCCTGGGGCGTGCTGCTCGCCCATCCGGCGATGCCGTGGGATCCGGAGGCGCGGCGGCTCGCGGCCGGGGCACTCACGCTGATCGGCATGAATGCCCTGGCGCATGACGCCCTGCGGGCTTCGGCCTGGGCGCTGATCCGCCGCATGGCCGGCATTCCGGCGGCGCCGCCCGAGGCTGCGCCCTTCGCCTTCCCGACCGCCGGCGGCCCCGTCGCGCCGCCGGCCTTCCCGCTGCAGGTCCGCCTCGCCCCCGGCGCCCCGGCCGGGGCGGTCGAGGATATCCTCCGCTTGACCGAGGAGGCGGAGGAACGCCTGCAGACACGGGACAGTCCCGTCATCGAGGTGTTCCGGGATGTCTTCGTGAACCGGCTCGGTCAGGCCTGGCGGCCGGATGGGCGACAGGTCGGCCGCACACCGGGGATCCTGCCGGAAGGCGCCGGAGCCGCCATGACGCTCGCCCCGCGCATCGCGGCCGGCATCCTCGCCACCGGGGCCAGCAACAACCTCTATCACTGGATGGCCGCCTGGCTGCCGGGCCTCGCCTGGCGCTTCGCGCCGGAGGTGCCGGCCGACCTGCCCATCCTGTTGCGCGACGATGCGGACAGCTATCAGGCGGAAAGCCTCGACCTGCTGGCCGGCCCCGCCCTGCCCAGGCTGCCGGTGGGGGAGGCCTGCCATGTGGCGACGCTTTACGCCGTGGAACATCGCGCCATCGCCCTGGACCCGGCCGGCAGCGTGGCGCCGATGATCGACCGGCTGGTCGCGGCGGCGGCGCGACAGGTGCCACAGCCGCCGGTGATCGCCCCGCGCCTGTATCTCTCGCGCCGCGACGCCGCGAACCGGGCGATGGCGAATGAGGCGGAGCTCGAAGTGCGGCTGGCGTCGCTGGGCTTCGTGCCCGTCGCGCTGGGGTCCTATAGCCTCGCCGAGAAGATCGCGATCTTCCGCAGCGCCGAGAGCATCGTCGCGCCGCACGGCGCCGGGCTGTCGATGCTGCTGGCCGCGCGCCCTGGCACGCGGGTGTTCGAATTGATGCCCCATCTGCCGCGCAGCCTGCCGACGCGGCTTTGCATGTCGCGGCTGTCGCGTCAGCGTGGGCTGAACCACCTGCTGTGGATCGAACCCGGCGACGAGCGGAGCGGCACCTGGCGCGTCTCGGTGCCCGAGGCGGTCGCCGCCGTCGCGGATTTCATCAGGTGAGGTGCGGCAGCGCCAGGTAGTCCTGCGACTGCATCTCGACCAACCGCGACGCCGTGCGCTCGAACATCGCGGCGTTCTCGCCGCGCTCATACAGCCGGTCCGGGTAATCCTCGGCGCTGGCGACCAGCTTGACCCGGTGTTCGTACAGCGCGTCGATCAGCGTGATGAAGCGCCGTGCCTTGTCGAAATTCTCCGGACCCAGGCGCGGAATGGCGTCGAGCACAACGGTGTGGAAATGCGTCGCCACCGCCAGGTAGTCGGCCGGGCCGAGCGGCTTGCCGCAGATGTCGTTGAACTCGAAGCGCGCGACCCCGCGCGCGGCCTGCGGCACCTCGACCGCGCGGCCGAGCAGGGTCAGCCTGGTCGGCGCGGCGGGCGTATCGCCGGTCAATTCGGCGAAGGCGGCGTCCAGCGCGCGTTCGGCGCGGCCGTCGGGGGGCACATGCCAGGTCGGCATGCCGCGGATGCGTTCGCGCCGGTAGTCGCGGGCGGCGTCCAGCACCAGCACCTCGATCCGCTGCTTGATCAGCTGGATGAAGGGCAGGAAGGCGTCACGCCCCGGCTTGCCCTTGAACAGGTTATCCGGCTCGGTGTTGGAGGTGGCTACGATGACCACGCCACGGGCGAACAGCGCCTCGAACAGCCGGCCGAGGATCATCGCATCGGCGATGTCATGCACCTGGAATTCGTCGAAGCACAGCAGCGCGGCCTCGGCGACGATCGAATCGGCGAGCGGCGGGATGGGGTCGGCGGTGTCGCCATGGTCCTTCCGCCAGGCATGGATGCGCCGATGTGCCTGCTGCATGAACTGGTGGAAGTGCAGCCGCTTCTTCCGCGCCACATCGGCGGATTCGAAGAACAGGTCCATCAGCATGGACTTCCCGCGCCCGACCTCGCCGACCAGGTACAGGCCGAGCGGCGCGTGGGACGGGGCTTCGTCCACCGCCTTGCGGCGGAAGAACCGGCCGAGGAAGCCGCCGGTGTCGGGCGGTTCGACCTTCGGGTCGTAGCCGCGGGTGCGGCGCCACAGGTCCTGCAGCTTCTCGGCAGCGAGTTCCTGAGCGGGGTCGGCGGCGATGATGCCGGCCGCGATCCGCGCCCGCAGCGCCGGCAGCGGGCCTTGTGCCTGGGCGCGGAGATCCGGGCCCGCGGCGGCGGACATGGCGTCCGGTGGAGGGGTCATGGTGCGCCACGCTGTAGCCCGTGGGCCGGCCAGCGACAACCGCAGCCCGGCCATGTTCCAGACGGCCTGGACGAAGGCGGCCGGGCGCCGGAGTCTGGCGCATCATGAACTACCTGCTGACCCATCTGCCGCCCCAGGGAGCCCTGCTCGGTATCGCCGTGGCCGCGCTGGTGGGCGGGCTGTCGCGCGGCTTTTCCGGCTTCGGGGCGGCGCTGGTCTTCGTGCCGCTGGCCTCGGCGGCGGTCGGGCCGCGCGCGGCGGTCCCCGTGCTGGCGCTGCTCGAGACGGTGTCCTGCCTGGTGTTCCTGCCCGGCGCCTGGCGCTATGCGGCGCGGCGCGAGGTCTCGGTGATGGTGGCCGGGGCGATCCTGGCCGTGCCGGTCGGCAGCCTGATCCTGGCCCATGCCGATCCGGTTGGGCTTCGTTGGGGGCTGACCGTCCTGGTGTTCATGGCGGTCGGGCTGCTGGCCTCGGGCTGGCGGTATCGCGGGCGGGACTCGGTACCGCTGACGCTGGGCGTCGGCGCGGCGGGCGGGCTGATGAGCGGGGCCGCCATGCTGGGCGGCGTGCCGCCAGCGGTCTGGTGGCTCGGGCGCAGCGCGACGGCGCGGGTGATGCGCGCGAGCATGAACCTGTATTTCGCCATCCTGACCGTGGCCATCGTCCTGGCCTTCGCCTGGCGCGGGCTGTTCGGCTGGCCGGGGCTGTGGCTCGCGCTGGTGGCCGGGCCGGCTTACGGCGCTGGGCTGTGGGGCGGGGCGGCGCTGTTCGGCCTGGCCAGCGAGACGACCTTCCGCCGCGCCGCCTATGCGCTGATCCTGGCGGCGGCGGTGCTGGGGATGCCGCTGTGGGACCCGCTCACGGGCCGATGATGCGGGCGGCCGCGACGATCTCGCGGATGCGGTCATTGTCGGTGGCGCCCGATTCGACCCGTGCGATCGCCTTCACCTCGGCCGCGCGCACCGCGGCAAGGCTGGCCAGCACCTGTTCGGCGCGGTCGAGTGGCACCACCACCACCCCATCGGCATCGCCCACGATGATGTCGCCCGGGCGGACATGCTGGCCGCCCAGGGTGACCGGCGCGCCGACCACCGCCGGGCCATTGGCGGCCGGGGATGCGGGAATGATGCCGGCGGCGAACAGCGGCAGGCCGGTGGCGACGATGCCGGCCTTGTCGCGCGCCAGCCCGTCCGTGACGAAGGCCGCGACGCCCTTGTTCTTCATCATGCCGGCAACGATGTCGCCGACCACGGCGGTGGCCGTGTAGGCATCGTTGGCGATGACCACGACGTCGCCGGGCTGGGCTTCCGCCAGGGCGCCGAACACGCCCACCACATCCGCCGGATAGGACAGCGCGGTCAGGGCCGGGCCGGCGAAGGCGGCATTGTCGGGGTCCATCGGCTTGATGCGATGATCCAGCGCCCCGCGCCCTTCCATGGCATCGACCAGGTGGGAGGTCTGGGCGCCGCGGAAGGCCTCGACCAGCGCCGCATCCGGGCGCCGGTGGCCGCGGTGGATGGTCAGCAGCGGCGGGTTGTCGATCATGGCGTGTCCCGGGGTTGTGGCGCCGAAGCGTCGCGCGGGGCGACCCGGCCGTCCAGACGCCATGGGCCGGGACGGCTGAATCGCAAGCCACAGGGCGCGAAATCGCGGTGCATCGGTTGCGGTGCGGCAATCCCTATGTTAAGCGCCGCGCCGCCGCTCGAGGGGTTCCTTGCGCGGCCATGTCGTATGCCGCAGCCCAACAAGAACAGGACCGCGATCGCCCGTGGCCGCCGCCGAGACCATCCAGACCGCCTCTTCCACCTCCAATGCCTATGGAGGTGCCCCCATGCGCTATGCGCTGGCGTTGCTCGGTCTTGCCGACGACAAGCGCCAGGCCGACCCCGGCGCGCTCGACCGCATCGCCGCGGATCTGGAGGCGCTGTTCGCCCTCTGGCGCGACAATGCCGAATTCCGCGACTTCGTCGCCGACCCGCGCTTTGATGCCGTCAAGCAGCGGGCGGGCGTCTTCGCCGTGCTCGACCGCGTCGGCATGGGCACGGAAGTGCGCAACCTGATCGGCGTGATGATCACCAACCGGCGGCTGTCGCAGTTGCCGGCGGTGGCGCAGGCCTTCGGCACCCTTCTGGCGGAGCGCCGCGGCCAGCAGACCGCCGTGGTGATCACCGCCCACCCGCTGACGGACACCCAGCGCGCCGCCATCGTCGCGCGGTTGACCGAGGCCGGGCATTCCAATGTGCGTCTGGCCGAGAGCATCGACGCATCGATCCTGGGGGGACTGATCGTTCGGATCGGTTCCCGCCTTTATGACAACAGCATCAAGTCCAAGCTGCAGCGACTGCAGTACGCTATGAAAGGGGCCGCCTGACCATGGATATTCGTCCCGCCGAAATCTCGGAGATTCTGAAAGCACAGATCGCCGGGTTCGACGCCGACGCCAACGTGGCCGAGGTGGGCACCGTGCTGACCGTGGGTGACGGCGTCGCCCGCGTCTATGGCCTGCAGAACGTCATGGCCGGCGAACTGGTGGAGTTCCCCGGTGCCGGCCTGCGCGGCATGGCGCTGAACCTCGAAGCCGACAATGTCGGCGTCGTGATCTTCGGCAACGACCAGGGCATCCGCGAGGGCGACACCGTCTCCCGCACCGGCTCGATCGTCGACGTGCCGGTGGGCAAGGGGCTGCTCGGCCGCGTGGTCGATGCGCTCGGCAACCCGATCGACGGCAAGGGTCCGCTGACCGACGTGACGCGCACCCGCGTCGAGGTGAAGGCGCCGGGCATCATTCCCCGCAAGTCCGTGCATGAGCCGATGCAGACCGGCATCAAGGCGATCGACAGCCTGATCCCGATCGGCCGCGGCCAGCGCGAGCTGATCATCGGCGACCGCCAGACCGGCAAGACGGCGGTGATCATCGACACGATCATCAACCAGAAGCCGATCAATGCGGGCGGCGACGAGTCCAAGAAGCTCTACACCATCTATGTCGCGATCGGGCAGAAGCGCTCCACCGTTGCCCAGCTGGTGAAGACGCTGGAGGAGCAGGGCGCGCTCGAATACTCGATCATCGTGGCTGCCACGGCGTCCGACCCGGCGCCGATGCAGTTCCTCGCGCCGTATTCCGGCTGCGCGATGGGCGAATTCTTCCGCGATAACGGCATGCACGCCGTCATCTTCTACGACGACCTGTCCAAGCAGGCCGTTGCCTACCGCCAGATGTCGCTGCTGCTGCGCCGTCCGCCGGGCCGCGAGGCCTATCCGGGCGACGTGTTCTACCTGCATTCGCGCCTGCTCGAGCGCGCGGCGAAGATGAACGACGATTTCGGCAATGGCTCGCTGACCGCGCTGCCGGTCATCGAGACGCAGGCGGGCGACGTGTCGGCCTACATCCCGACCAACGTCATCAGCATCACCGACGGCCAGATCTTCCTTGAGACCGAGCTGTTCTACAAGGGCATCCGCCCGGCGGTGAACGTCGGCCTGTCGGTGTCGCGCGTCGGTTCCGCCGCGCAGATCAAGGCGATGAAGCAGGTTGCGGGCAAGATCAAGCTGGAGCTCGCCCAGTACCGCGAAATGGCCGCCTTCGCGCAGTTCGCCTCGGACCTCGATGCGACGACGCAGGCGCTGCTCGCCCGCGGCGCGCGCCTGACCGAGCTGCTGAAGCAGCCGCAGTACAAGCCGGTTCCGGTCGAGGAGCAGGTGATCTCGCTGTTCGCCGGCACGCGCGGCTATCTGGACCGCATCACGGTCGCCCAGGTCGGCGAGTTCGAGCGCCGGTTGCTGGCCGACCTCAAGGTCCGCGAGCCGGGCATCGTCGAGGCGATCCGCAACGACCGCGAGATCAAGAAGCCGACCGAAGACAAGCTGGTGGCGTTCCTCGACGCCTTCGCCAAGTCCTTCGGCTGATACGGGCAGGTCGCGGAGAGCCATAGATGGCGAGCCTCAAGGCCCTGCGCATGCGGATCAACAGCGTGAAGTCCACGCGCAAGATCACGCAGGCGATGAAGATGGTGGCGGCGGCGAAGCTGCGCCGCGCGCAGACGCGCGCCGAAGCCGCGCGTCCCTATGCCGAGCGGATGGAGCGCATGCTCGCCTCCCTCGGTTCCGCGGTGGCGGGCCAGCCCGACGCCCCGCGTCTGCTGGTCGGTACCGGCGGCGATGCCGTGCACCTGCTGGTCGTGATCAGCGGCGATCGCGGGCTGGCCGGTGCCTTCAACACCAATGTGGGGCGCTTCGCGCGCACCCGCATCCGGGAATTGGAAGGCCATGGCAAGACGGTGAAGATCCTCGCCGTCGGCCGCAAGGGCGCGGTCTTCCTGAAGCGGGAATTCGCCTCGCGCTTCCTCGGCGAGATCTCCTTCGCCGGCAAGAAGGTGGTCGGCTTCGAGGACGCGGCCCAGGTCGCGGCCCAGATCACCGAACTGCTGGACGAGGGCGCCTTCGACGTCTGCTCCCTGGTCTACAACCGCTTCCGCAACGTGATCACGCAGGTTCCCACGGAACAGCAGATGATCCCGGCTGCGCTGCCGGAGGAAAAGGGCGAGGACGCCCCCGCCGGCCCGCAGGCGCTGTATGAATACGAGCCGGCGGAGGACGAGATCCTGGCCGCCTTGCTGCCGCAGAACCTTGCCGTGCAGATCTATCGCGCGATCCTGGAGACCAATGCCGGCTTCTACGGCAGCCAGATGACCGCGATGGACAATGCCACGCGCAATGCCGGCGAAATGATCAACAAGCTTACGCTGAACTACAACCGTACACGCCAGGCCAACATCACCCGGGAGCTGATCGAGATCATCTCCGGTGCTGAAGCCCTTTGAGCAGGGAAACCGCGCGATGAAGAACAACGTTGGCAAGGTCACGCAGGTGCTGGGCGCCGTCGTGGACGTGCAGTTCCCGCAGGACCTGCCGAACATGCTGAACGCCCTGCACACCAAGGTCGAGGACCGCACGCTGGTTCTCGAAGTGGCGCAGCACCTGGGCGAGCGCACCGTGCGCTGCATCGCCATGGACACCACGGACGGGCTGGTGCGCGGCACCGAAGTGGTCGACACCGGCGCGGGCATCACGGTGCCGGTCGGTCCCGGCACGCTGGGGCGTATCCTGAACGTGATCGGCGAGCCGATCGACGAGCGCGGCCCGGTGCCGCACGAGAAGTCCTACGCCATCCACCGCGACGCGCCGGCCTTCGACGAGCAGGCGACGGCGGCCGAGATCCTCGTCACCGGCATCAAGGTCATCGACCTGCTGGCGCCCTACCTGAAGGGCGGCAAGATCGGCCTGTTCGGCGGCGCCGGCGTGGGCAAGACCGTCACCATCCAGGAACTGATCAACAACGTCGCCAAGGGCCATGGCGGCGTGTCGGTCTTCGCCGGCGTGGGTGAACGCACCCGCGAAGGCAACGACCTGTACCACGAAATGGTCGATGCCGGCGTCATCAAGCTCGGCGAGGGCACGACCGAAGGCTCCAAGGTGGCGCTGGTCTATGGCCAGATGAACGAGCCGCCGGGCGCGCGTGCGCGCGTGGCGCTGTCGGGCCTGTCGATGGCGGAATACTTCCGCGACGAGCAGGGCCAGGACGTTCTGTTCTTCATCGACAACATCTTCCGCTTCACCCAGGCGGGCGCGGAAGTGTCGGCGCTGCTGGGCCGCATCCCCTCGGCGGTGGGCTATCAGCCGACGCTCGCCACCGACATGGGCGCGCTGCAGGAACGCATCACCTCGACGAAGAAGGGTTCGATCACCTCGGTGCAGGCGATCTACGTGCCCGCCGACGACTTGACCGACCCGGCGCCGGCGACCTCCTTCGCGCACCTTGACGCGACGACGGTGCTCAACCGCTCGATCGCGGAACTCGGCATCTTCCCGGCGGTGGACCCGCTCGACTCCACGAGCCGCGCGATGGACCCGCGCATCGTGGGCGAGGACCACTACAACACCGCCCGCGAAGTGCAGAAGATCCTGCAGACCTACAAGTCGCTGCAGGACATCATCGCCATCCTGGGCATGGATGAGCTGTCGGAGGAGGACAAGCTGGTCGTGGCGCGCGCGCGCAAGATCCAGCGCTTCCTGTCGCAGCCCTTCCATGTCGCGGAAGTCTTCACCGGCTCCCCGGGCGTGTTCGTGAAGCTCGAGGACACGATCCGGTCCTTCTCGGCCATCTGCAAGGGCGAGTTCGACCATCTGCCGGAAGCCGCCTTCTACATGGTCGGCACGATTGAAGACGCGGCCAAGAAGGCCGAGGGGTTGAAGGCCGCGGCCTGAAGGCCGCAGCTTTCGTTCGACCCTCAGACGCCGGGCGGCGGCCATCCGGCCGCCTTGGCTTCCGCCGCATCGCTGGCGCGCCTGGGGATGAGTCTAGTGGGCGGCGCCGGCCGCTGTGCAGCCGGATCCGTCGAACGCGGCGCCTCGCTTCTGCGATCGCGCCGTTTGCAGTGTCGCAGTAGGGACGGTTTCCGATGGCCACTTTCCAGCTCGAATTCGTCTCCCCCGAGAAGCTGCTGCTCTCGCGTCCGGTGGAGATGGCGCTTCTTCCCGCCGCCGAGGGCGAGATGGGCGTGCTTCCCGGACATGCGCCGATGATCGTCGCGCTGCGTGGCGGCGTGATCGGCGTGCAGGAGGGCGGGCAGATCACCGAACGCCTGTTCGTAGCCGGCGGATTCGCCGAGATTACGCCCAACCGCGTCACCATTCTTGCTGATGACGCGACGCCGGTGGCTCAATTGTCGCGCAGCGACGCCGAGCGCCGCATCGCCGAGTGCGAGACGGCGCTTGCCGAGGCACAGAGCGGGACACCGGAAAGGCGCGATGCCGCCATGGCGCGTCTGCTTGCGGCCCGCGCCATGCTGGATGCCGCCCAGGCGGCCTGACCGCCAGGCGCGCCGGCGATGCCCCTGGCGCGGGCGAATACGAAGTCGTGACGACGACCCGATGCGGCCGCCACGCGAAGGGCGCATTTCCGTGACACGCGAGGTGTCCGCAGCCGGTCGATCGGTGGTTTGGATCGCGACCGAACGGCAGCCAAGGCCCGTGACAGTCCGTCTTGAAACTGTCACAGCCTGGACCAGACTGCCGGCGAGACCATTCTGGTCCGCACTGGCCCCCGGCGCGAGGTAGCGATGAAGCACTGGCATATCGACGAGGTGGGGTGGGACCAGTTCGATCCGTCGAAGGTCGACCCGCAGATCGTGCCTCTGGTGAAGGCGGCGGCGATGGTCGAGCGCAACGCCGCCGATTACGTCACCTACCTGACCCGCGTCTTCATCGACGATCCGGACTTCCAGGCCGCGGCGGAGCATTGGGGCGTTGAGGAAACCCAGCATGGCGACGCGCTGGGCCGCTGGGGCGAGATCGCCGATCCCGGTTGGAATTTCCAGGCTGCCTTTGCGCGCTATCGTGCCGGCTACCAGATCCAGCTCGACGCCGATGCCTCCATCCGCGGGTCCCGCACAGGCGAGTTGATCGCGCGTTGCATGGTCGAGACCGGCACCTCCTCCTATTACACCGCGCTCGCCGACTCGACCGCCGAACCGGCGCTGAAGCAGGTCTGCAAGCTGATCGCGGCGGATGAATACCGCCACTTCAAGCTGTTCTACGATCACATGAGGCGGTACTTGGCACGCGAGCAACTGTCCTTCCCCAAGCGCCTGCGAGTCGCCCTTGGCCGCATCGGGGAGAGCGAGGATGACGAACTGGCCTACGCCTTCCACTGCGGCAATGAGCCGGAAGGGATGCCGTATGACCATGACCGCTGCATCGCCGGCTATATGGGCCGTGCGATGGGTTTCTATCAGTTCCGCCACATCGAACGCAGCATGGGCATGATCTTCAAGTCGATCGGCCTTCAGCCTCGCGGGCGGATGGCCGACATCGCCGCGAAGGGCGCCTGGAAGCTTCTGTGCTGGCGGCGGGACCGGTACCAGCAGGCGTTGCGTCGTGCGGCGAACGAGAATGCCGGGAATACGGCGGCCGCCGCCTGACGTGCGGATGGCCTGGTCGGGCATCTGCCCGTTCAAGCCACTCCACCAAGAGCCGGGCCTTCGGAAATCGGTGCCGGTCGGCCAGCCGTGAGGTGAGTGAAGGATCCCGCAACTCACAGAACGACTGACCCTGGCGCCGGGCGCCAGTCGGTAGCGGTCGACGCGCGGGTTGGCCCGGTGGTGTGATCCGTCGAGGCGCCGCGGTCCGGCCTGTTCTGCAGGATGCAGGCCCCCTGGTCGCGACCGATGATTTCCACTTCTCCAGGCGCGCAGGCACCGGGTGCAAACCTTTGGTCCGCTTGGCCGCGCCCGAACGACCGGCGGGCCGCATGCGCGGCCTGGCCACGGATCGAAGAAGCCTCGCGCCGTCGTTTTGACTCCCACGAGGCCGCCACGCGCAGCGGCGCGGTCTTGGCACGCCCGCCGCGCCGGCCTGGGACAGTCCTTCCGCCACCGGTAAGCTTCCTGCGATTCGCTGAAGTCACGGCGCGAAACACCCGGCCCGGCATTGGTCCCCTGGCTGCTTTCCGGGCTTTGCACCGGGTTTAAGAAAAAAATTCGGGCTGGCCTCATTTTTCACTTTTCCGCCGGTCTGGGCGGGCGTATACGCCCGCCCAGACGCAGTACGCACGTGCCTCTGGCCCCCGGCCTCCCCGGCCAAAGGGTTTACGCAACGACGTCAAGCGTTCTGGCAACCCCGTCCGGCCAAGCCGGGCGGCCCAATTTGGTCGCTGGTTCGTTCGACCGTTTCGTCAACCTTGGGCCGTCGCCTTAACAGGCGGTCCACCGGAGCCTGGAGTGTGCGGCGATGACCCCGAAGATCGCTGAGTACCTGCGCGATTCCGCGCCTGCGACCCCCTGCCTCGTCGTGGACGTGGACCGTGTGGAGCAGAATTATCGCCGTCTGAAGGACGCGCTGCCGCTGGCGCGCGTCTATTATGCGGTTAAGGCCAATCCGGCGGCGGCGATCCTGTCGCGGCTGACCGGGCTTGGGTCGTCCTTCGACGCGGCTTCGTGGGAGGAGATCGAGGCCTGCCTCGTCGCCGGCGCCGAACCGTCCGCCATTTCCTTCGGCAATACGGTGAAGAAGGTCTCGGCCATCCGCGCGGCGCATGACGCGGGCGTGACCATGTTCGCCTTCGACAGCGAGCCCGAATTGCTGAAGATCGCGCAGCACGCACCGGGCGCGCGCGTCTATTGCCGTATCCTGGTCGAGAACAAGGGCGCCGAATGGCCGCTCAGCCGCAAGTTCGGCTGCGAGCTGGAGATGGCGCGCGACCTGATGGTGCAGGCGCGCGACCTTGGCCTCGATCCCTATGGCATCTCCTTCCATGTTGGCAGCCAGCAGACCTCGACCGGCGCCTATGAAGGGGCCATCGCGCGCGTCGCCATGCTGTTCACCGACCTCAAGGAGGCCGGGGTGAAGTTGCGCATGGTCAATCTCGGTGGTGGCTACCCCGTGCGGTACCGCGCGGAGGTCCCGGCCATCGACGATTTCGGCATGGCCATCATGGGTGCCATGACCCAGCATTTCGGCAATGACCTGCCGGAGATGCTGATCGAGCCGGGCCGCTTCATGGTCGGCGATGCCGGTGTCGTGTCCAGCGAGGTCGTGCTGGTGTCGCGCAAGGCGAAGGATGATCCGGTGCGTTGGGTCTACCTCGACATCGGGCGTTTCGGCGGCCTGGCGGAGACCGAGGGCGAGGCGATCAAATACGCCTTCAGGACGCCGCATGACGGCGGTTCGGATGGGCCGGTCACGATCGCCGGGCCGACCTGCGACAGCACGGACACGCTGTACGAGAAGTCCAACTACCGCCTGCCGTTGGCGCTCGCCTGTGGGGATCGCGTCGAGCTGCTGGCGACCGGCGCCTATGTGACGAGCTACGCCTCGCAGAACTTCAACGGCTTCAAGCCGCTGGCCGAGCATTACATCTGACGAACGGCGGTCGAGGCGGAACCGGGCGAGGCAGAGCCCGCTCTGCGCTGGGATAGGCTGAAGGGTGGAGGGGCGTTGCCCCTCCGGTTCGCCACGCCAAAGGGCCGTGGCCCCCTTGCACGACACATGTCGATCCGGCGCAACGCCCGAATCTGGTCGTGTGCCAAGCGCAACATCCCCTCGCCACGCCCAACAGTTTCGCATGGCATCACAGTCGGGTTCCAAAAGGCGTAGAGCAGGAGCCGTTCGCCTTCGCTTACGTTTCCCGCTCCATGTCTTTGTTTGATCGTGTGATTCACGCCTCCGGTGATTCCGCCTGCGGCGACCATGCTCGAAGCCTTTGGCAGAGTAAGGTTTGCAGAAGGCAAAGCCCTCCAAAGACCCCCGCCGCTCATCGACGCGCCCCTGACGCCAAAGCCCCCTCTGGCTTCGCCCCTCCCAGGGAATGTCCCCTTCCGCGCCCCGCGCCCGATTATGCGTTTCGCTTCACCGCCATGCCGGATAGGATGCGGCCATGGACAGCATAGACCGGAACATCTTGGTCGCGCTGCAGCACGATGGTGCGGCGGGTCTGGCCGAACTCGCCAAGGTCGCCGGCCTGTCGGTGTCCGCTACGGCCGAACGCGTCAAGCGGCTGGAGGAACGCGGCACGATCCGCGGCTGGCGGGCGGATCTCAACCCCGCGGCGGTGGGCTGTCCTTTGCTCGCCTGGGTCTTCGTCGGTCTGCGTGCTGGGGCGCAGGAGCAGAAGTTCCGCGACTCGATGCTGCCGCTGGAACAGGTGCTGGAGTGCCACGCCGTCAGCGGCCCCTGGACATGTATGCTGAAACTGCGCGCCGCCGGGATGGCCGAACTGGAAGCCTTCGTCAGCCAGGATATCCGCCGCCGCGCCGGGGTGGAGCGGACCGAGACGGTCATCGCCCTGCTCACGGCAAAGGAAACGGCGATGCTCCCGGTCGCCCCGCCGGATGACGACGAAGAGTGACGCGGCGCCGGCGGCTGGTGCAGGCTTGGCACACATGAGCCGCCGTCAGTTGGAGATCACGCCCGACCTGGTGCTTCGCGCCTATGCCGCGGGGGTCTTCCCCATGGCCGAGAGCCGCGGGTCGGATCGGATGTACTGGCTGGATCCGGCCTTGCGGGGGGTGCTGCCGCTCGATGCCGGCTTTCATCTGCCGCGGCGGCTTCGGCGCACGGTGCTGTCGGGCCGTTTCACCGTCACCGCCGACCACGATTTCGCCGGTGCCATACGCGGCTGCGCCGAACCTGCGCCGGGGCGCGCCGACACCTGGATCAATGCCGAGATCGAGGGGCTGTTCCTCGAACTCCATCGCCGTGGCTTCGCCCATTCGGTCGAAACCTGGTCGGAGGGTCGCCTGGTCGGCGGGTTGTATGGCGTCACCCTCGGCGGCGCCTTCTTCGGGGAGAGCATGTTCTCCCGCGTCACCGATGCCTCCAAGGTTGCGCTGGTGCACTTGGTCGCAAGGCTGCGGCTGTGCGGCTACGTGCTGTGCGACACCCAGTTCCTGACGACGCACCTCGCCCGCTTCGGCACGGTCGAGATTCCGAAGGCCGAATACAAGGCGCGGCTGGCGGCGGCGCTGGATGTCCCGGCGCGCTGGGTGGCGGAGGTCGGGCCGGATCGCATCGCGGCGGAGATCAGGGCCTTGCGGAGCCCAGACGATACCGCCGCTTGAGGCCGCACCGCCGACGCGCAGGCGCGCTCCGACGCGATGATGGCGCCCCGCGACGCGCCTTGCCGCAGGGTGGCTCGTGCGGGTGCTTCCGGGTTTTTCACGCCACCATGTCACAGCTGGCGCGGCTGTCTCGTCCTGCTGCCGAACCCCGGATGCAGGAGAGCACCGATGACAACCCGGCTAAACCACTGGACTGCCGCGCCCAAGGTCATGCAGGCCATGATGGCGCTGGAGAAGGCCTCGCGCAGCAATGGGCTGGAGCACAGCCTGCTGGAACTCGTGAAGACCCGGGCGTCGATCATCAACCGCTGCGCCTTCTGCATCGATATGCACACACGGGAAGCGCGCGCGGCGGGTGAGACGGAGGAGCGGCTGTACATGCTCGCCGCCTGGGAGGAAGCGACCTGCTACACGCCGCGCGAACGCGCGGCGCTTGCCTGGGTGGATGCGCTGACCCGGCTGTCGGAGACCGGCGCGCCGGATGCGGCCTATGATGCCGTCGCTGCCGAGTTCACCCCGGAGGAGCAGGTGGCGCTGACACTCGCGATCGTGACGATCAATGGCTGGAACCGCTTCGCCGTCGGCTTCCGGGCCGAGCCGGCGCGTGGCGGCAAGGTGGCGGCCTGATGTCGGGCGCCGCGGCCGGGGCGGAGGCCTTCACCGCCGCCCGCCCGCGGCTGCGGGCGCTGGCCTACCGTTTCCTCGGTTCCATGGCGGATGCCGAGGACATGGTGCAGGCCGCCTGGCTGCGCTGGGCGGAGGCGGACCAGGATGCGGTGGCGGATGCCGAGGCGTATCTGCGCCGCATCGTCGCGCGGCTGTGCCTGGACGAACTGAAATCGGCGCGGCGCAAGCGCGATACCTATATCGGCCCCTGGCTGCCCGAGCCGGTGGTCGAGACCGACCCGCTCGCCGGCCAGGCGGCGGCGGAAGAAGTGTCCGTCGCGCTGATGCTGGCGCTGGAACGCCTGTCCCCGCTGGAGCGCGCCGCCTTCCTGCTGCACGAGGTGTTTGGCGGGACATCCGAGGATGTGGCCGCGACGCTGGGGCGGACGCCGGCGGCGGTGCGGCAACTGGCGGCCCGCGCTCGGGCGCATGTGCAGGAGGCGCGGCCGCGTTTCCCCGTCTCGCCCGAGGACGGGCAGCGCATCGCCGGTGCGTTCCGCGCCGCGATCGAGACCGGCGACGCGGCGGCGTTGCAACGGCTGTTGGCGGAGGATGCCGTGCTGCGGACTGATGGCGGCGGGGTGGTGTCCGCCGCGATCAACCCGGTGTTCGGGGCGGAGCGTATCGCGCGGTTCTTCTCGGGGCTGGCGCGCAAGGCGCGGCTCGGGCGGCGGCACGAGATGGCGTGGATCAACGGGCTGCCCGGCTATGTCACGCGGTTCGAGGATGGGAGCGTGCAGACCACGGCGCTGGAGATCGAGGGCGGGGCGATCCGGTCGGTGTATGTGGTGCGGAACCCGGAGAAGCTGCGGGGGTTGCTTGGGTGATTTGGAGAGGGCTTTGCCCCCTCCAAGCCTCCCCCACCAAAGGCCCGAGGCCTTTGGAAACCGACACCTTGCGCTATGCGGCGGGCGATCGACGCTTGTAGAGGTCTCACGGTCCCAGCGACCGATATCGCTGATGGGTTGCGTGGCCAATCGTGTCAGCATCGCTTCCCGGCCTTGCGGCATTGGGCCCTGCTTCGCCTCTAGTGCCATTCCGCCAATTCCACCGTGACCCCTTCCGGCCCATCCAGGAACACTAGCTTCCTGGAATGAAAATCCATGATCTCGGTGCGCGTGTGGAAGCCGAGCGCCCTGAGCTTGGCGACTTCAGCCGCGACATCGTCCACCGCGAAGCAGATGTGGTTCATGCCGAGCTTGTTCAGGTCGCGGATATGCGGGTCGGGCAGGGGATCGGGATGCCAGTAGTGCAGGAGCTGGATCTCGGTGCGCGGGGAGGCGCCGTCCAGCACCAGCGTCACGTGATCCGCCTTGATGCCCGGGACGCCCATGTAGGAGGCGAAGGGTTCGCCTTCGATGACGACGGCCTGGGCCTCGCTGAAGCCAAGCGCCGCGAAGAAGGCCTTCGCCTGCGCCAGGTCCCGTACCACGATGGTGAGGTGGTCGAAGTGCCGCAGCATGTGCCGTTCTCCCGCACCCGCCAGAACAATTGCGATATCGTTCTAACCGAGCGGGAGGCACGTCGCCAATGAAGTCACTCGACGAACTGGTGCAGGCGGGCGGTCCCATGTCCAATCCGCCCTCCCTTCGTAGCCTGCCCCGGCCGGTCACTATGCCCGTCCATTGGCGCGCCACCATTGCCGGGCGATGAGGATTGCCACCGTCCAGCAACATCCGATACCCAGCGCCAGGCTGAGCCAGGCGACGAGACCGAGGGAGCCGTCCATTGAGAACTGCGGGAAATTCCACGCCATGGAGCCTGCAAACGCGGGACCGACGAGGCCCACGAGCGCGACGTTGAATGCGACGAACCAGCCGGGCAGGAGGGGGATGGGCACGGCCTCCGATGGTGGCGTGCCGCGCCATTGCGTGTGGGAAACCCGATGCCCGATGCGGCATGCCCAGCGATAGATCTGCCAGCGGGCCAGCCATGTCGCACCAGTCACCACCCCGAAGATCGCCGTCAGCGGCAGGGCAAACGACGTGGCCGATCCGAACAGCGCCCGGGCCGCCCGAAAGTCCAGCAAGACGGTGGCCACGGCCGCGAACAGGAAACTGAAGAAAACGCACCGGCCCGCAAGCTCACGGAGGGTCAGCGAAGCCCTGCGCGTCACGTGCTGGGCCACCGTGTCCTCGTCCGGCAGGACAATGACCCGGCCCAACCGACCCAGCGGGCGCACCAGGAAGCCGTCCGATCGCACCTGAACCTGCTCGGTGAACCAGGCGCGAAGGCGATCCCGTGCCGCCCCGGCCGTCATGCGCCTACCGAATCAACCCCGTCATCGGGCTCGACGCGTCCGCGCTGTAGTTCCACGGCATCCGCCCGGCCAGGAACGCTCCGCGCCCGGCCTCCACCGCCGCCTTCATCGCCACCGCCATCCGCACCGGGTCCTTGGCGTGGGCTATGGCGGAGTTCAGCAGCACCGCGTCACACCCCAGTTCCATAGCCTTCGCCGCGTCCGATGCCGTGCCGATCCCGGCATCCACCAGCACCGGCACCTTGGCGTTCTGCTTGATCGAGCGGATCATGAACGGGTTGGTCAACCCCAGCCCAGACCCGATCGGCGCGCCCAAGGGCATGATCGCCACGCAGCCGAGATCCTCCAGCCGCTTCGCCGCGACCGGGTCGTCCGCGCAATAGACCATGACCTCGAAGCCGTCCTTGATCAGCGCCTCGGCGGCTTCCAGTGTCCCGGCCATGTCCGGATACAAATAGGGCGGCGGCCCCAGCACCTCGAGCTTCACCAGGTTCCACCCGCCCGCCTCGCGCGCCAGGCGCAGCGTGCGCACCGCGTCATTCGCCGTATGGCAACCGGCGGTGTTGGGCAGGTAGGTGTAGTCCTTGGGGGAGACGAAATCCTGCAGCATCGGCGCGTTCGGGTCGGACAGGTTCACCCGCCGTACCGCGACGGTGACGATCTCGGCCCCGGACGCCGCAATCGCCGCCGCCGTCTCCTCAAGCGACTTGTATCGACCCGTGCCGACGATCAGCCGCGAGCGGAACCGCCGCCCGGCAACCTCCCAGGTGTCGTCGCCGATCGTCGCGGGGGTTCCGTCCATGGCTTCAGCCTCCGCCGATGAAATGCACGATTTCCAGCCGGTCGCCGGCGGTCAGGGCCACCTCGGGGTAGGTCGAGCGCGGCACGATTTCCTCGTTGCGCTCGACCGCGACCTTGCGGGTGTCGAGCCCGATGGCGCGGAGCAGGGCGGCGAGGCTTTCGCCGGCCGCGATCTCCCGCGCTTCCCCGTTCACGGTGATGGCGATGGTCTTGGACATGCTGGCATGGAATGTGGCGAAGGGCAGGGGTCGCGGCAAGCCGGGGCCCTGCATGGCTGGGGTGCCCTCCGGCTTGCCCCCCGCAAACCCCCCGTGCTAGCCCGTCCAACCCCATTTTGGCGGGAATCGCCCGTGACACCCCCACTGATCGCCGTGCTGAACGGCCCGAACCTGAACATGCTTGGCGTTCGCGAGCCGGAGAAATACGGCACCGCCACGCTGGACGACGTCGAGGCCCTGTGCGCCGAGACGGCGGAGGAATTCGGCCTGGCCATCGATTTCCGCCAGACCAATTCCGAAGGGGAACTGGTGACCTGGGTGCAGGAATGCCGTGGCCGCGCCGCGGGCATCATCATCAACCCGGCGGGCTACACCACCACCTCCATCGCGGTCATGGACGCGCTGCTGACCGTCGAGGTGCCGGTGATCGAGGTCCACATCACCAACATCCATCGCCGGGAGGAATTCCGGCATCACAGCTTCATCTCCAAGGCGGCGACCGGGGTGATCTGCGGGCTGGGCGTGACGGGCTATGCGCTCGCCATGCGCGCCATGGCGGACCTGGTCGAGCAGGACGAGGAATAATGGGCAACTTCATCCAATTCGACGCCAACGCGATCCGCGAGCTGGCGCAGATCCTGCGTGAGACCGACCTGACAGAGATCGAACTGGTGGATGGCGAATCGCGCCTGCGCGTGGTGCGCCAAGGTGTCATCGCGGCACCGGTGGTGGCCCAGGTCGCGGCGCCCGCGCCGATGGCCTTGCCGGCTGCAGCAGCCCCCATCGCGGCGACGCTCGATGCCGACCATCCCGGCGCGGTGGTCAGCCCCATGGTGGGCGTTGCCTATCTGGCGCCCGAACCCGGTGCCGCGCAATTCGTCACCGTCGGCGCCAAGGTGACGCAGGGCCAGACCGTGCTGCTGATCGAGGCGATGAAGACCTTCAACCAGATCAAGGCCCCGCGCGCCGGCACCGTCACCCGCATCCTGATCGAGAGCGGCATGCCGGTCGAATACGGCGAGCCGCTGATCATCATCGAATGAGTCCCGTGACAGTCACCGGGGCGGGGCGCGCCTGATGTTCGGCAAGGTCCTGATCGCCAATCGTGGCGAGATCGCGCTGCGCGTCCATCGCGCCTGCCAGGAGATGGGCATCCGCACCGTCGCCGTGCATTCCACGGCCGACGCGACGGCCATGCATGTGCGCCTGGCGGATGAGAGCGTGTGCATCGGCCCGCCGGCCGCGCGCGACAGCTATCTCAACGTCGCCGCCATCCTATCGGCGGCGACCATCACCGGCGCCGATGCGGTGCATCCCGGCTACGGCTTCCTGTCGGAAAACGCCCGCTTCGCCGAGATGGTCGAGGCGCATGGCCTGAAGTTCATCGGCCCATCGCCCGACCACATCCGCATGATGGGCGACAAGATCGCCGCCAAGGATGCGATGCGCCGGCTGGACGTGCCGCTGGTGCCCGGTTCCCCCGGCGCGCTGGGATCGCTTGAGGAAGCGCGCGCCATTGCCGAGCAGATCAAATACCCCGTGCTGATCAAGGCCGCCGCCGGCGGCGGTGGGCGCGGCATGAAGGTGGCGCGCGACGCGTCCGAGATCGAGGAAGCCTGGCGCGTGGCGCGGACCGAGGCGAAGTCGGCCTTCGGCGACGACAGCGTCTATCTGGAGAAGTATCTCGACCGGCCGCGCCACATCGAATTGCAGGTGCTGGCCGACTCCCACGGCAATGTCGTGCATTTCGGCGAGCGCGACTGTTCCCTGCAGCGTCGTCACCAGAAACTGGTCGAGGAAGCCGGCAGCCCGGTGCTGACCGCGGCCGATCGCGAGGAGCTGGGCGCGCGCGTCACCGCGGGGCTGTCGAAGCTCGGCTACCGTAACGCCGGCACGCTGGAATTCCTGTGGCAGGACGGGCAGTTCGCCTTTATCGAGATGAACACCCGCCTGCAGGTCGAACACCCCGTGACCGAGATGGTCTGCGGCATCGACCTGGTGAAGGAACAGATCCGCATCGCGGCGGGCGAGCGGCTCGGCTACACGCAGAAGGACATCGTCTTCGGCGGCCACGCGATCGAATGCCGCATCACCGCCGAGGATCCCGAGACCTTCGCGCCGAGCCCGGGGCGGGTGAACACCTATCACGCGCCGGGTGGGCTCGGCGTGCGGGTCGATAGCGCGCTGTATTCCGGCTATACTGTGCCGCCGCACTACGACAGCCTGGTCGCCAAGCTGGTGGTGCACGCGCCGTCGCGTCCAGAAGCCATCGCGCGCATGCGCCGCGCGCTGAACGAGATGGTGGTGGCCGGCATCCGCACGACATTGCCGCTGCACCAGGCGGTGATGGACGATCCGGAATTCCAGTCGGGCGACTACACCATCCATTGGCTGGAGCGCTTCGTGGCGGCACGGCAGGGCTGATGCTTCATGCCGGCGCGTTCGCCGGCATGGTGCGCGGGGCTGGTGGGGCGGCCGCGCACGAAACCAAGTTTGAGATGTCGGCTCTGCCGGCATCACCGGCCGGGGACGACCCCGGCGCGTCATGCCGAAACGGTGGGGACGACCCTGCCACAGGACCGAAGGGGACCTGTGATGGGTTGGCTTTATCTTCTGGGTGCCGGACTGTCGGAGATCGGCTGGGCGGTCGGTCTGAAATACACCGATGGCTTCAGCCGCCCGCTGCCGACGGCGCTGACGGTGGCGAGCATGATCGTCAGCCTAATATTGCTCGGACTTGCGCTGAGAACCCTGCCGCTCGGAACAGCCTACGCGATCTGGACAGGCATCGGCACGGTGGGAACCGTGGTGCTCGGGGTTCTGCTGTTCGGGGAGGCGGCGACGCCGATGCGCCTGGCCTGCGTTGGCCTGATTCTCGCGGGCATCATCGGGCTGAAGCTGGCGGCCTGACGCGGAGCAAAGCCCCGTCAAAGGGCTGTGGCCCCCTCGCGCCGGGCACCAGGTAACGGTTTCCAAAGGCCTCGGGCCTTTGGCGGGGTGAGGTCTGGAGAGGGGCGGCGCCCCTCTCCAAGTCACGTCACGGCGCCGGACGCGCCCCCATCGCCGTGGTGCGCTCATCCATCCGCGCGTCATAGGTGATGCCGCGCCGCGCCGCCCAGAAGTTCACCAGCTGGAACAGCGGCAGCATCGCGACATCATCGACCGCGACCATGCGCACCGCCTCGCGCAGCATCGTCTCGCGCTGCTCGTCATCCAGCGTCGCGGCGGCGCGTTCGGTCAGGGTGTCGAGCGCAGCGCTCGACCAGCGGGACGAATTCGCCGCACCGCGGCGACGTTCGCGGTCATAGGTGCCGAAGATGTTGACCAGCATGTAGGACGCCTCGCCGGTCACGCTGCCCCAGCCGCCCATGCGCATGTTGAACTCCTGCCGCGCGGTGCGGGCGGAAAAGGTCGCCCAGGGCAGCGCCTGGACTTCCGTGCGCACGCCGATGCGCGTCCACATCTGCGCTACCGCCTGGCAGGTGCGCGCATCGTTGGGGTAGCGGTCATTGGGGCAGGACAGGGTGATGCGGAAACCTTGCGGGAAGCCGGCCTCGGCGAGCAGGCGGCGCGCACCCTCCGGATCATGCGCCGGCACCGGGACGTCCGGGTTGTAGCCGAAGGCGCCCTGCGGCAGCCATTGCCCGGTCGGGCGTGCGGTGCCTTCCATCACGCGTTCGGCCAGGGCCGCGCGATCGATCCCGATGGACATGGCGCGGCGGACGCGAATGTCGTGGAACGGGTTGCGTGCCAGCGGCTGGCCGTTGTTGTCGGTCACCCAGACCGGGTTGTCGGGGCGGGAATAGTCGGGGATCAGGTAGATCAGCCGCAGGCCCTGGATCTCGAACACGTTGACGCGCTGCTCGCGGCGCAGCCGGGCGAGGTCGGTGGACGGCACCTGGTCGATCAGGTCGACATCGCCCGCCAGCAGCCCGGCGGTGCGTGCCGCGTCATTGGCGATGAAGCGATAGGACACGCGCGACCAGGGCTGCGCCCCGCCCCAATAGGCGTCGTTGCGCGTGAACTCAGTCCGGTCGCCGGAGCGATAGGCGGATAGCCGGTACGGACCCGTGCCGATCGCGGCCTGGCCCGAATTGTACTGCTCCGTCTCCGCTCCCGTGCCGGCGTGGCGGGAGATGATCTGGATCGAGGCGAGCTCGATCGGCAGCAGCGGATGCGGGGAGGCGGTGTGGAAGCGGATCGTGGTCGGGTCCACCACCTCGACGCGGGTGATGGCACGGATCAGCCCGGCGAAGGAACCGGGGCTGTTGCGCACGGTCGGCACGCGCTCGATGGTGAAGGCGACGTCGTCGGCGGTGAAGTCGCGCCCGTCATGCCACTTCACGCCCGGGCGCAGCTTGAACTCCCACACGGTCGGTTCGATTGCGCGCCAGGATTCCGCCAGCATCGGCTGCAGCCGCGCCTGCGCGTCGCGTTCCACCAGCGAGTCGAACAGGTGCTGCGTCAGGCTGCTGTTCGGCGACGCATTGTAGAAATGCGGGTCGAGCGAGGTGGGCGACCCGCCGATGCCGATGGTCAGGGTCTGGGCGGCGGCGGGCCCGGCGACGGCGATGGTCAGGGCCGAGGCAATGGCTGCGCGCCGCATGGTCAGGCGGGTCATGATCGGGTCTCCGGCTTCGTTATAGTATCCGGCGCGAGCCTAGCGGCCCTGTTGGCGGGCTGCTACAACACGGCTTCTTGCAGGCCGTCGGGAGGCAAAGAATGAAGGCGAATGTTGCGCGGTGCCGGGCCGCCGTTTCTGCCATCGCGACAGTTGTTTTCGCCATTGCGGCCGGTCAGGCCGCGGCGCAGACCGCGACGATCGCTGTCGGTGCGCCGGTGACGTCGATCGACCCGCATTACCATCAGCTGTCGCCGAACAACGCTGTGTCGGACACCATCTTCGACCGGCTGATCAACACCGATGACCGCGCGCGCATGATCCCGGGCCTCGCCACGGAATGGCGCGCGGTCGAACCGACGGTGTGGGAATTCAAGCTTCGGCCGAATGTCCGCTTCCACAACGGCAACGCCTTCACCGCCGATGACGTCGCCTTCACCATCGGCCGCCTGCCGAACGTGCCGAACAGCCCATCCTCCTACGCCGCCTATGCGCGGCCGATCACGCGCATCGAGATCGTCGATCCGCTGACCATCCGTTTCCATACCGCGGAGCCTTACCCGTTGCTGCCGCTGGACATGACCAATGTCCGCATCATCGACAAGGAAGCCAGCGAAACCGCGACGACCGAGGATTTCAACGCGCTGCGCGCCGCGGTCGGCACCGGTCCCTATCGCGCCGTGTCCCATCGCAACGGCGATCGCATCGAGTTCGAGCGCTTCGACGGATACTGGGGTGAGCGCGCGCCATTCCAGCGCATCAACTACCGCATGGTCACCAATGACGCCGCGCGCACCGCGGCGCTGCTGGCCGGTGACGTCGACCTGATCGACCAGGTGCCGACCTCCGACCTGACCAACCTGCGGCGCAACGCCAATGTGCGGCTGGCGGAGACGGTGGGGCTGCGGCTGATCTTCCTCGGCCTGGATTTCGCCCGCCCGGCGAATGAGAACTCGCCCTTCGTCACCGACAACAACGGCCAGCCGCTGGGTCGCAACCCGCTGCAGGATGTGCGCGTGCGCCGCGCGCTGTCGATGGCGATCGACCGCCGCGCCATCGTGGACCGCATCATGGAAGGTGCGGCGGTGCCGGCCAACCAGTTCCTGCCCGAAGGCGTGTTCGGCTTCGTCTCCGATCTGCCGGCACCCGCCTACGACCCCGACGGGGCCAAGCGGCTGCTGGCCGAAGCCGGTTATCCGAACGGCTTCCGCATCCAGTTGAATGGGCCGAACGACCGCTACATCAACGATTCGCGCATCATCCAGGCGGTCGGCCAGATGTGGACGCGCATCGGCGTCCGCACGGCGGTCGAGGCGCAGCCCTGGACCACCTTCGTCGGCCGCGCCGGCCGTGCGGAATATTCCGCCTTCCTGATCGGCTGGGGGTCGAACCCGGATGGATCGCATCCCCTGCGCAACATCCTCGCAACGGTGAACCGCGATCGCGGCTGGGGTGCGTCCAATCGCGGGCGTTATTCCAACCCCCAGGTGGACGGACTGCTCGAACAGTCGCTGTCCGAACTGGATGAGGCGAAGCGCGAGCGGCTGGTGGTCGATGCCATGCGCATCGCCATGCAGGATGTCGGCGTGGTGCCGCTGCACATCCAGACCAACATCTGGGGCACGCGCCGCGGCTTCGAATTCACCGCGCGCAACGACGAACTGACCCGCGCGCAGGATCTGCGCCCGGCCGCACGCTGACGTAAGGGGGGGCGCCGCCGATGACCGTCTATCTTGTGCGGCGCCTGATCCAGGCCCTGTTCGTCGTGCTGGCGATGTCTCTCATCGTCTTCGTCGGCGTCTATGCCATCGGCGATCCGGTCGAGATCCTGATCAGCCCGGATGCCGACCAGATCGAGCGCGAGCGCGCCATCCGTGCCCTCGGGCTCGACCTGCCGCTTTGGGAACAATACCTGGTGTTCCTGGGCAATGCGGTGCAGGGCAATCTCGGCCGGTCCTTCGTGTTCAACGAACCCGCGCTGAAGCTGATCCTGCAACGCATGCCGGCCACACTGGAACTGGCCTTCGGGGCGACCTTCCTGGCGCTGCTGATCGGCCTGCCGCTCGGGCTCTATGCCGGGCTGCGGCCGAATTCGGCGGGCAGCAAGACCATCATGGCGGGTTCGATCCTCGGCTTCTCGCTGCCGACCTTCTGGGTCGGGCTGATGCTGATCATGGTCTTCGCCGTGCAACTCGGCTGGCTGCCCTCGACCGGGCGCGGGGAGACCTGCTCGGTGATGGGCTTCATCGGGCTGACGCCGTGCAGTTCCGGGTTGCAATGGTCATGGCTGACCAGTGACGGCCTCGCGCACATGGTCATGCCGGCGGTCAACCTCGCGCTGTTCAAGATCAGCCTCGTGATCCGCCTGACACGGGCCGGCGTGCGCGAGACGATGCTGATGGACTACGTGAAGTTCGCCCGCGCCAAGGGCCTGTCCCCGGCGCGCGTGACCTTCGTGCACGTGTTCAAGAACATCCTGATCCCGGTGGTCACCGTGGTCGGGTTGGAACTCGGTTCGACCATCGCCTTCTCGGTGGTGACGGAAAGCGTCTTCGCCTGGCCGGGCATGGGCAAGCTGATCATCGACAGCATCAACGTGCTCGACCGGCCGGTGATCGTCGCCTACCTGATGATCATCGTGCTGATGTTCATCACCATCAACCTGGTGGTGGATTTGACCTATTCGATGCTGGATCCGCGCGTCAGGCTGGAGAGCAAGGGCACATGAGCCAGGCTGTCATCGGCGGGGTCGCCCCCGCAGCCCCGCGCCAGGACAAGGTGGAGACGCCGTTCCGGCGCTTCGCCTCGGAATTCTGTGAGTCGAAGATCGCGTTGTTCGGGTTGGTCGTCATCACGATCATCGCCCTGATCGCCATCTTCGCCTCGTGGATTGCGCCGCAGAATCCGTACGACCTCGCCCAGCTCGACATCATGGACGGGCGGATGGAACCCGGCACGGTGGGCGGGGCGGGCTTCACCTATTGGCTCGGCACCGACGATCAGGGCCGCGACATGATGTCGGGCATCATGTACGGCCTGCGCATTTCGCTCACGGTCGGCGCCGGCTCGGCGCTGATCGCCTGCGTGGTCGGCGCGACGCTCGGGCTGCTCGCCGCCTATGTGGGCGGGCGGACCGATACGGTCATCATGCGCCTCGTCGACCTGCAACTGTCCTTCCCGTCGATCCTGGTCGCGCTGATGATCCTCGCCTTCCTCGGCAAGGGCGTGATGAACGTGGTCATCGCGCTCGTGATCGTGGAATGGGCGTATTACGCGCGCACCGTGCGCGGCACGGCGCTGGTCGAACGCCGGCGCGAATACATCGAGGCCGCGCAATGCCTCGCGCTGCCGACGCACCGCATCCTGTTCCGCCATTTGCTGCCGAACTGCCTGCCGCCGCTGATCGTCATCGCCACCATGCAGGTGGCGCGCGCCATCGCGCTGGAGGCGACGCTGTCCTTCCTCGGCCTAGGCGTGCCGATCACCGAGCCCTCGCTGGGGCTGCTGATCGCCAATGGCTACGAGTACATGCTGTCCGGCAAGTACTGGATCAGCTTCTATCCGGGCATCGCCCTCCTCATCACCATCGTCTCGATCAACCTGGTCGGTGACCAGCTGCGCGACGTGCTGAACCCCCGGCTCAAGAAGTGACCATGGCAACGCCGACACTCGAAGTCCGCAACCTGCGGACCCATTTCTTCACCCGCGGCGGCGTGGTGAAGGCGGTGGACGACGTCTCCTTCTCGATCCAGCGCGGCAAGGTGCTTGGCCTGGTGGGTGAATCCGGGTCGGGCAAGACCGTGACGGGGTTCTCCGTCCTGGGTCTGGTCGATGCGCCGGGCCGCATCGTCGGCGGGCAGATCCTGTTCCAGGGCCGCGACCTCGCGAAGATGTCCGAGGAGGAGATGCGCGACCTGCGGGGCAATCGCATCGCGATGATCTTCCAGGACCCGATGATGACGCTGAACCCGGTCCTGCGCGTCGATACCCAGATGATCGAGACGGTGCTCGCCCACAAGAAGGTCAGCCGGGAAGAAGCCCGCCAGCGCGCCCGCGACACGCTCGGCATGGTCGGCATCCCGTCCCCGGACGAACGGCTGAAATCCTATCCGCACCAGTTCTCCGGCGGCATGCGCCAGCGCGTGGCGATCGCCATCGCGCTGCTGCACGAACCCGACCTGATCGTGGCGGACGAACCGACCACCGCGCTCGACGTCACCATCCAGGGGCAGATCCTGGCCGAGGTGCAGAAACTCGCCACCACCACCGGCACCTCCCTGATCTGGATCACCCACGACCTGTCGGTCGTCGCCGGCCTCGCCGACGAGGTCGCGGTGATGTATGCCGGACGCATCGTGGAGAAGGGCGCGGTGTCCGAGGTGCTGGACGCGCCGCTGCACCCCTATACCTTCGGCCTGATCGGCTCCGTGCCGTCGCGCAACAAGCGCGGCGAGCCGCTGCGGCAGATCCCCGGCATGACGCCCTCGCTGCTCAACCTGCCGCCCGGCTGCGCCTTCCGCAGCCGCTGCCCGCGCGCCGCCGAGGTTTGCATGAGCGAGCCCGAGATCCGCGAACTTGCCCCGGGGCGCGATGTGCGCTGCTTCCGCCCGATGAACGAACCCGCGGAGCAGGCGGCATGAGCGAAGCCATGACCACGGCCCGCAGGGCGCTGGGCGACGGCGAGCCGATGGTGGAGCTGCGCGGCATCTCCCGTCGCTTCGAGAAGAAGCTCGACTTCGCCGGCCGCATCGCCAAGCGCCTTGGCGCCAATATCCGCGAGGAGATCGTCCACGCGGTGGACAATGTCGACCTGACCATCCGCAAGGGGGAGGTGGTCGGCCTGGTCGGCGAATCCGGCTGCGGCAAGTCCACGCTGGGCCGCATGGTCGCCGGCATCCTGCCGCCATCGGATGGGCGCATCCTGCGCGACGGCATCGACCTGCTGAACCGCAACTCGGCCGATGCGCGGGAGATGAAGCTGCGCACGCAGATGATCTTCCAGGATCCCTACGCCTCGCTGAACCCCCGCATGAAGGTTGCCGACATCGTCGGCGAAGCGCCGCTGGTCCACGGCATCGTCACCCGTGCGGGCTACGACGCCTATGTCGATGAGCAGATGCGCCGCGCCGGCCTCGACCCCGCTTTCAAGCGCCGCTACCCGCACCAGTTCTCGGGCGGCCAGCGCCAGCGCATCGGCATCGCCCGCGCGCTGGCGGTGAAGCCGGACTTCATCGTCTGCGACGAGGCGGTGGCGGCGCTCGACGTGTCGATCCAGGCGCAGATCCTGAACCTGTTCATCCGCCTGCGCTCGGAACTCGACCTCACCTACCTGTTCATCAGCCATGACCTCGGCGTGGTGGAACACATCTCCGACCGCGTGGTGATCATGTATCTCGGCCGGGTGGTCGAGGAAGCGCCCTCCGAGACGGTGTTCGCCAGCCCGAACCACCCTTACACCAAGTCGCTGCTGGCATCCGTGCCGCGCATCGACAGCCGCAAGCGCGCCTTCTCGGTGGTGAAGGGAGAAATCCCGTCGCCGCTGAACCCACCGCCGGGCTGCCATTTCCATCCGCGCTGCCCGCATGCGATGGAACGCTGCCGCGTCGAGAAGCCGGAACTCAAGGAAGTCGCGCCGGGCCAGCGCAGCGCATGCCACCTCAACGACGCCGCATGATCCACCGGCCGCGGCACCCTGGTCCGCCGGCCGGCGCGCGGCGCCGTCACGCCCGCGGCGCCTGAAACCCCAGGAGCAGGCCGCCCGCATGTCCGACGACCTTGCCGCATCGTTCAAGGCCATGAACCGCAAGCTCGAAGACCTGCGGGTCGCGACGCTGTACCAGGCGCTCGGCCCCGAGCGGATTCTGGAATTTCCGGTCTTCGACACGACCTTCCGGATGTATCTCCCCTACGCCACCACCGACATGGTGCAGCGGCACATCCTCGCTTCTGCCAGCCTGTTCGAACAGGCCCTGCTGCGCCGCGTGCAGCCGCACATCGCGCCGGGTTCGGTCATCGTCGATGCCGGGGCGAATATCGGCAACCACACGCTGTTCTTCGGCCTGGTCTGCGGCGCGGCGGAAATCCACGCCTTCGAGCCGCTGCGCACCATCTTCGCCATCCTGGAGCGCAACGTCGCGTTGAACCGGCTGGCGAATGTGCATTGCCACAATGCGGCACTCGGCGCCCAGGAAGGTCGCGGCAGCCTCGCGGCCTTCGGCGTCGGCAACATCGCCGCGTCGCGCTTCGACCTCGATGCCGGTTCGGGCTACCGGGTCACGACCATTGATGCGCTCTGCCTCGAGCGGCTGGACTTCCTGAAGATCGACGTCGAGGGCAACCAGATCCCGATGCTGCAGGGCGCGCGCGCGACCATCCGGCGGCTGCGGCCGATGGTCTGGATCGAATTGCGCCCCAGGCAGGGCGAATATGAATCGGGTGATGCGGCAATGCGGGACCTCGGCTACCGCCAAGTCGAGACGCTGTCGCCGACCGATTTCCTCTACGTCGCGGGCTGATGCCACCGGCCGAATTCCTCGACCGCTGGTATCCGCCGTGTTGTCCAACCTTCAAACGCCGGGCGCAAACCCCCGGTTTGCTTGGCTTTTGCCGGATGGCCAGCGGGCCGCATGCGCGGCCTCGGCACGGTTCAAGGTCGCATGCCGCTGGCATGGGGCGCGGGGCTGGGTGGGGCGGCTTTACTGAATCAACGTCCCTGAGACGGGGTCAGCCGAGAGGCTTGCCCGTATCAGGGGCGCGCCCGGGCTGAGGCGATGAAGCCGGCGGCCGCCAGCAGCCCGACGCCAGCCAGCAGCCAGGGCACCGGCCCGTAGTCGCCCGCATCATCCCAGACCAGCGCGATCAACAGCGGTGCGGCTGTGCGTGGCAGCACCGCCACCGCCGACAGCGCGCCCGAGATGGCGCCGAAACCCTCCCGCCCCAGGATTTCGGCGGCGCCGGCGGTGCGCACGATGGTCAGCAGCCCGTCGGCCACCGCCCAGCACAGGGCGAAGACCATGGTCAGCGCCAGGCTGGCCGGCCCGGCCGCCAGCGCCAGCATGGCCACGGGCAGCAGCGCCGTGGCGAAGCGGCCGACCGCACGCATCGTCACCCGTCGCCCGGCGGCGAACAGCAAGGCCCGCGCCGCCACCTGGCCCGGACCATGCGCGGCGGCGAGCAGGAGGACGGTCGCCTCCGGCCAGCCGCGTTCGCGCAGCAGCGGGATCAGATGCGCCGCGAGGCCAGTGCCGATGAAGGCATGCGCGGCGAAACACAGCGCCAGCCCAAGGAAGGCCGGCTCGTGCAGGCGCATCCACAGTCCCGGCCCGCCCGCCCGCACCGCGCCGCGCGCCGGCCCCCTGGCCTGCCGCAGGGTCAGCGCGGTCAGGATGGCGCCGACCACCTGCAGCCCCGCCAACGCCTGCAGCGCACCGCGCCACCCGAACTGCGAGATCAACGCATCGGTCAGCGGGATGAAGATCGTCACGGTGAAGCCGGTGACGAAGGTGATGGCGGTGACGGTTCGCGTCATGTCGCGTGCCTCGGCCACCACCACGGCCATGGCGGTGCCCCACAGGGTCATCGCCTGGACCAGCCCGAGCAGGATCCAGATGAGGATGAAGGCGACCGGCTGCTGCACCAGGCTCATCGCCAGCAGCAGCGGCACGGCGGCGGCCGCGCCCAGGCCCATCATCGCGCGCGGCCCGTGCCGGTCCAGCCAGCGCCCGGCCGGCACCGCGGCGATGCCTGCCGAGAGCAGGCCCGCCGTATAGGCGCCGTTCAGCAGCACGCGCGACCAGCCCATTTCCGCCTCGATCGGGGCGACCAGCAGCGGGAAGGGGACATGCAACGTGCCCCAGCCGATCAACTGGGTGGTGGCGATTCCCCAGAACAAGGTGCGATCGGAGATGCCACGGCCGGGGATCAACCTTGCCGCCCCGCCGCCAACGCCGTGGCCCCAAGGCGGTGCCCCGGGGCGCGAGCGCAAGGCGCGACCACGCGTTGGCATCCGGCGGGTCCAGACGCGCCAGCGCATGGCGCGCAACCCAGGCGCCCGGATGTGTGGACCGGCGCCTGAGGCACGCCCGACCTCCTCATCACACCGTGAACTGTTCCGCGATGATGCGTTCCGACAGCCCGTGGTCGGGGTCGAACAGCAGGGTCAGCACCACGTCGCGCGCCTCCCGCACCTCGACGCGGGACACGTCGCGCACCTCGGTGTAGTCGGCGACCGCGGCGACCGGGCGCTTGTCGCGTTCCAGGATCTCGAACACCACCTCGACATCCGCCGGCAGCAGGGCGCCGCGCCAGCGCCGCGGGCGAAAGGCGGAAATCGGCGTCAGCGGCAGCAGGTTCGCCGTCAGCGGCACGATCGGCCCATGGGCGGACAGGTTGTAGGCCGTGCTGCCCGCCGGCGTGCTGACCAGGATGCCGTCGCAGATCAACTCCGCCAGGCGCTCGCGGCCGTCGATCAGGATGCGGATCTTCGCCGCCTGGCGGCTCTCGCGCAGCAGGGAAACCTCGTTGATCGCCAGCGCTTCGACCGGCGTGCAACCATTCGAGATCGCGCGCATGCGCAGCGGGTGCACGGTCGTGGCCTGGGCGGCAGCGATGCGCGTGGGCAGGTCGTCCTCGGCATAGTCGTTCATCAGGAAGCCAACCGAGCCGCGATGCATGCCATAGACCGGCATGCCACGGCCGAGGAACCGGTGCAGCGTCTCCAGCATGAAGCCGTCGCCGCCCAGGGCGACGACGACATCGGCGCTGTCGGGCTCGGCGGTGCTGTAGCGCGCTGCCAGCGCCGCCTGTGCCGCGCGCGCCGCCTCGTTCTGTGCCGCGAGGATGGCGAGCTTCACGACCCCGCCTTGGCGCGCCAGGCGCGGGCGGCGTCGCGGTGTTCCTCGAGCGGCATGCCCGCGCGCACCCGCGCGGTCACCTTCGGGTCGATCCGCGCCGTGGCCCAGCCGATGCCGTCACTGCACTTGGCCACCACATGCCCCCAGGGATCGGCGATCAGCGAGTGGCCATAGACGCTGCGGGTCGCGCCGCGTTCGTCGTAATTGCCGTAGGATGCCGCGGCGATCATCCAGCATTGGCTGTCAATGGCGCGGGCGCGCAGCAGCGCTTCCCAATGATCCTTGCCGGTCTGCAGCGTGAAGTTGGATGGCACCAGGATCGCTTCCGCGCCCATGCGGCGCAGCGTGAGGTACAGTTCCGGAAAGCGGATGTCGTAGCAGATGGTGCAGGCGAAGCGGATGCCGCCGGCCTCGAAGAAGGCGAGGTCCGACCCGCCACCATACAGCGCGCTTTCCTTGTAGCCGGTGCCGTCCGGGGCGGTGATGTCGAACAGGTGGATCTTGCGGTAGCGCGCGATCTCGCTGCCGTCCGGGCCGAAGACCAGCGTCGTGTTGAACAGTTTCTCGCCGCCATCCTCGATGATCGACCCGCCATGCACCGTGATGCCATGCGTGCGTGCCAGGCCGCGCAGCATCTCATAGGCCGCGCCGCCCTCCGCACCGGGCGTGGGCAGGATCTCCGCGGCGGCGCGCCGCGATTCGCGCCCGCCGCCGAGGTTGGTCCAGGTCTCGGGCAGGGTGACGAGGCCGGGGCGATCGGCCTCGATCGCCGCTTCGACCAGCCGGCGCGCCTGGTCGAGATTGGCAGCCTTGTCGCTGCCCTGGTTCATCTGGATGACGGAGACGCGCACGTTTTTTATCCCTCAGACGGCGGGCGCGGCCCATCCGGGCCGCTTGCCTTCGCGCCCTGCACTGGTGCGCCGGGGCAGGCGGTTGGTTTGGGCGCGGTCGCGCTGTGCGCTCGCGGCCCGATGCGGGGCATCGGGCTGAAGGGGGAGCGTGGTTGCGTCGGTGCCGGACTTTCCAAACAGCCTCTTAGGCCTTTGGTGGGGTGAGGTCCGGGGAGGGGCGACGCCCCTCTCTGGCCGCGTTCGGCCGCTCACGCCCCCCGATCCGCCTTCGGCCAATCCAGCCGCGGTTCCGCGCGGCCGCCACGCGGCTTCGCGGGCGGGGGCGGCACCGGTGCCGCGATGCGCGGTTCGACCTCCGGTGGGCGGGGCGCGGCGCGGCTGGGTGGGCTGACGTAGTCCACCTCGACCGGAGCCCGCGCCGCGGCGCTGCCTGGGCCTTGCCGGACCAGGGTGCGGATTTCCACGCGCAGGTCGGCCAGTTCGGCCTCGATCGCCTCCAGCCGCGACTTCACGCCGAAGACGGCGAAAGGCATGGCCAGGAAGGCGAGGATCGTCACCGCGATCGCAGCCAGCAGGACGAGGCCGACCCAGGGGGGCAGGCCGGGGATCGTCAGTTTGTCGACCAGACCCTGAAGCATCTCAGCCGCCTGTCATGGACATATGGCGCGCGACGGCCGGGCGCTGGTGCCGGCGGTCGATCACGAAGTCATGGCCCTTCGGCTTGCGCGTGATGGCTTCGCGGATGGCCTGGGCCAGCGCGGCATCATCCACCGAAGGGTCGCGCAGCAATTCGCGGAATTCCGCGGCATCATCCTGGCCGAGGCACATGAACAGCGTGCCCGTGCAGGTCAGCCGAACGCGGTTGCAGGATTCGCAGAAATTATGGGTCATCGGCGTGATGAAGCCGATCCGCCCGCCGGTTTCCTTCACCGTGACGTAGCGGGCGGGGCCGCCGGTCGCGTAGTCGGTGTCGGTCAGCGTCCAGGTCTGGCGCAGGCGCGACCGGACCAGCGACAGCGGCAGGTACTGGTCGGTGCGGTCGCCGCCGATGTCACCCAGCGGCATGGTCTCGATCAGGCAGAGGTCGAAGCCGTGCTCGCCGCACCAGGCGACCATGCGGTCGAATTCGTCCTCGTTCACGCCCTTCAGCGCCACGGCATTGATCTTCACCGCGAGCCCGGCCGCCTTGGCCGCGAAGATGCCGTCCAGCGTCTGCTCGATCTTCCCCCAGCGGGTGATCGCGGCGAATACGCCTGGGTCCAGCGTGTCCATCGACACGTTGATGCGGCGCACGCCGGCCGCATAAAGGTCGCCCGCCATCTTCGTCAGTTGCGTGCCGTTGGTGGTGACCGTCAACTCGCGCAGCCCGCCGGCGCCGATCCGTGCGCCAAGGCTGCGCACCAAAGTCATCATCCCCTTGCGCACCAGCGGCTCCCCGCCGGTCAGGCGGATCTTGTCGGTGCCCAGGCCGATGAAGGCGCCGCAGAGCCGGTCCAGCTCCTCGAGGGTCAGAATTTCCTTCTTCGGCAGGAAGGTCATGTCCTCCGCCATGCAGTAGACGCAGCGGAGGTCGCAACGATCCGTCACCGAGACGCGCAGATAGGTCACCGCCCTGCCGAAGGGGTCGATCAGGCTTTTGGTGGAAGGATCAAGGTCCTGCATGGACGGGATTTGGGGCCTGAGGCCCCGTTGCCGCAAGCCCCCATCGGCACCCCGGGGCAGGCAGCGCCGCCCCGGGGCCCGAGGGCGATGCGTCAGCCGCTTGGCGGGCGATAGGCCACGGATGTGGTCTTGGCCTTCTGCATCGCCTGCTGCGCTTCCGTCGAGGTCAGGAGGGCGCGGCTTTCGAAGGCCGCGAAGGCGCCGGAGGCGCCGGCGCGCATGGTGCAGCCGACCGCACTCTCATTGTCGGGGAATTCGGAGATGAGCAGGCCGTCGCGCTCGCCGATTTTGAAGAAGTAGCAGAGCAGGCGGCCGCCGAAGGCCTCGACCAACTGGCGTGCGGCGGATTCGCGGTCCTGGGGATTGTCGACCAGCGCCTTCACCTGCGCTGCCGTGAAGGACCACTGGCTGATGTAGTGGGGCATGGGTTCCTCCCTTTCAGCCGGCCCTGGCCGGCCGCGGTGGAGGCTACGCCCGCGCCTCTCATTTTCGAGAGCGACATCCGTTACCCGAACAGTGCTAGCCCGCCGGCGACCAGCAGCACCCCCATGGCGAAGGGGCGGTACAGGCTGACCGGCACCACATGGAACAGCCGTGCCCCCAGCGGCACCGTCAGCGCCATGACCGGCAGCACCACCGCCAGCCGCAGCAAGGCGGTCAGATCCACCAGCCCGCCCAGGATCGGCACGATCACCGACACGATGGCGATGGTGGCGAAGAACATGATCAGGTTGGCCCGGTGGCGCTTCGCTTCCTCCAGCCCGGCCAGCAGGTACAGGATGACCGGCGGCCCGCTCATCCCGGTCGAGCCCTTGAGCAGCCCCGCCACCGTGCCGATCGCGATGTTGAGCCCGAGCGGGCGGGACCCGTGATAGCGCCAGCCCGACATCAGCAGCAGGCCGAACACCAGAACGAAGCCGCCGATGAAGCGGCGCAGCACCTCCCCATCCACGGTGAACAGGATCCACGCGCCCAGTGGCGTCGCGATCGCGGCCGCGCCGCCCAGCGGCAGCACCACGCGCCGGTCCGCTTCCTTCATGGCGGAGGGCAGCAGTTGCACGGAGACCACCAGTTCCATCAGCAGCATCACCGGCACCCCGGCGCGCGGGCCCCACAGCAGGGAATAGACCGGGGCCAGGATCACCGCCGTGCCGAAGCCGGAATAACCGCGCATCACGCCGGCGACGGCGGTCGCCAGCACGGCCGCCAGCAGGCGCCAGTCGGCCAGCACCGACCACGCCGTCTCGGAAAGGCTGCTCAACGCCGGACATCCTCCTCGATCTCAAGTTCAACCACGGCGGCGTTGATCAGCACCTTGCCGGCATGTTCGAAGTTGACCGTGATGCGATGCCCCGCCACAGACTGCACCTGCCCGATTCCCCATTCGGGATGTGCCGGGAGGCGGACTCGCATGCCTGGTTCGATGGTCGCGCTCACGGTCCCGGCGCTAATGTGGCGTCAATGACCGCAGAGGATACCGTTCGCCGCCATGACGCAAGGGACGCCAGGACCATGACGCTGCCGCCCACCGCCGACCTGAACCTGGCGCGCCTGGTCGGTCTGCGCCTGTGCCATGACCTTGGCGGCATTGTCGGCACCATCGGCAATGCGCTCGACATGATCACCGGGGTCGGCGGGGAAGCCCAGACGCTCGCCCAGGATGCCGCCGAGGTGCTGCGCAAGCGCCTGGTGCTGTGGCGCGCCCTGCTGGGCGGCCAGGGGGAGGCGACTCTGGGTGCCACCCTCGCGCTGCTCGACGGGCAACTCGCCGGTGGGCGGGCGGAAGCCGAGACCGGCGTGCTGGACCTGTCCGTCAGCCTGCCCGAGGCGGTCGTGCCGGTACTGCTGGCCGCCATGCTGCTGGGCGGCGAGGCCCTGCCGCGCGGCGGCCGGGTGCGCCTGGCAGGCGACCCGCAGCGCGAGCTGGCGATCTGGCCCGAAGGGCTGCGCGCCGCATGGCCGGGCAGCCTGGTGCGGGCCCTGGCGGGGGAGATGCCGGCCGATGCGATGGGCCGTGAGGTGACGGTGATCTGGCTATGCACCCTCGCCGCCGCGGCCGGGGTGCGGCTTTCCATCGCCATGCCGCCGGGCGATTCGGCCGGGCCGCTGATGTTGACGCTTCCCTAGGCCCTCAAACGGCGGGCGCCGGCCATCCGGCCGGCTTGCCTTCGCGCCCTGCGTTGTCGTGCCGGGGACGGCTTTCGGTTTGGGCGCGGTCGCGCATTTGCGCTCGTGGATGGCGGAAGGGCCGCGATCCGAGGAACGGGCCATGCTGCCGCCCACATGGTGGGCACAGGCCGGCTATCGGTCCGGTCTCGTTCCACGCTTGCGGCGCGACTGCGATCCGCAGGGGCGCATCGGGCCGGCGGGCTTTACGGATTGTTCGGCTGGCGCAGATGACAATGCGGCCCTTCACTCACGAGGGCTGCGATGGACGACCTGCTGGCGGACTTCCTCACCGAGACCCACGAAGGCCTAGTGGCTCTCGATTCCGCCCTGGTACGGCTGGAACGCGCACCCGACGATCAGCCGACCCTGTCCGAGGTGTTCCGCCTGGTCCACACGATCAAGGGCACCTGCGGTTTCCTCGGCCTGTCGCGCCTGGAAGCGGTGGCCCATGCCGGAGAGAATATCCTCGGCCGCTACCGGGACGGCACACTGCCGGTCACGCCGGCCGGCATCACGCTGATCCTGTCGGCGCTGGACCGCATCAAGGCGATCGTCGCCGGCATCGAGGCCAGCGGCACCGAGCCGATCGGCGAGGACGCCCCCCTGATCGCCGCGCTGAACGCTGCGGCCGAGGGCGAGGCGCCGCCGGTCGCCGCCGAGCCTTCGCCGACGCCGCCGGCAGCCGCGTTCGCGCCCGCCGTCGCCGCCATGGCCGAGGCTGTCGAACCTCTACACGCCCCCCGGGAAACCGCCGCCGAACCGGGCGTGGCCGCCGAGGCCGGCGCCGGCGCGCCGCAGACCATCCGCGTCTCGGTCGAGGTTCTGGAAGGCCTGATGACGCTGGTCAGCGAGTTGGTGCTGACCCGCAACCAGCTGCTGCAACTCGCCCGCGCCCATCAATCAGATGCCTTCGCCGTGCCGCTGCAACGCCTGTCGCACATCACCTCGGACCTGCAGGAAGGCGTGATGAAGACGCGCATGCAGCCGATCGGCAATGCCTGGGCGAAGCTACCGCGGCTGGTACGCGACCTGTCGGTCGAACTGGGCAAGAAGATCGACCTCGACATGCGCGGCGCGCAGACCGAACTCGATCGCCAGGTGCTGGAACTGATCCGCGACCCGCTCACCCACATGGTGCGCAATTCGGGCGACCATGGGCTGGAAACACCCGCCGATCGCCGCGCCGCCGGCAAGCCCGAGACCGGGCGGATCATCCTCAACGCCTATCACGAAGGCGGCCACATCATCATCGAGGTCGGTGACGACGGGCGCGGCCTGCCGGTGGACCGCATCCGCGCCAAGGCGCTGGCCAACGGCCTCGCCACCGAGGCCGAGCTCGCGCAGATGAGCGAGCGCGAGGTTCTGCGCTTCATCTTCGCCGCCGGCTTCTCCACCGCCCAGCAAGTGACATCGGTGTCCGGCCGCGGCGTCGGCATGGATGTGGTCAAGACGAACATCGAGAAGATCGGTGGCACGGTGGAACTCGCCTCGAAGGAAGGACGCGGCACCACCTTCACCATCAAGATCCCGCTGACGCTCGCCATCGCCTCGGCGCTGATCGTCGAGGCGGGCGGCGAACGCTTCGCCCTGCCGCAGATCGGCGTGGTGGAACTGGTGCGCGTCGGTGCCGCGCAGGACGGCGCGCCGCGCATCGAACGCATCAAGGATGCCGCCGTGCTGCGGCTGCGCGACCGGCTGCTGCCGCTCGTGTCGCTCGCCGGGCTGCTGCGCCTGCCCCCGGCCAGCGAAGATGCCGGCTTCGTCGCCGTGATGCAGGTCGGCGGCCAAGCCTTCGGCATCATCCTCGACCGCGTCTTCGACACCGAGGAGATCGTGGTGAAGCCGGTCGCACCCATTCTGCGCCACATCACTATGTTCTCCGGCAACACCATCCTCGGCGACGGGTCGGTCATCATGATCCTCGACCCGAACGGCATCGCGCGCGCGGCCGGTGTCGGACTCGATGCGGCGACCGAGGAGGAGCACCGCAACGCGCCGGCGGCGATCGGCATGCGGTCCAACGCCCACACCTCCCTGCTGCTGTTCCGCGCGGGGGAGGGCGGGCCGAAGGCGGTCCCGCTCGGCCTCGTCGCGCGGCTCGAGGACATTCCCGGCGAGCGCATCGAGATGTCGGGCCTGACGCCCGTGGTGCAGTATCGCGGCGCGCTGATGCCCATCGTGCCCCTGGGCCATGGCTGGATCGCGCCGCAGGGCGAGGCCCGCCAGCCCGTGCTGGTCTTCACCGAGAACGACCGCGCCATGGGCCTGGCCGTCGAGGAGATCCTCGACGTGCTGGAGGAGAAGCTGGAGATCCAGCCCGGCACCGGCCGCCCCGGCTTCATCGGCAGCGCGGTGATCGCCGGCCGGGTGACCGAGGTGATCGACACCGCCTTCTGGCTGTCCCAAGCAGGCGAGGACTGGTTCCGCCCGACCCGCGCCGCGAGGGGCGACGCGCCCCGCCCGCGCCTGCTGCTGGTCGAGGACAGCGCCTTCTTCCGCCATCTCGTCGTCCCGGCGCTGTCGGCCGCCGGCTATGAGGTGACCGCGGTGGACAGTGCCGTCGCCGCGCTGAAGCTACGCGAGGATGGCGTGCCCTTCGATGCCATCATCTCCGACATCGAGATGCCGGATGTGGACGGGATCGCCTTCGCGCGCGCCCTGCGCGCCGGCGGCGCCTGGTCCGATGCGCCGCTCATCGCCCTGTCGTCCCGCGCCGAACCCGCCGATGTGGCAAGCGGGCGGGAGGCGGGTTTCACCGACTACGTCACGAAATACGACCGCGATGCCCTGTTGCAGTCGCTGACCGACTGCCTGGCCGCGTCGCTCGAGGTCTGAGGGGATAACTGTCATGCAGCAGACCGCCAGCGCGGCCGCCACCGCCACCACCTTGCCTCCGCCCGCGCAAAGCGCGGCGAAACGCGAGGATGAGGTGTTCCTCACCCTGACCGTCGCTGGCCAGCCCTGCGCCGTGCCGGTGCTGATGGTGCGCGACGTGCTCGGCGCCCATGCCATCACGCGCATTCCACTCGCCCGCAGCGAGGTGGCGGGCAGCCTGAACCTGCGCGGGCGCATCGTCACCGCGCTCGACCTGCGGCTGAGGCTGGGCCTGCCGCCGCGCGAGGCCGATGCGCCACCGGCGATGAGCGTCGTCGTCGAGCAATCGGGCGAGCTCTACGCCCTGCTGGTCGACCAGGTGGGGGAGGTGGTGCCGTTGCCCGATGGTGGCCTCACCGCCAATCCACCGACGCTCGACCCGCAGTGGCGGGACGTGTCGCGCGGGGTGCATCGCCGCGAAGGGCATCTCGTCATCGCGCTCGATGTCGGGCGCGTGCTGGCGATCGGCTAGGGCAGACCCCGCCCGCGTGGAAGCACCCGGGCGGGTGACGATGCTCGCTCAATCAGCAAGGCGACAGTGGCGTGTCTGAGCGCAGCCGAACGCAAACCGCTCTGAGGGGATGGGGATGACGCAGCGGACCTGCCTGGTGGTGGATGACAGCCTCGTGGTGCGCAAGGCGGCGCGCCGGATCATCGAGGGTCTCGGCTTCTCGGTGCGCGAGGCCAAGGATGGGCAGGAGGCGCTCGAGGCCTGTCGCGCGCGGCTGCCCGATGGCGTGCTGCTCGACTGGAACATGCCGGTCATGGACGGCATCACCTTCCTGCGCGCCGCGCGCGCAGAATTCGGGCCCGACCATCCGCGCATCGTGCTGTGCACGACCGAGGCCGAACTTGCCCGCATCCTGGAGGCGCTGGCGGCCGGCGCCCAGGAATACGTCATGAAGCCCTTCGACGCGGACATCATCCGCGACAAATTCACCCAGGCCGGCCTCCTGGAGGCCGTGGCATGACCCCTGCGCCCCCTGTGGCGGAGGCGGTGCGGGTGATGCTGTGCGACGACAGCGCGACGGCACGCGCCATCCTGGCCCGGCTGCTGGAATCCGAGCCCGGGATTCACGTGGTCCATCGCGCCGCCGATGGCCAGGCCGCGCTGGCTGCGCTGGCCGAGGCGCGGCCCGATGTCGTGCTGCTCGACCTGGAAATGCCGGTGATGGACGGGATGACGGCGCTGCCGCTGATCCTGAAGGCAGCGCCACGCACGGCGGTGATCGTCGCCTCCGCCCTGACGCAGCGCGGCGCCAAAGCGGCGATCGCGGCCCTTGCCGCGGGCGCGGCGGACTACATCCCGAAGCCGCAGGGTTCGGCGGGCGGCGCGGCCGATCCGGCCTTCCGCACCGAACTGGTCACCAAGGTCCGCGGCTGGGCGCGGATGAAGCGGCGGGAAGGCCAGCGCCCGGCTCGGCCCGCGGTGGCGCCGCCGCCCCGGCCGGTGCCGCGAGCCGGTCCGGCGACACGCCCGGCCATCCTGGCCATCGGTTGTTCGACCGGCGGTCCGCAGGCCCTGGCAGAGCTGTTGAAGCAGTTGCCGCGACTGCCGCTGCCGGTAGTGGTGGTCCAGCACATGCCGGCGGGCTTCACCGCCATGCTGGCCGAGCACCTCGACCGCCTCGGTGCGCTGCGCTGCGCCGAGGCGAAGGACGGCGAGGCGCTGCTGCCCGGCCGGGTCTTCGTCGCCCCCGGCGACCGCCATCTGCTGGTCGAGGCGGGGCCGGCCGGGCTGCGCGCGCGCATCACCAGCGACCCGCCGGAGAATTTCTGCCGCCCGGCGGTGGACCCGATGCTGCGCAGCGCGGTGCAGGCGACCAAGGGGCGCGTGCTGGCGGTGATCCTGACCGGGATGGGCCATGACGGGCTGGAGGGTTGTCGCTCGGTTGTCGCCGCCGGCGGCCAGGTGCTGGTGCAGGATGAGGCGAGTTCGGTGGTCTGGGGCATGCCCGGCGCCGTTTCCCGAGCGGGCCTCGCCGCCTGGACCGCACCGCCCGAGGCGTTGGCGGAACGCATTGCCGCCATCGCCGCCGAGAGGATCGTCGCATGACGCCCGATAGCTTCAACTTTCTCGCGGGCCTGGTGAAGGTGCGGTCCGGCATCGTGCTGACCGCCGACAAGGGCTACATGCTGGAAACGCGCCTGGGCCCGATGCTGCGGCGGGAAGCGATCGCCGGCCTGGATGCGCTGGCGCTGCGGCTGCGCGGCGCGAAGGCTGAAGCCCTGACCGCCGAAATGGTCGAGGCGCTGACCACCAACGAATCCTCCTTCTTCCGGGACGGCAAGCCGTTCGAGCATCTGAAGAAGCTGCTGCCGCGCCTGGCCGCCGCCCGCCCGCCGGGGCAGGCGATCCGCATCTGGTCGGCGGCCTGTTCCTCGGGTCAGGAAGCCTATTCCATCGCCATCACCGCGGCGGAACTCGGGGCGGCCCTCAGCGGGCGCCGTGTCGAGATCCTCGGCACCGACCTGTCGAAGGAAATGCTGGAACGCGCGCGGGAGGGCATCTTCACCCAGTTCGAGGTCCAGCGCGGCCTGCCGGTGCAGATGCTGGTGAAGCACTTCAAGCAGGAAGGCACGCGCTGGCGCATCACGCCCGAATTGCGCGCCATGGTGCGCTGGCAGTCCTTCAACCTGCTTGACGACCTGCGCGGGCTTGGCCGCTTCGACGTGGTGTTCTGCCGCAACGTGCTGATCTATTTCGACGCGCCGACCAAGTCGCGCGTGCTGGCGGCGCTGGCCGGCCAGGTCGCGGCCGATGGCGTTGTCTATCTGGGCGGGGCGGAAACCGTGCTCGGCCTGACCGACCGACTGGTGCCGGCGGCGGGCGAACGCGGTGTATACGAACCCGCCCGTCAGGCGGCCCGGGTGGGCTGAAAGTGATCCCGAGGATGCCCGCGGAGGCGCAGCGACGCGCATATGGCAACCGCGCGATAGGCATGGCCACCGCGCGGTGGACCTTTTGGCAGGTAGCCCGGCAGGGCGGCGACGCGTCGCCCTGTGGGGTCAGGCGGCACGCATATCCACGCCGACCGGGGCTGTCACGGCGGGCTGCCAGCCCGCTGCACGCGAGGTTGCCGGGTCGCGCAGTACATAGCCGCGACCCCAGACCGTGCCGATCAGGTCGGACGCGCCGGCCTGGGCGAGCTTCTTGCGCAGCTTGCAGATGAAGACGTCGATGATCTTCACCTCCGGTTCATCGATGCCGCCATACAGGTGGTTGAGGAAGGCCTCCTTGGTCATCACCACGCCTTTGCGGAGCGCGAGCAGTTCCAGGATGGCGTATTCCTTGCCGGTCAGGTGGACGGTGCGGCCTTCGACCGTCACCTCCCGCGAGCCGAGGTTCAGGTTCAGCGGGCCGACCGCCAGGGTCGGCTGGCTGAAGCCCTTGGCGCGGCGGACGATGGCCTGGATGCGCGCCACCAGCTCCTGCTGGTCGAACGGCTTGGTGATGAAGTCGTCGGCGCCCATGCCGAAGACCTTCACCTTGGTCTGCGGCCGGCTGATGCCCGAGAGGATCAGCACCGGCGTCTCGATCCGCGCCGCGCGCAGGCGGCGCACGACTTCCGACCCGTCGATGTCGGGCAGGATCAAATCAAGAACAACGATGTCATAATCATAGAGGCGCGCCAACTCGACCGCCTCCTCTCCGGTATCCGCACTGTCGACGATCATGGCTGCCTGGCGGAGCATCATCGTGATCCCGCGAGCAGTTGTGAGATCGTCCTCAACTAACAAGACGCGCATTTGGGTGCCCTCTCACGCTACAGGCGTAGATTACCACCTATGCGCGTATCCTCAAGCGGTTTTTCACCCCTTTGTGTGTTCAAGAAAAATCCGTAAACACAAAAATGGTCTGAAACATCTAATTATGAGACAATTTGTGCCATTCATGCCATCGCCGCGCTGCGCAGCGCTGCAATCCAGGGTTGTGAGTCCTCGCGCGGCATGAAGTGCCCCACGCCAGGTATCACCGCCCGCCGGTACGGCCCCGTGAAATGCCGCCCCGCACCCTCGCTGTTGACCGGGGCATCCACCCCATCCTCGGCGCCATGCAGCACCACGGTCGGCACCGTGATGGGCGGTCGCATCGCCAGACTGGCCTCGATGCCGTCCAGCGCCGGGTCCCCCGCGGCAGCGCGATGGCGGTGGCGATAGGACTGCACGACCGTCGCCACGAAGTCGGGATTGTCGAAGCTTGCCGCGGTGGCCGCGTATTCCGCATCGCCCAGCGGATAGGTCGGTGACCACAGCCGCCACAGAAGCCGGCAGAAGGCCGAGCGGTTCGCCGCCAGGCCCGCCGCGCCGCGTTCGGTATTCAGGTACCATTGGTACCAGTAGCGCAGCTCCCGTTCAGGCGCGGCCGGTTCGGCCGAGCGCGCGATATCCTGGATGTTGTACCCCGTCGCCGAAACCAGGCCGGCCACCCGGTCAGGCCACAATGCGGCGACGATGCACGCCGCCCGCCCGCCCCAGTCATAGCCCGCGAGCAGCGCCCGCCCGATGCCGAGCGCATCCATCAGTGCCAGCAGATCCGCCCCGAGCGCGGCCTGCTGCCCCGATCGCGGCGTTGCCGGGTCGCGATAGCGTGTCGGGCCATAGCCGCGCAGATACGGCACCACGACGCGGCAGCCCGCGGCGGCAAGCGGCGGCGCGACGCCATCCCAGGTCCGCACATCGTCGGGAAAGCCGTGCAGCAGCACGACAGGCTGGCCGGACTCGGGCCCCGACAACTCGACCGCGACATGGAGCGCGCCGGCGGTGACCATGACATGGGACATGACTGTCTCTCCTTCCCGATGGGGCTTCGGCCTCAGCGGCAGAGCGCGGAGAGCGCACGCCGCGTGTCGCGCTGCGGCAGCATCTGCACGCATTCCCGCGCCGATGCCGGCAGGACGCGCCCGAGCACCGTGGCCGTGCCTTGGTACCGGCAGACCATGAGGAAGCCGCGCGGGCTTCCCTGGGAAATGTCCCAGCGCTGCCGCAGCATCCCGCCCTGCGCCGCACTTTCATCCGGCACCAGGGAACCAGGCGCTTCGGCACGCAGGTCGCCCGGCCCGCCATCGACGATGGTCACGCCCTCGAACGCCTTGCGGCCGGGCACGTCCGGTCCTCGATAGGGAAAGCCGGTCGGCGAGGGATGCGCGTCCACCATCCAGCCGGGCATGGCCGCGAGCGGCGTGGTGATCGCGTCAGGGCAGGCGATGTCCGCCGCGCCGGCAACGCCCGGCAGCAGCAGGAAGACGAAGGCAATGCGGCGCATGGTTGGCCTCGCAATGAATCAGCGAGGCGAAGGGTGGAACCATCGCGCCCGCGGACGCAACGCGCAGCGGCGTCACCGCCAGCGGCGATGCATCCACAGCCATTGGCCGGGATATTCTCGGACCCAGCCCTCGATGACGCTGTTCATCGCCTGGGTGGCGGCCTCGATGTCGATCAGCCCCTCCGCGTCGCGGGGCAGGGCGATCTCCTCCGTCAGGTCCAGACGGAAACGGCCGCCGGGCAGGCGGATGGCGCGCGCGCCATGCACCGGGCAGTCGAAGCGGCGCGCCAGCTGCGCCAGCAACGGATTGGCGAAGGCCGGCCGTCCCAGGAAGTCGATGCGCGGCCCGCGCCCGAAGCGCTGGTCCACCAGCATGCCGATATGCTTGCCGCGTTCCAGCGCGCGGGCCAACTTGAACGGCGCCGACATCCCCGCCGCCACCAGCGTGCCCATGCTGTCCTGGCGCAGGCGCAGGATTTCCTTCGCCACCGCCGGGCTGTTCGGCGTGCGATACAGCACCGCGCTCTCGATGCCGTGCTTCGCCGCGGCGATCGCCGGCAATTCCCAATTGGCCAGGTGCGCGGAGAAGACGATCGCCGGCTTGCCGTCCTCGCGCAGCCTTTCGTACAGCGCTACCGTCTCCGGGCTGGCGGTGATGCGGCCGGCCTCGGGGTTGGCCGGGTCGAAGTCCCAGATGCGGTCCATATGGACGTATTCGCAGGCGACGCGGCCGAGATTGTCCCACGCCTCGGTCAGGATGGCCGCGCGTTCCGCCTCGGACTTCTCCGGGAAGGCGCCGGCGATATTGTCCCGGCCGATGCGGTTCGCGCTGGTCAGTGGGCCGAGGTTGCGCGTGATCCAGGCGCCGATGCGCGGCCCGGAATCCGGTCCCAGCAGGCGCAGCAGCGCGAAGACCGCCCGGACCAGAAGCCCGAACAGCCTGTCGGCGAAAAGCCAGAGGCGATACTTAAAGCGTAACAACGATTTTCCCGAAGACGCGGCGGCTTTCCAGCCGGTCGAGCCCTTCCGTGAAGCGTTCCACCGGCAGCACCGTATCCAGCACCGGCAGGATGCCGCGCGCCATCTTGGCGTAGCCATCGGCGATGTTGCGCATCGACGCGCCGAAGGACCCGAAGATGCGCAGCTGCCGCTGGAAGATCATCATCAGGTTGGTCTCGGCCGACACGCCCGAGGTGGACCCGCAGGTCACCAGCCGCCCGCCCATGCGCAGCGACAACAGGCTGCCCGCCCAGGTGGACGCGCCCACATGTTCGAACACGACATCGACGCCGACCTTGTTCGTCGCGCGGCGCGCCACCGTCGGGAAGTTCTGCGTCGTGTAGTTCACCACGATGTCGGCGCCGAGCGCCTTGGCCTTCGCGCATTTCTCGTCATCGCCGGCGGTCGCGATCACCGTGCAGCCGAGATCCTTGGCGATGCGCACCGCTACCGTGCCGATGCCCGACCCCGCGGCATGCACCAGGATCGTCTCGCCCGCTTCCAGCTTCGCATTGTCGAACAGCATGTGCTCGACGGTGGAGAAAGTGATGGCCCCGCAGGAGGCATCCTCCCATGAAATGCCGTCCGGCACGCGCACCAGCAGCCGCGCCTCCTGGTTCACCAATTCGCAGGCGAAGCCGCCGACATGGAAGCCCTTCACGCCGCGAACGTCCTCGCAGAGGTTGTCCTGCCCGGCGAGGCAGCGGCGGCACTTGCCGCAGGTCAGCGCGCCATAGGGCGCGGCACGGTCGCCGACCTTCCAATTCGTCACGCCTTCGCCAATGGCGACGACCTCGCCCACCGCTTCTGCACCGACGATTAGCGGCATCTCGCGCTTCGCGAAGGCCATGCCGCGGAAGCCCCAGACATCGATGTGGTTCAGCGCGACGGCGTGAATGCGGAGCGTCACCTCGCCTGGGCCGGGTGGGGGCGGGGGAGGGACCTCCTCAAGGCGGAGGTCGCGGTCGGCATGGAGACGAAGTGCGCGCATGGGATCCCGTCGTTTCGTATTGGAGGGGCTCTGCCCCTCCAAGCCACCCCGCCAAAGGCCTAAGGGCCTCTGGACACCTTGAAATGGCGCCGGCCGTGTAAAGCAACTGCGGCGCCCCGCGCCAAGTATCGGTTTCCAAAGGCCTTAAGCCTTTGGTGGGGAGAGGTCCGGAGAGGGGCAAAGCCCCACTCCGGGAATCACGGCGCCGCGCACACCACCACGCAGACATTCTGCCCGCCGAACCCGAACGAGTTCGACAGCACGTGCCGCACCCCGGACACCTTGCGCGCCACGTTCGGCACCACGTCCAGCGTGATCGTCGGGTCGGGTTCATGGTGGTTGATGGTCGGCGGCAGGATCTGGTCGCGGATGGTCAGCAGGGAGAATGCCGCCTCGATCGCGCCGGCGGCCGACAGTGTGTGCCCGAGCATCGACTTGTTGGACGAGATCGGCGGCGGCGCATCGCCGAAGACGGCGCGCATCCCCAGCGTCTCCATCTTGTCGTTCTCGGGCGTGCTGGTGCCGTGGCCGTTGACGTAGCCGATGTCAGCCGGGGAAAGCCCGGCATCGGCGATAGCATTGCGCATGGCGCCGATGATGGCATGCCCATCCGGGTTCGACCGGGTGCGGTGGAAGCTGTCCGCCCGCTCCCCGCAGCCGGTGACGATACCCAGCACGGTAGCGCCGCGCGCAGTCGCATGCTCCAGGCTTTCCAGCACCAGTGCGGCGGCGCCCTCGCTCATCACGAAGCCGTCGCGCGTCTTCTCGAAGGGGCGAGAGGCACCTTCCGGGTCGTCGTTGCGTGCGGTCAGGGCGGAGAGCAACGAGAAGCGGATCACCGCTTCCGGCTGCACCGACCCATCGGCACCGAGGGCGATCGCCGCGTCGGATTCACCGCGCTGGATCGCCTCGACCGCCATCTGGATGGCGGAGGCGCCGGTGGCGCAGGCCGTGGTCAGCGCGATGGGCGCGCCTTGGGTGCCGAACTTCGCGGCTAGGCGCTCGCCGACGCCGCCGAACAGGAAGGTCTCGTAGATGTCGGACCGCCCGATCGCGACCTTGGTGATCGCGGGATAGGCGCCATTGCCGTTCGCCTGGCGGGCGAGCTCGAAGCGCTGCGGCCATTCCAGCTCGACCGGCGGCATGCCGACCATCAGCGGGCCGGGAAAGGCACCGGGCTCGCCAAGCGCGGCCTGGGCCAGCGCTTCCTCGACCGCGGCTTCGGCCATGCGTTCGACCCGGATGGCGGCGGAGACGGGCGGCGCGCCGGCGGCTTCCTCCGGCAATTCGACGGTGCCGGCGATGGTGGTGCGCAACTTGTCCACCGGGAAGCGGCGGATGCGGGAAATGCCGGACTTGCCGGCGACGATCGCCGCCCAATTCGCCTCCCGCCCCCAGGCCAGCGGCGTGACGAGGCCAATGCCGGTGACGGCGACGAGCGGACGTCCGAGATGGTCCTTCATGCCGCGCGCTCCAGAAGGGCGAGCGCCTCGCCGCGCCACTGGCCGAAGCCGGTGACGAGGATGCGCTCGACCGCACCGTCCCCGGCATCGGCCGGATCCATGGCGGGGAAGAAGCCGCCGCGCGACAGCGCCAGGGCACCGAGCGCGACATTGGCCGGGAAGGTGGCCTCGACCCCATGGCCGAGCAGCGAGCCGGTGCGGCGCACTGCGGCGGCACCGAGGCCTGCGAGGAAGGCGTCTTCCTCGACGCGCGCCTCGGCCACGCCGGTCATGCCGGACAGCACGCCAAGCCCATCAGCCGGGGCGCCAAGCTTCCGCCACAGCGCCTGCGCGACACCGGCCGACGCGCCCACGCGTTGATGCGCCGCATCGGTCGCAACGCCGGCCAGCTTGGCCAGCGGCGTCGCACCGCGCGCGGCGGCGTGTTCGGCGGTCTCCAGCACCAGGAAGGCGCCCAGCGCGCCGGAGACGAAGCCGCCAATGCCTTCACGCGCCGAGACCGGCGCGAAGGGCCCGCGCCACAGCGCATTGCCAGCGCCATACAACAGGACCAGATCCCAGCGCTGCGACGCATAGGCGCCGCCCACAAGGGCGATCCCGCCGCGCCCTTCGGACAGCCGCGCGGCGGCGATGCGCACCGCGTCGGCGGCGGCCGATTCCTCGCCCATGAAGGTGCGGGACGACCCGGTGACGCCATGCACGATCGAGATATTGCCGGCCAGCAGGTTCGACAGCTGCGCAAGGAACAGCGTCGGGCGCAGCTCGGTGGCGAGCTTCTCGTTCAGGGCGCGGCTGGCCTCGTCCGCAGGCAGGGCGCTGAAGGCGGTGGCCATCGCCTCGTCCACCGCGATGTCGCGTTCCCCGCCGCCGGCGGCGACGATCAGATGCATGTCCGACACCAGCCCGCGCGCGCCGGCCTGGTCGATGGCAAGGCCGGCGGCATAGGTGCCCAGGCGCTGCCAGGGCTCCATCTGCCGCTGGTCGCCCTTCTTCGGGATCTGCGCATCGAGGCTGAGCGGGGGCAGCGGATGCACCGGATAGGGCGCGAAGGCGGCCTCATCCACCACCGGCGTGGCACCGGCCTGCGACAGCGCGTCCCAATGGGCATCCGGCCCCTCGCCGAGCGAGGAAACCAGGCCGATGCCGGTGATCACCACGTCCTGGCGGGTCATGCGAGGCCAAGCTCCTGACCGCGGCCACGCATGGCGGCGGCGAGTTCGGGGGCGGGGAAGTCCATGATGCGCAAGGTCAGCTCCGCGTCGCAGATGCGCTTGCCGGCGGCCTCGATGCGCGCCTTGGTCACGGCGTAGCCGGACCCGTCATGCAGGCGTTGAGCGTGGACCGTGACCTTCGTCCCGGGGCCGATGAAGGTGCGGAACTTCGCCTCCTTCACCGCCATCAGGAAGGGCATGCGCTCGAACTTCATCAGGCTTAGCAGCAGCCAGCCGGACGCCTGCGCCATGGTCTCCACCAGCAGCACCCCGGGCATCAGCGGGTAGCCCGGGAAATGCCCCTCGAAGACTGGGGACGTGTCGGGGATGGTGCTCTCGACCACGATCGCCTCGCCTTCGAGCGAGGCGACGCGGTCGATCATCTGGAAGTATTCAAGCTTCAAGGCAGGGTCCCCCCGGCCGCGCGGCGGCTCAGCCGCCCTTGGCGGCGACCAGCTCGTCGATGCGCGCGGCGAGGTTCTTCATGACGAAATACTGTTCCGCCGGCGCGGTGCCGGCATTGACTTCCTGCGTCCAGGCCTCGACCGGGACCTTGATGCCGAAGGCCTTGTCGATGGCGAAGACGATATCGAGGAAGTCGAGGCTGTCGATGCCGAGATCATTGATCACATGGCTGTCGGGCAGGATCTTGTCCCGCTCGACTTCGCTGTTCTCGGCGATGATGTCGGCGATGCGGTCGAAGGACGAGGCCATGGGTGGCCCTCCGTGGGGAATCCGGGGTGGGGAAGGGATAAGGGGGCGTCTTTGGCGCGAATGGGGGCGGAAGGCAAGTTTCGGGAGCCGGGCGAGCGACTGCCGGCCGAGCCCGGTACAGGTCAGGCGACCATCGGCGGCCCGGCGCGCTGGCGCATGGTCCATGCCGTGGCGGTCCTGCTGGCCGGCCTGGCCGGTGGGCTGGCCGGGGTGTCGCTGGCGCTGCTGCTGCATGCGATCCAGCACCTGGCCTATGGCTACAGCCTGCACGACCTGCTGGCCGGCGAGAGTTTCCTGGACGGCGTCCGGGCGGCGACACCGCTGCGCCGCGTCCTGGTGCTGACCGCCTGCGGCGGGGTGGCCGGCATCGGATGGTGGCTGCTGCGCCGCTACGGGCCGCCTCTGGTGCCGGTCAATGCCGCCTTGGCGGAACCCGGCACTCGGATGCCGGCCGGGGCCACGATGGGCCATGCGTTGCTGCAGATCGTGACGGTCGCGATGGGTTCGCCCCTGGGGCGGGAGGGTGCGCCGCGCCAGGTCGCGGCCATGGCGAGCGGGCGGATCGCCGCTGCGTTGCGGGTGACGCCGGAGCAGACGCGCATCGTGGTCGCCTGTGGCGCCGGCGCGGGGCTGGCGGCGGTCTACAATGTGCCGCTTGGCGGCGCGTTGTTCACCATGGAGGTGCTGCTCGCCAGCTTCGCTCCATCGGTCGCGGTGGCCGCGCTCGCGGCCTCGGCCGTGGCGGCGGCGGTGGCCTGGATCGGGCTGGGCGATGTGCATCAGTACCGGCTGCCGTCCCTGTCGGTTGGCGCCCCCCTGGTGGCCTGGGCGTTGGCCTGTGGGCCGGCGATCGGCGCTGTCGGCTGGTGGTATGCGCGGGCCGCACGGCAGGCGCGGGCCGCGGCGCTGCGGGATGCCCGCATGATCCCGGCCTGCCTGGCGGCGTTCGCGGTGATCGGGCTGGTCGCCATGGCCGTCCCGGCGCTGCCCGGCAACGGCAAGGGACCGATCCAACTCGGGCTGGACGGCGATCTGGGGCTTGGCGTCGCGGCGCTGCTGCTGGTGCTGAAGGTGCTTGCCACCACGGCCTGCCTGCGTGCCGGGGCCGATGGCGGGCTGCTGACGCCTGGCATGACCATCGGGGCGCTGCTCGGCGTGGTGCTGGGCGCGCTGTGGACCATGGCCTGGCCGTCCGCGACGGGGCAGGGGGCCTATGCGCTGGTCGGCGCCGTCGCCTTCCTGGCGGTGTCGATGCGCATGCCGGTCACCGCCATCGTGCTGGGCTTCGAACTGACCCGCGCCGATGATGACATCTCGCTGCCGGTGGTGGTGGCGGTGGCGCTGGCGACGGCAACGGCGCGGTGGCTTGACAGGAGGACTGGCGAATGACCGACAGGTCGATCAGGCGTCCCGATGCCAACCACCCGATCACCATCGCGCCCGCTGCCGGGCGGGTGGTGGTGCGCGCCGGCGAGGTCGTGATCGCCGACAGCGCCGCGGCGCTGACACTGTGCGAGGCCGGGTATCCGCCGGTGCAGTACGTGCCGCGGCACGATGTGGACATGGCGCGGCTCGAAGCCGGCGTCCGGCGCAGCTACTGCCCCTACAAGGGCGAGGCATCCTACTTCAGTGTGCCGCTGCTCGGCGGCAAGGCGGCGAATGCGGTCTGGAGCTACGAGGCGCCGCATGATGCGGTGAAGGCGATCGAGGGGTATCTGGCGTTCTATGCCGATCGGTTCCGCATCGAGGTGTGTCAGCCTCGCGCCGTCGTTGGCGGGCGGGGCGGCGGGCCTTGCATCGCTTGATGCGCCCGAACCGGATCGGTGCGGGAATGCCCCCGGGGAGAGTCGAACTCCCATACCCTTGCGGGTGGGCGATTTTGAGTCGCCTGCGTCTACCATTCCGCCACAGGGGCCTGGGCGGCCCTATGCCTAGCCGGGGGCGGCGGGGTGCGTCCAGACCCCAGCCGTTTATTCCGCCGCCGCGGCCTTGGCCGGTGGCGTGACTTCCTTGGTCTCGAATTCTGCCGGGCCGGTGATCTCCAGGATCTCGACATCCTCGGAATGCTCGATCTCCCGGTGCTTCACCAGCCGCGGCTGGTAGCAGCAATCGCCGGCCTTGAAGGTCTTCTCTCCGATATCCTCGTATTCGAAGCGCACCCAGCCCTTCAGCACGAAGAACATCTGGAACGGCAGGTCATGGGTGTGCCACTGGCCGGTGGCGTGCGCGCCGGGGATGCCGCGGATGACGTTCGCGCCGAAGGCACCATTGGTGGCCTTGGCGATGCCGAGGTCGCGGTACTCGAAGAAGGCGCGCAGGCCCCTTTCAAAGTGGGCGCCCTCGGCGTGGCTGGTGGTTGTTTGCGTCATTGGTTTCCTCCTGAAAAGAAAGAGTGGGGGAGGAACACCTCCCCCGAATCGTGCCCCTCGGCGTTGCTCCGCAACCCCAAGGGGACCCCAAGCCCCACCGCTTTTTACCAATTGGCGCCGACCTTTCCGGGTGGGGCGCCAAGTGTCAGAAAAAGGAGGAGGCTCGGGGGAGTTCTCTCCCCCGACCTTGCTTTTTACTCCAGCGGCAAGGCGACGTGAGTCGTGAATCCCGGCCGCGTCTTCAGCGTCTCGTAATACCGCGCCAGGTTCGGCAGGTTCGGCCGTTCGATCGGCAGGGCGAACCAGCGATGCACCCAGCACCCCATCGAGATGTCGGCGAGCGTCAGGTGGTCCCCGCACAGGAAGGGCTGCGCCGCCACCTTCGCATCGACGATCTTCCACAGCCGCCCGCAATCCTCGCGCGCCTTCTTTTCGGCCGCCCAGTCGCGCTCGTTCTCTTTCAGCCGGATATGGGTGAAGAAGATCACCACCATGGGGGCGATGACGTGGGCGAGGGACCAGTCCATCCAGGTCTCGACCGCGGCGCGGCCGCGCGGCGAAGCGGGATACAGCGGCCCGTCCGGCGCGTATTCGTTGCACAGGTACCGCGCGATGGCGTTGCTTTCCCATACGGACCAGCCGTCATCCTCCTGCAGGGTCGGCACCAGGCCCATCGGGTTCATGGCGCGGTACTCGGGTTCGCGCGTGCGGCCGAAGGCGCCGCCGGCGTCGATCCGTTCATACGGCAACGCCAGTTCATCGAGGGTCCACAAGACCTTCATGACGTTGCTGGAACTGGTCCTGCCCCACAGTTTGCGCATGCGGTCGTCTCCCTTGGCACGCTGCCACACTAGGCCGTCGCGGCGGGCATGCCAGGGGGGTCAGCCAGCCCGCGTATACAGTCCAGTGCCATCGCGTCGCAGCATCGCGTAGGGATTGACCCACCGGAAACGCGCGTTGAAGTCAGCGAGCGTCACGGTTTGATTGGGCTGGCGTTCCGGGTCGTGAAAGCTTGCCACGTCGGTGTCGGTGTCATAGCCGATGAGCACCGAGCGGTGCCCATATCGTTTTCCAGTCCTCGTGGAGGTTTTCATCCACCCGAAGGACAGCGGTCCATACTTGCGCAGAAGATCGAGAAGCACGTCCCCGGTCCAATTCCTGTCGGCTGGCAGGGGCTCTGCGACCAAACCTTCATTCTCCATCAATTCCGGGACTTCTTCATTCATCATCACGGAATGGCCGCGCTCACCGTACTTGTCCGGTAAACCGAGCCGCGGGCCTTGTTCGAAATAATACCCCACCATACAGGCGGCGGCATACCAACACCCCAGCCGATCGTTCATCGGGTCGGTCGCGTCGCCGTAGCCCAGCTGCGTCACGAATGGGACATCCAGATAGATGCTGGCCATTGTTTCGATATCCTCCACGATGGGCGCAGGATCGATGTTATCTGCATACAAAATCAAAGACTTTCTCGACGCGCCTGTGATGCGTCCAGGCGGCCGTTGCATCGCCAATCCGGGTCGCGACATATGGGGGCATGATCGCCGCACTCGTCATTGTCGTGCTCGCCGCCGCCGCGCCACTCTTCGCTCTCGGCAGCGAGACTTGGTGGGGCCTTGCCCCCTGCGCGCTGTGCCTGTGGCAGCGTTGGCCCTACTGGGTGGCGGCGGGACTCGCCGCGCTCGGCGTCGTGCTGCCGGGGCGGGCGCGGGCGGTGCTGATCGGTCTCGCCGGCCTCGCCGCGCTGGTCTCGGCCGGGATCGCCGCGCTGCATGTAGGCGTCGAGCAAGGGTGGTGGCCGTCCCCGCTGCCAGGCTGCGCCGCCCCCACTGCCGGGGCGGCGGTCAGCATCGACGACATGATGCGCAGCCTGCAGGCGGTGCCCAACAAGCCCTGCGACGCCGCGACCTTCCTGATCCCCGGGTTGCCGCTGTCCATGGCGGCGATGAACCTGCTCTACGGGCTGGGTCTGGGCCTGCTCGCGCTGATCCTGGCCCGCCGCAGCGCCCGCGCCTAATCGGGGATTTGACGCCGGCGCGCGGCGTCCGGGTGGTTCAAACCGCGCCATAGCCGCGTTACTGTTCCGACATGAAGCTTCAGCCCGGCGATCCGGCCCCGTGGTTCAACCTGCCATCCACCGACAACCCCAGCTATGCCTTCCATTCGGTGGCCGGGCGCTACGTCCTGCTGGCCTTCATCGGTTCCGCCGCGCGGCCCGAGGCGCAGGCGGCGCTGGCTGCCATCGCCGCCCGCCGCGCGCTGTTCGACGATGACAATGCCTGCGTCTTCGGCATCAGCGTCGACCCCCTGGACCGCGACGAGAAGCGCCTGCAACCGTCCTTGCCGGGCATCCGGTTCCTCTTCGACCTCGATGGCAAGGTCTGCCGGGATTATGGCGTGGTCCGAAAGGTCCAGGCGGCAGCGGATGGGGATGAGGTCTTCACCCCGTCCTGGCTGTTGCTCGACCCCATGCTCCGCGTCATCGAGGCGCGGCCGATCGGCCAGGCCGAGGCGATCCTCGACCGCCTGGCCGCCATGCCTCCCGCTGGGCAACATGGCGGCACCGACATCCCGCCCCCGGTCCTGGTGCTGCCACGGGTGTTCGATCCCACGCTCTGCCGCGCGCTGATCGCCCATTACGACGAACAGGGCGGCGCGCCCTCGGGCTTCATGCGCGAGGTCGACGGCAAGACCGTCGGCGTCTTCGACCCGGCGCTGAAGCGCCGCCAGGACTGCGCCATCGCCGATGAGCGACTGCGCGCCGCGGCGCGCGAGAGCATCCTGCGGCGTATCGTGCCGGAGCTGGTGAAGGCCCACCATTTCCGCGCCACCCGGATGGAGCGCTACATCGTCGCCTGTTACGATTCGGCCGAGTTGGGCCATTTCGGCGCGCATCGCGACAATACCACGGCCGGCACGGCGCATCGCCGCTTCGCCGTGACCATCAACCTGAACGCCGAGGATTTCGAGGGCGGCGAGCTGCGCTTCCCCGAATACGGCCAGCGGTCATGGCGTGCGCCGACGGGGGGCGCGGTGGTGTTCTCCTGCTCCCTGCTGCACCAGGCGCTGCCGGTGACTGCCGGGCGGCGATACGCCTTCCTGCCGTTCCTGTACGACGACGCGGCGGCGCGCATCCGCGAGGCGAACAATGCGAAGTTGGGTGAGGGGGTAGGTGCGTACCAGGCGGCGCCTGCACGGGCCGGGTAGGGCGTCTGCTGGGCGCCGCAAGGCGACGGTGGTGTCGACCCCCAGGCGGAGACGCGATGCGCGGTGACCAGGGACACGGCACCCATCGGATCGATCCATATTGGCATTGACTGCGCGGCCTGCGCTGCCCGAAATCCTTGGCGCCACTCCCGCATCCGGACGAAGGAGCCCCGCCATGTTCAGGCCCACGCTGGCCGCCCTTGCCCTGGTCGGGGCTTCGATCCCTGTGCACAGCCACGCCGCGGGTCCGCCGAGCGACGCCACCTCGGTGCCCGCGGCCTGGGTTGAGGCCTATGATACCAACCAGGGCGCCTCGGCGGCGGCGATGTACACGCCGGATGCGACGCTGTGGGGCAGCGTCAGCCGCGAGCGCACCATCGGCACGGCGGCCATCAGCGACTATTTCGGCCGCACCCGACCTGGCGTGGCGAGCAACACCGTGACACTCGGCGACTACACGCTGCGGGAGATTGCGCCAGGCGTCGCTGTCGCTTCCGGGGTCTACACCTTCCACCGGCGGCTGAACGACGGCAGCGGGTCCTCTGACCCGTCCCGGTTCAGCATGACCTTCGTTCGGGGCACTGACGGCCGCTGGCGAATCGCGGACCACCATTCGTCGCGACTGCCGGCAGCGGCGCGGTGAGAGCGTCCTCAAGGTTCCGCCACCAGAGCGCGCGCCATTCGTACAGGCTCACGGAACCCGCTCCCGCCTTTTATTTCAGCGGGGATCCTCACCCGAACAGGTGAGCCCACCTGACCTCGATCCGCTCCAACGCTGCCATCGGATGCTTGCCGCGGGAAGATCCGGGCCGAAATCCGGAGCGGCACGCGATGGTCGCCAAGAGCCCAATGAGCAGACCTTCTGTCCGCGAAGGCGTGCGCCAATGTGCCGGGCGATCCGCGCCTGCGCGCCGCTCATGACAATTGGAATTCAACCGACAACCACACTGGCGCCGGAATGCCAAATGGCCCTTGTTCGTGTTGGGTTGGTTCGGAGGGACGACGCGCCTCGAATTCCCGGCCTAACCCTCCAACTCGCTGTCCCAATACAGATAATCTCGCCACGACTGATGCAGGTAGTTCGGCGGGAAGCCGCGCCCATTGTCCTGCAACTCCCACGATGTCGGCTGCCGCGGTTCCTGGCGCGGGATCATCCGGATCTCACGCGGCAGATGGCTGCCCTTGCGCAGGTTGCATGGGCCGCAGGCGGTGACGACGTTCTCCCAACTCGTGCGCCCGCCGCGTGATCGTGGAATCACATGGTCGAAGGTCAGGTCCTGTGTCGGCTGACCTTGGCCGCAATACTGGCATTCGAAGCGGTCGCGCAGGAACACGTTGAAGCGTGTGAAGGCTGGCCGCCGTGCGGCGGGGATGAATTCCTTGAGCGCGATGACCGAGGGCAGCCGGAAGGCGAGGGAGGGCGAGTGCACCTCCACCTCATATTCGTTCAGCACCGAGACGCGGTCGAGGAACACCGCCTTCACCGCATCCTGCCAGGACCAGATGGAGAGCGGAAAATAGGAAAGCGGGCGAAAATCCGCGTTCAGCACGAGCGCTGGATAGGACTGTCCACTGGAGAATTGACCGCCGTCAGGCAAGCGTCGCTCCTTCCAACGGAGCGCCATCAACACCTTGGGGCCAGACCGGCGGAAAGGCCCCAGATAATGTGGCGCCGCCGCGTATCGGACGCATGCATGACATGCGCCGCAGGGGGCTGCAACCCTCCTGCGGCAGGTTTCAATGCGCTGTCATTTTCCGCCCAGGAGGCCGCGCAACACCTCGGCCCCGGCGGCCAGCCCGACCTCGTCGAGCCCGTGGCCGAGGCCCGGGCGGTACAGCGCGCGCACCGGCACGCCGGCCTGGCGCAGCGCCGCCTCCGCCATGCGGGAGGCAGCGACGGGGACGACCTCATCCGCCTCCCCATGCACCAGCAGCACGGCGGGGCTGGCCGCGAGCCGCTCCGCGAGCCTGTCGGCCCCGATCATGCCGCCGGAATAGGCAAGGATGCAGGCCGCCTCCGGCAGCGCGCCGCACAGCCCGGTCTCGAGCACCGTCATCGCACCCTGGCTGAACCCCATCAGCGCGACGCGGTCGGAGGCCAGACCCAGCCGCCCCGCCTCCACCGCCACAAAGCGGCCGAGCGCCGAGGCCGCCCCCGCCACCCCGGCTTCGAGCTGCGTCGCGGAGCGATCCCACAGCGCGAACCATTGCCGGCCATAGGGGACACCATCGCAGGGTTCGGGTGCATGCGGGGCGACGAACAGCGCGCCCGGCAGCACCTCCGCCCACACCGCGGCGAGGTCGATCAGGTCGTTGCCATCGGCGCCGAAGCCATGCACCAGCACGACCAGCGCATCGGGCGGGCCCCCATTCGCGGGACCGAAGCGTGGCCCATCCTGCACGTCCATGCGCGATCCCCCTTGCCGATGCCTGCCGCTGCCCGCTACCGGCTGTGACGCATGGGCGCAACCGCCATCGTCACCCGCTTCGCACCGAGCCCGACCGGGCATCTGCATCTCGGCCACGTCCATTCGGCGGCCTTCGCATGGCGTCATGCCCGCGACGCCGGCGGCCGCTTCCTGCTGCGCATCGAGGATATCGACCCGACGCGCTGCCGGCCCGAATTCACCGATGCGATCCTCGAGGATCTCGCCTGGCTCGGCCTCGACTGGGATGGCCCGGTGCGGGTGCAATCGGCGCATCTGCCGGAGTACCGCGAGACGCTCGACGCGCTGTCCACGCGCCGGCTGCTCTATCCGTGCTTCTGCACCCGCGCCGACATCGCGCGGGAGATCGCGGCAAGTGCGGCGGCGCCGCATGGCCCGGATGGGCCGCTCTATCCCGGCACCTGCCGGCGGCTCTCGGCCGATGAACGCGCGTCGCGCATCGCGGGCGGCGAACCGCATGCGCTGCGCCTCGACATGGCCGCGGCACTGGCAACGCTGTCCGCGCCACTGAGTTTCGAGGAAGCCGGCGAGGGCCGCCTGCGCTGCGACCCCGCCCGCTTCGGCGATGCGGTGCTGGCGCGCAAGGATGTCGCCGCCTCCTACCACCTCTGCGTCACCCATGACGATGCGCTGCAGGGCGTCACGGTGGTGACGCGCGGGGTGGACCTGAAGCCGGCAACCGACCTGCATCGCCTGCTGCAATCACTGATGGGATGGCCGGAACCGCGCTACGCGCATCATCCACTGCTGACCGATGCGACCGGCCGACGGCTTGCCAAGCGCGACCGCGCGGCGACGGTGCGCGACATGCGCGCAGAGGGCGCCACCGCGGCGGAGGTGCTGCGCCGCGCCGGGGCGTGACCCGTCGGCAGGGCCGCCTGGTCATCACAGATGCCTTCGGCATCTGGTTGTATCGGGCGGGGCGGGGCCGTTTCCGCTTGAGCGGAAAACGCTCTAGCCTTGCGCCGAGCCCCCCGGGAAGCGGGCAGGAGGAAATTACCAATGCTGACAAGACGCCTGATCGGCGCGACGACATTCGGCCTGCTGGCCCGCCCCGCGCTGGCGCAATGGCAGCCGACGCGGCCCATCCGAATCCTGGTGGGCTTCGCCCCGGGCGGCGGCACCGACATCACGACGCGCACCATCTCGGGACGCATGCAGGCCATCCTCGGCCAGTCCATCGTGGTGGAGAACCGCCCCGGCGGCGGCGGCAACCTCGCCAGCGAGGCTCTGGTCAATTCGCCATCGGACGGCACGGTGATCATGATGGGCACCATCGCCTCGCTGGTGATGAACCCGTTGATGCAGCGCCTGTCCTTCGACGTTCTGACCGACATGACGACGATCGGCCGGTCGGTCGACGTCACCAACTTCTTCGTCGTGCCGGTCGATCGGCCCTGGCGCAACATCTTGGAGTTCATCGCCGCGGCGAAGGCGCAGCCGGAGACGCTGGCCTATGGCTCCTCGGGCGTCGGCAGCGCGGGCCATGTCGGCGGGGCGCTGCTCGACACGATGGCGGGGATCAAGACCATCCACGTGCCCTATCGCGGCGGCGGGCAGCTGATCACCGACATCGTGTCCGGCAAGGTCGATTATTCGATCGCCACGGCGGCGACCGTGCTGCCGCATATCGAGGCCGGCCGCCTGCGCGCCCTGGCCGTGCCCACGGCCCGGCGCAGCCCGCTGCTGCCCGATGTTCCCACCATCGCCGAGGCCGGCAACCTGCCGGGCTACGAGGTCGCCAACTGGTACGGCATGATGGGCCCGCGCAACCTGCCGCGCCCGATCGTGGACCGGGTGAACGCGGCGCTGGTGGAAAGCCTGCGCGACGCCGATGTCGTGTCGAACCTGAGCAAGCACGGGCTTGAGCCGGCGCCGAGCACGCCGGAGGAATTCACCGCCATGATCCGCAGCGAGATGGCCAAGTGGCGCCCTGTGATCGAGGCGACGGGGGCGAACGCGAACTGAATGTGCGTCACCCGCGCCGGAGCCGCTTTTCCAGGAAGCGGCTGATCGGCGTCGCGGTATAGGGCGCGAAGGCATCGCGCAAGGTGAAGCCCGCGCGGCGGTACATCGCGAAGGCGGCGTCGTTACGGATGCCGACTTCGAGCAGCAGCGTGGCGATGCCGCGCTGCTCGGCCAATGCTTCGGCGGCGTGCAGCAGAGCATCCCCCACGCCCTGCCGGCGGAAGCGGTCATCGACGATCATGCGCTTGATCTCGGCGGTTTCGTCGCCGCGGTCGAATAGCGCGCAGCATCCGGCCGCGTCACCGGCAAGGCGGGCGACCAGCAGGCTGATGCCGGGCGCGTCCAGCGACGCCGGGTCGATGGGCCGGCGGAATTCACCCGGATACAGCGCGGCGGCCACTGCGTCCGACTGCCGCAACAGCGCCGCGACCGCATCCTGCAGCGGTGTCTCGACCGCGACGACGATCACCGCCCCTTGAAGACCGGCTTGCGCTTCTCGTTGAAGGACGCGATGCCCTCGTGCCGGTCCTCGGTGCCGACCAGCTGGTTGTAGCACTCGACCTCGAAGCGCAGCGCGCTGCGCAGGTCCATCTGCAGCCCGAAATGCATCGACCGCTTGGCCTGGCGCACCGAGACCGGCGCGTTGCGCGCGATGGTGCGCGCAGTCTCCATCACCGCCTCCGTCAGCGCCTCCCGCGTGTCGAGCACGCGGTTCAGGATGCCCCAGTCGCAGGCATCCTGCGCGGTGAAGGGCCGGCCGGTCAGGATGATCTCCTTGGCGCGGCGTTCGCCCACGATGCGCGGCAGCGTCTGCGTTCCGCCGGCACCAGGCATGATGCCGATGGTCACTTCCGTCAGCGCGAAGCGCGCGCCGGCGACGCCGTAGGCGAAGTCCGAGGCGAGGACCATTTCCAACCCGCCGGCATAGGCATGGCCCGACACCGCCGCGACGATCGGGATCGAGCAGTCGAGCTGCGCCCAATAGGCACGCTCGAAGATCTCATGCTGGTGGCGCCACTGCGCATCGGTCATGCCGAGCCGTTCCTTGAGGTCGCCGCCGCCGCAGAAGGCCTTCTCGCCGGCAGCGGTGAACACCACGCAGCGCGTGTCGCCCGGTTCGGCCGTCAGGTGCATCCACATCGCATGCAGGTCGCGGCCCATCTGCGTGTTCAGCGCGTTCGACACATGCGGCCGATTCAGCCGCACGACCAGCACATGCGGTTCGGGCGCTTCAAGCTGAAGGGTCTCGTACTGGGGCAGGTCCATGGGCGGCGATCCTCCGGATTCGGTTGCCGGCAGACTGCGCCGGCAACGCGCCGATGTCAGCGCCCCCGCGGCCACGCACTGTCGGCGATGGGATAGCGCCGTGAGGCGCAAGAACCGGAGAGGGCTTTGCCCCCTCCGGACCTCCCCCACCAATTGCTTAAGGCCTTTGGAAACCTCGACTTGGTACTCGTCAGGCACGTTCGGCGGGACGTGCAGGACTATGTCGGGCACACCAATGATTCTGGGCATGGATCCTGGCTGCGGCGCCCCCGCACCAGGTGATGGTTTCCAAAGGCCCACTGGCCTTTGGTGGGGTGGTCTGGAGGGGTGAAACCCCTCCATCCTTTGTCCTCATGCAGCGCCAATGGCGTCACGCCTACCCGCCGCCACGGCATTGGGGATGGCCTGCCCGGTCGTCCGGGTTCCAGGAATTTTCCCATTTCACCGCGGCGTGCCGCGGCCCTGATCGCCGGGGGCATGCGGATGATCCCGATCACCAGCGCGACAGTTCCCCTCGCCGGGTGGTTCGCTCTGTAGGCGCCCCCGCCGCCGCATGGCATCCTCCAGCCCAACCGGAGGACCCCATGCCCGAGACCAACCTGCAGATCCTGCTCCGCCGCCGCCCTACCGGCGCGCCGGTGCCCGAGGATTTCGAGATTGTCGAGACGCCGATTCCCGAACCCGGTGAGGGCGAGGTGCTGGTGCGCGCCCGCTACCTGTCGCTCGACCCCTACATGCGCGGGCGGATGTCCGACGCGAAATCCTATTCGAAGCCGGTCGATATCGGCGCGGTGATGGAAGGCCAGACGGCGGGCGAGGTCGTCGCCTCCCGCGCGCCGGGCTTCGCGCCGGGGGATATCGTGCTCGGTGGCTATGGCTGGCAGCGCTTCTCGGCGGTGTCGCCGGCGCGGCTGTTCAAGGTGCCGGAGGCCGACCCGCCGCTGTCCGCCAGCCTTGGCGTGCTCGGCATGCCGGGCCTGACCGCCTGGTGCGGGCTCGAGGATATTGGCCAGCCCAAGGCCGGGGAGACGGTGGTCGTCTCCGCCGCTTCCGGTGCGGTCGGCCAGGTGGTTGGCCAGATCGCCAAGATCCGCGGCTGCAAGGTCGTGGGTATCGCCGGCGGGGCGAAGAAATGCGACTTCGTGGTCAAGGAACTCGGCTTCGACGCCTGCCTCGACCACCACGGAGACCTTGAGGCACAACTTGATGCCGCGGCCCCCGAGGGCATCGACGTCTATTGGGAGAATGTCGGTGGCAAGGTGCAGGCCGCCGTCTTCCCACGCTTCCGCGATTTCGGCCGCATGGTGATGTGCGGCATGGTCGCCCAGTATAACGAAGCCCCTGGCGCCGATGCGTCGGGCGCGCCGCCCGGCCCCAATCTGGGGCCGGTGGTGCGCAAGCGGCTGCGCATCCAGGGTTTCATCGTGTCCGATACCGGCTGGACACGCTACCCGACCTTCCGCGCCGAGATGGAGGGCTGGATCCGGTCGGGCCGGCTGCGGTGGCGGGAAGATGTGGTGGAAGGCTTGCGTCAGGCCCCGCAAGCCTTCATCGGACTGCTGAAGGGCGCCAATTTCGGCAAGCTCGTGGTGCGCGTCGACTGACGCGCCGCATGACCTGCCCGTGTTGGATTGCATATCGGTAATTCGCCTTGCACCGCAACGATCCAGCCCGGATAGTCCTTCCTGAGCCTGTGCCGACGCGGGATCGCTGCCCGCCGGCACCCATGGATCGTGATGGGCGACGTTGCCTCCCGCGGTCGCGTCAGCAATGAGGGGCGCGATGGTAGCGGTGCCTCGAACGAGGCGGGGCGCCTGGCGATTGTGGCTGCCGATGATCGCGGCACTGCTGCCGGCGGCAATCCTTGGTACCGGCGCTTGGGGTGCCTGGCATCTGACATGGACCGAGACCGAGCGCGACCTGATTCGCGCCGCCGATGTCAATGCCGACTATGTGAGGCGAAACGTCGAGAGCCTTGCGAGGGTCGCGGCGCGGATCGCCGACGCCGTGGCGCGCGACCAACCCTCGGCCCCCATCCCCGGCATGCCGCCGGATCGCATTCGTGACTTGTTGCGGGAACAGCCGCTGGTGCGCGCCGTGCTCGTCGACCGATCCGACGGGCGGCCTTCATTGCATGTGGATACGCGCCTGCCACCCGGCGCGGCTGCCGAACCCGCGGATGGCGGCATCGCCCAGGCCTTGGCCGACGCGCCGCCGGGGCGTGTCGTCCTCGGGCGTGCCTATCGCGCCGGCGACGTGGTGCTGCTGGCGATGGGGCTGCGCAGCCAGCTCGGCGGGCCCGCCGTCGTCATCGTGCTGGATGCGACGGAAATCGGCGACGCGCTGTCGCGCCATACCGACAGCCCAACCGATTCCGTGGCGCTGATCCGCAGCGATGGGCAGATCCTGGCACGCCAGCCACCCTTCCTGGATCCCCCACCGGCGCTCGGCCCACAGCGCCCCCTGATGCAGATGATCGCCGCGGGACAGGACAGCGGCACCTTGATGGGTGCCACGCCACGGGACGAACATCCGGTTGCCGTCGCCTTTAGCCGCGTCCCGGGCTTTGCCGACCTGGTGATCGCCGTTGGCCGCCGCAACGACGAGATCGAAGAACGCTGGCGCCAGGTCATGGTGCCGCTCATGCTGGTCGGCCTGCCCGCCGTCTTCGCCCTGATGGGCCTCGCCCTCGTCGTCCGGCGCCAACAGGATGCGCTGGAGGCCACGCTGGGCGGGCTGGAGCAGCGCGTCGCCGAACGCACCGATTCACTGCGGGAGGGCGAGGAGCGGCTACGCCTTGCGGTCGAGGCCGGGCAACTCGGCACCTGGGAAACCGAGTTGAACAGCGGCCTGTCCACGCGCTCGCCCCGCGCCACCGAGATCCTGGGCTTCCCGCCGGACAATGCGACCACGCCGGTCGATGACTGGGGCGCGCGCATCCATCCCGCCGATCGCGCCCGCGTCCTTGAACTGTGGGGAAGGGTGGTGGCGGGGCAGTCGACGGTCTATCGGGCGGAATACCGGTACCTGCGGGCCGAGGGCGTCTGGCGCTGGCTGGAAAGCAGCGGGACGGTGGTGCGGCGGGACCCGGCGACCGGCCGCCCGCTGCGCCTCGCCGGGACCATCCAGGACATCACCGAACGCCACGATGCCGAGGAACGGCGCGACCTGCTGACGCAGGAGGTCAACCACCGGGCCCGCAACACCCTGGCCATCGTGCAGGCGATCCTGCGCCTGACGCAGGCCGGCACCCCGGCGGAATTCGCCAGGCTGGTCGAAGGGCGCATCGCGGCGCTGGCGCGCGCCCAGTCGCTGCTCGCGGCCGAGCGCTGGACCGGCGTGCCACTTGCCACGCTGATCGCGGACGAAATCGCGCCCTTCGGCGGCATTGCCCCGGGCGCGCCGCCAGGCGGCGGTCGTTTCAGGCTGGACGGCCCGGCCTTCCGCATCCGCGCCGACGCCGTGCAGGCACTCGGCATGGTGTTCCACGAATTGGCGACCAATGCGGCGAAGTACGGCGCGCTGTCGGTCCCGGACGGCACGGTGTCCGTCGCCTGGGCGATGGATGAGGAGGACGCGCTGCTGCGCATGCGCTGGAGCGAGACGGGCGGCCCTCCACCGGGATTCCCCACCCGGCGCGGGGTCGGGTCCCGGGTCATCGAAGCGACGGTGACAGGACAGCTCGGCGGCCGGGTCGAGCGGCGCTGGCCCGAGGAAGGGCTGATCTGCGACATCGCGGTGCCGCTGGGGCGGGTGCGGGCGGGGCCTGGGTGACGGCAGCGCCTTGCCGGCGAGGCACAGCAGGCTCCGCCGACCGGCGCGGCCGGACTACTCCGCCGCGGCCGCCACGGTGGTGGCGAAGCGCGGCGCCACCTCCTCCATGAACAACCGGATCGACGCGGCCGCGACATCGGCCGGCATCGGGCCGAGCCGGAAGGAACAGATCACCCCGCCGACGCCGGTTGCCTCGATCTCGGCCATCTTCGCCGCGACCGTCGCCGGGGACCCGACGATCAGCCCGGTATCGATGCCGACGCGCGCCGGCGGCACCACCTCGCGCTTCATGATGATGCCCTGCTCGGCATAGATCTTCTCGCGCAGCGTCTTGCGGTGCTCCTGCATCGCCTCGAAGGCGGGGATGCCGATGCGGCGCGCTTCCTCATCGGTCGGCGCGACCACCACGTTGCGCCACACCCAGGATTGGTCGAGGCAATCCGCTATATGCGCGGCGTCGAAGCCGGCCCCGGCCATCGTCTCGCGATACATTGCCAGCCGCTTCGCCGTGGTCTCGTTCGACTGCACGTTCATCAGGAAGGGCACGCCGCGGCGCGCGAGATGCAGCGCGCCATCCTCGGACGACGCCGCGCGGATCATGTAGGGATGTGGCTGGGTGAACGGCGTCGGGCGCAGCCGGGGCACCTTCAGCGTCCAGTGCTTGCCCTCATGCGTGAAGCCATCCGGGCTGGTCCAGGCCTTGAGCATGATGCCCTCGGCTTCCTCATAGCGCTCGCCGGCTTCCTCATGCGGGATGCCGTAGCCCTGGTATTCGTAGACGTTGTAGGCCGTGCCGCGGCCCAGCCCGACGATCACGCGCCCCTTGCCGATATTGTCGAGCAGCGACATCTGCTCGGCGAGGCGCATCGGATGGTGCAGCGACACCTGCGCCACCGCGAAGCCGACCTTGATGCGCTTCGTCGCGGTCAGCACCGCGGCGGCGAAGGTGACCGGATCGACATAGGCGCAGTTGCCGTCGAAATGGTGCTCGGCGAGCCACAGCACCTCGACGCCGAGTTCGTCGCACAGCTTCGCCTCGGCGATGCAGTCGGCGATGACGTCGGCATCGCGATCGGGGTCGCGGCTCTCGGGGAAGAGGAAATTGCTGAAGCGCAGCATCCGGACTTCTCCGCTGTGGATTGTGGAAGCCTAGCGGAACCGCACGATCGCGCAACCTTCGCACTTGCACATGACCGGCATGCGATGCAGCCTCGCCGCAACATTGCCGGGAGAGACTGATGGTGACGACGCGTCGCATCCTCCTTGCCGGCGGGCTGGCCATGCCCGCGCTTGCCGCCCGCGCGCAGGACCGACCGGTGCAGATCTATGTCGGCTTCGCCGCGGGCGGGAACATCGACCTCGCCGCGCGCATGGCGGCGCCGTTCCTCGAAAGGCACCTTGGCGGCGGGACGCAGATCATCGTCGTCAACAAGCCCGGCGCGGGTGGGATGCTGATGCTCAACGAGGTCGCGGCCGCCGCGCCGGATGGCCGGCATGTCGCGCTGGTGTCCTTCCCCGCGATGGTCACCGCGCTGTACGACAACACGCCGCGCTATCGCGTCGAAAGCTTCGCCTATGCCGGGCTGCTGACGGATGAGCCCTACACCGTCTTCGTCGGCACCGACACGCCGTACCGGTCCCTGCGCGACCTGGTCGAGGCGGCGCGCGCGGCCCCCGAGACCATCACCATCGCCGGCGCCGGCGTGGGCGGCGCGCCGCATCTGGCGATGATGGCGATCGAGCGCGCGGCTGGCGTGAAATTCACCTGGGTGCCGACGCAGGGCGCGGGGCAGGCGATGCAACTGGTCCAGGGCGGCCATGTGGCGGGGTCGATCTCCACCGTCAGCCTGACGGTGCGCGCGCATATCCAGGGCACGCTGCGTGTCGTCGCCATCATGGAGCGCGAACGCTGGGACAAGGCGCCGGACCTGCCGACCGGCGTCGAGCAGGGCGTCGATGTCGCCGCTGGTTCGGCCCGCGGCTTCGCCGTGCCGGCGGCCACACCGCCGGCGATCACCCAGCGCTGGGAGGAAGCGATCCGCAGGACCGCGAACGACCCGGACTTCCGCGCGCTGGCCGAACGCGACTACGTGATCGTGCGCCACATGGACCGCGCCGCCATGACGCACTTCGTCGAGGACCAGGTGCGCGCCTATGGGGAGATCTGGCGGGTCAGCCCCTGGCGGCGATGACGGGCGCGGGCCGCCCGCCGCCGCGGCAAGGCCGGTGTGTCGCCGCCGGCTCAGGCAGGGCCGTCGACGATGACCAGGCTGCCGGTGGAACTGCCTTGGCGCAGCCCGATCACCGCCTGGTAGGCGGGCGAGGCATACCAGCCCTCGGCCGCCGCGCGCGACGGGAAGGCGATGATCACGGTCCGCGCATGCGGCCATTCGCCTTCGAGCACCGTCAGCGCGCCGCCGCGCACCACGAACTCGCCGCCGAAGGCGGCTAGCGTCGGCATCACCTGCTGGCGGTAGCTGTCGAACATCGGCTGGTCGTGGATGGTTTCGACCGCGATCACATAGGCCTTCATGGCCTCCCCTCCTTGGACCGGCGGCCAGAGCAATTCGGCCCCAACGTGAAACCGCTCTCTCACCGTTCGAGCAAGTATCTTAACCCGCCCGGATCATCCCGCCTCGGATGGGATCGGCTTCAGGGCAATTTGCGTCAGACTGTGTTGCCGCAAATTGCTCCAACCTTCTGTTGGACCGAGCATCTTCACGCGCCGGACCGAATACAGCCAAGCGCGATCTGCTCTAGGCGTCCGTCGTGACCGTCACGCTGCCCTTGCGCACGGCGGCCTTCAGCGCCGCGTGGTCGCGCTCGGCCTGGTCGGCATAGGCGATGGCGAAATCGCCCATTGCCTCGTCGAACTGGTCGCCGCTGCCCAGGTAGCCGGCAATGCCCGCGACCTCCGCACTGCGGGCGTGCGCGCGGGCAAGCGACCAGCCGCACAGCCTGGCGTAGATCGCCATGATCTCCTCGTCGAATGTCTCGACCAGCGGCTTGATCTTCGCGTCGCGCAGTTGTCGCAGGTAGAATTCGCGCCCGTTCGGCGCCGTCACCCAACCGAGGAACAAATCCGAGGCCGGCTGCATCAGCCGCTGGCCCATCACCACGCGCTGGCCATGATGGTCGTAGGCGCCGGTACCCGCGAAGGGCTCAAGCACCGAGGCTGTGGCTTCCTTCACCTGCAGGAACAGCGGGTCGTTGGTGGCGGACATCATCAGCACGATCCAGCAGCGCCGCCCGACGCTGCCGACGCCCACGACCTTGATCGCCGCATCCACCACCCGGTAGCGATCGAGCAGCACGCGCCGGTCATCGGACAGCGTGGTCCGATACGCCGCGAACACCTGGTTGAGCGTCTCGTCGAATTCGGTGGTGCGGGCGGCGTCCGGGTGGAAGATCAGCGGCGGTGCGTCGCGGATGGTGGTGCGCCCGCCGACCACGCCGGCAAGGCGCGGGAAATCGAACTCCGAGCCATTGCCCGCCATCGCTTTCTCGACCCTTGCGCGCAACCGGGCCGCCACCGCCGACGGGACTGTCGCGGCGACATCCTCGGCGGTGATCCGGGCGTACCAGACATCGAGCGGCTGCATGCGCGCGAAATCCCGCAGGCGCTTGCGGTAGCTGCGTGCCGCCTCGACGGCCGCGTCGCGTCCGTCCTTGTCCGCATGCCCGTTGGCGCGCGATGCCAGCACCATCGAGGCAACCAGCCGCTTCACATCCCATTCCCAGGGTGCGGGCAGCGTCTCGTCGAAATCGTTGATGTCGAACAGCACGTTGCGCTCTGGCGAGGCGAAGCCGCCGAAATTCATCAGGTGACAATCGCCGCAGGCCTGCACGCGCAAGCCCGTATTCGGTGTCTTCGCGAGGTCGCTGGCCATCACCGCCGCCGAGCCGCGGTAGAAGGCGAAGGGCGATTGCAGCATGCGCCCGTAGCGGATCGGCACCAGTTCCGGCAGCCGGTCGGCGTCGGATTGCTGCAGCAGGGCGATCGGGTCCGGCCTGTCGGCAGGCCGCTTCCAGACCGCATGCGATGCGCGGGGGATGGTGTTCCGCAAGGCCTTGCCGGCCTCGGACAACTCGCCGATCGAATGGGTGTGGGTGTCCGTCGCCCTGGGCGCCGCCGGCGCCGCGCCCTCCTTCGCCTTCGGCACCAGCTGGATCTTGGCAACCTTCTTCATGGCGTTCGCTCCACGGCCGGGGGGGAATCCGCGTCGGGTCGGTGCCGCCGGCATCGCGCATGTATGCGCCCGACGATGCGCCGGCGCCTTGACCCGGATCAAGCACGATCCCGGTGCATGGGTCCGGGGGCGGTTACCCCCGAAGGTGGCACCGCCCCAGCCAGGCTTGAACAAGCATCGTCATGCGTCCGGAGGATTCCGCCCGGACCGGACCGGCCTCAGCCCGGCGGCCCGCCGGGCAGCGTCAGGCCCAGGACGCGCGTCGCGAAGCGGGTGTAGCTGCGATACTCCCCCGCCATCCACAGCAGGCAGCCGGAAGCGCCCGAGAGGCGCCGGCTGAACACTGGCCGCAGATGGTCCTCCCGCGTTGGCGCGCTCAGCGGGCGGAACGCCGCGCGGCGCGCGGCGAAATCAATGGTGCCGAGCTGGATGCCGAAGCGCGCCCCGGCCGCGTCGCCGCCGATTGGCGTACCCGTCAGCGGGTCGCGGCTGGTGGCGATGGCGCAGCGCGCGGGGTCGTCGGGGTCGAGCGCGATCAGGCCGCTGTAGTCGTCCTCCCCCGCATACAGGCACGGCCCGGCATGGGCGATCTCGAAGGTATCCCAGGTTGCGCCGTCGAAATGCGCGATCCGGTAGCGCAGATCCTCCCCGCCCAGGCCGGTCCGCGCCCGATGTGCCGCGCCCGAGACCTGCACGGAAAAGGCGATGCTGATCCGTCCATCCGGAAAGGCGGCGATGTCGGACACCCAGGGCACGCGGTCGGCCGCGCCCTCGAAGACGCGGGTCAGCGCGGTGAAGGTCAGTTCCGGCGCGGCGCTGCCGCCGGACGGCGCGCCGACCGCCCGGCCATGCGAATCATGGACCTGACCAGCCTCGAGATAGCCATGATGGATCGTGTTGTCGTAGGCGCGCGGGTGGTCCTCGACCGCGGCGAAGTGGATGCGCGCGCCCTGCTGCGCATAGACGAGGTAGGGCCGCCCGCCCGGCAGCCCGGTCGCGCGCGGGTCCCGCGGGTCCGGCCGTGGCGCGTGCAGCAGGCGGCCGCCATGGATGAAGTTCGTGCCCCCGTCGAGGGAGGCCAGCAGGTTCGGGCCCCAGCCGATGCCGCGATGGAAGTTCAGCACCACGTCGTCGCCCGGCAGCTGGAACAGGTTGCTGTAGCTGACGCGGGCCAGCGCATCGGTCCGCAACACGGGTGAGCGCGGTTCCAGCCGGTCGTCGAAGATGCGGTGGAAGATGTCGCCTCCCGACCCATGCCCCTGCCAGGCCGCGAGCAGCCGCCCATCGGCCAGCCGGCACAGCGCCGGCACGTTGTGGTCGTCGGGCGGGCGGATGATGTCGAGCGTCACCGTGCGGGCCGTCGCATGGGCGTGGTCGAAGCGCGTCAGGCGCAGCGCGCCGGCCTGTTCGCCGCGTTCCTCCACCCCGGCGACGCTGCCGAAATAGGTCACGCCATCGATGGTCAGCGCCCTTTCGCGGTGGAACCAGCACCAGGCCGCATTGGCCTGCATCAGGACTGGCGCCGCAGGCCGTCGAGGCGGCAGGGCCGGCGATTGTTCCGCCGGCTGTCCAGGGCGCAGCGCCGCGGCGATGCGCGCGCGCAGCATGGCGAACGAGGCGCGCATTGCCGGCGATGCGCTAGATCGGACCGCGCCCGGATGGCATCATCCGGGCGCGTGACGACGGCCGCCAGGCCATGGTGCAGGCATGCCGCGTGAACGCAGGGGAACGCGGCCGGCGCGCATGACCGTCCCGATCCGGTGGAACCACAGGACCGGGCGCGGTTGCGTACCGGACCATGGGTCCGGCGCGAATGGCGCGCACCGCGGCGACGCCGGCTGCGCTATGCGCGGAACATCCCGCCGCCATCCACGTCCACCACCGTTCCGTTGACATACTGCCCGCGCGGGGAGGCGAGGAAGACCGCGAGATCTGCGATCTCGGCGCTTTCGATCGGCCGGCCGAAGGGCAGGTTGGTCAGCGTCTCGGCCCAGCGTTCCTCGTCACCGAATTTCAGCTTCGCGTTGACCTTCGCCTGGGTCAGCATGCGATCGGTCTTGGTCACCGCCGGGTTGATGCCGACGACCTTCACGCCGGAGGCCTGCACCGCCGCCCCGATCGCCGATGTGAAGGCGATCAGCGCCGCATTGCCGGCCCCGCCGGCGATGTATCCTGCCCGCGGCGCGCGGCCGGCCATGCCGATGATGTTGACGATGGCGCCGGCATTGCGGGCCTCCATCGCCGGCAGGAAAAGCTGGCACAGGTGGATGTAGCCGAACACCTTGAGATCCCAGGCCTGCTTCCACCGCGCGATGGTGATGTCCTGCAGCCGCCCGGAGGGGATCGCACCGGCGTTGTTCACCAGGATGTCGATGTCGGGGAAGCCGGCGTGCAGGCGTTCGCGGTCGGCGTCGAGCGAAAGGTCTGCGGCGAAGGTCTCGACGCGCACCTGGCGGGTGGCGCGGACACGGTCGGCGGCGGTTGCAAGGCTCGTGGCGTCGCGCGATGCGAGGACGATGTCGCATCCCTCCGCCGCGAAGGCTTCGGCACAGGCGAGGCCGATGCCCTTCGAGCCGCCGGTCACCAGCACGCGCTTGCCGGCCAGTTGCATGTCCATGGTGCGTTCCCCCAATCGCGTTGCGCTGAGGGCATCATGGACCGGTGGGCGGGAAGGACCAGGGGGGCTGGAGCCGGACAGGGCCTTGCCCCCTCCGACCTCCCCCCACCAAGGGCCTTAAGCCTTCGGCGGAGTGGCTTGGAGGGGCGGCGCCCCCCCCAATGCTTCCGCCCCGCTGTCGCGCAACCGGGGCCGGCTGCGCCATCATCCGCCCTCAGATCACCAATTCGATCAGGAACGGCCCGGAGCGGCTGAAGGACTGCGCCATCAGGTCGCCCACCTGTTCGAGAGTGGTGGCGCGCGCGCCCTCCACCCCCATGCCGCTCGCGATCTTCACCCAATCCATGTCGGGGTTGCCGAGGTCGAGCATGTCCATCGCCGTGCGCCCCGGATTGGCGCCGACATTCTGATACTCGCCCAGCAGGATCTGGTACTTGCGATTGGACAGGATCACCGTCGTCACCGGCAGATTCTCGCGCGCCTGGGTCCACAGGGCCTGGACCGTGTACATTGCGGAACCATCGGCCTGCAGGTTGATCACCCGCCGCCCGCCGCCGCCGACCGCGGCACCCGTGGCCAGTGGCAAGCCGCAGCCGATCGCCCCGCCGGTGATGTGCAGCCAGTCATGCTTCGGCGCGCCGAAGGTCTCGCTGTAGAAACCGCGGCCGAAGGACACGCTTTCGTCGGCGATGATCGCCCCTTCAGGCATGACGGCCGCGACGGTGCGGGCCAAGCCTTCGGGGGTCGGCCCGCCGCGGCCGCGCTCGGGGCGCGTGCCGACATCGGGCATCGCCGCGGCGGGTGCGTTCAGCTCCTCGCACAGCGCGCGCAACGCCGCCTCGGGGTCCTGCTCGAAGCGCGTCAGCACATGGACCTCGGCGGTCTCGGGGTAGTGCTTCGAGGGCTTGCCCGGATAGGCGAAGAAGCCGACCGGCGCCTTGGCATTCACCAGGATCAGGTGCTCGACCCAGGACAGCGCCTTGATCGCGACATCGGCCGGATAGGGCACGCGTTCCAGCGGCAGACGCCCCTGGCCACGCTGGACACGGCCGTTCGAGCCTTCCGCCAGCAGCTTCGCGCCGCTCGCCTGGGAGGCGCGCCAGGCGAGCGCCTGCGCGCCTTCGCGCAGCGCCGTGCCGCCCAGCAGGATCAGCACGTTCTTCTTCTCGCGCAGGATGCGCGCGGCGTTGCGCACCGCCAGCGGGTCCGCCTGCTGCGCCACCGGAACGGGCAGCGGCGGGGCCACCACGCCGCCATCATCCCAGCAGGTGTCGGACGGCAGGATCATGGTCGCGATCTGGCCGGGGCTGGTGCGCGCGGCCTGCACCGCGGCCGCCGCATCGGCCCCGACATCCGTCGCCTTGGTCGAGGTCCGCATCCAATGCGACACGCTGCGCGCCAGGCCTTCGGTATCGGCCGTCAGTGGCGCATCGAAGATGCGGTGATAGGTCGCCTGGTCACCGACGCAGTTGACGATGCCCGACCGCGCCCGCCGCGCATTGTGCAGGTTCGCCAACCCGTTCGCGAGGCCCGGGCCGCAATGCAGCAGCGTGACCGCCGGCTTTTCCTGCATGCGCCAGTAGCCGTCGGCCATGCCGGTGACGACGTTCTCCTGCAGGCCGAGCACGCATTTCATGCCGGGAATGCGATCCAGCGCGGCGACGAAATGCATCTCGCTCGTGCCCGGGTTGGCGAAACAAACTTCCACACCGGCGCCCAGAAGTGTGTGGACCAGGCTCTCTGCACCGTTCACCGCGTCTCTCCCGCATCAAGGTGGGCGCACCCTGCGCGGGACGACGCGATCGGGCAAGGTGGGGCCGGCGCCTCCATTGCGGCATGGCCCGGCTTACCCGCATGATCCGCCGGAACGTCAACGGATCGACCGCCATGCAAGCCTTGTTGACCATCGCCGGCCGTCGCGTGTGGACGGACCGCCCATGACGGCCGTGCGCATCATCCCCGTGGGCTTCGTCGCCGGCGTGCTCGCCGTGCTGGTGTTCCACCAGGGCATGGTCGGGCTGCTCCACCTGCTGGGCGCGGTGCCCAACCCGCCCTTCCAACTGCGGCCGGTGCCGCCGCTCGGCGTGCCGCAACTCGTCTCGGCCTGCTTCTGGGGCGGATTGTGGGGGATCTTGACCGCGGCGATCGTCGCGGCGCGTCCGGGATGGTCACCGATCTGGGTGGGTCTGGCGATCGGCGCCGTGGCCTGCGTGCTGGTTGGCTTCGTGGTGGTGGCGGGCATCCGCGGGCAACCGCTGATGGGGGGCATGGACCCCAACCGCTGGTGGCGCAGCGTGGCGATCAACGGGGCGTTCGGGCTGGGCGTCGGGGTGGTGTTGTGGGGCGCGCGCCGGGCCGGGCGGATCTGAACGGTCCGGCGCCGGGGTCGTGCTGGAAGGGCGGGCGAACCGGAGAGGGCTTTGCCCCCTCCAGCCTTCAGCCAATGCGCCGAGGCCGGCCGCTACCCCGCGAAGCGCGCGAAATCCCGCGCCAGCCGCCCATAGATCTCCCGCTTGAAGGCCACCGCCATCGCCGGCAGTTCCGCAAGCCTTGCCCAGCGCCATGCGTCGAATTCCGGATGCGGATCCAGGTCGAGCCGGATGTCGGTCTCCTGCCCCGTGAAGCGCAGCGCAAACCATTTCTGCCGCTGCCCGCGGTACTTCCCGCCCAGTGCCCGGCCCAGCAATTCGGGCGGCAGGTCGTAGAACATCCAGTCCGGATGCTCGGCGAGGATGTCGGCACGGGCGGTGCCGATCTCCTCCTCCAACTCGCGGAACACGGCGATGGCGGGATCCTCGCCGGCATCCATGCCGCCCTGCGGCAATTGCCACCCGCCAGGCGCGCCCTCGGCATTCGGCAGGTCGGCGCGGCGCGCGACCAGCACCAGCCCGGCGGCGTTGAACAGCACGGCGCCGACATTGTCGCGATAGGGCAGGGGGCTCGTCATGGCGCGCTCGCGGGACGGACGGGGTTGGCGGTGCCATCGGCGGCCAGCGCCTCCGGCCGGCGGATCATGGCGGAGACCGGTGCCAACACCAGCCCCCGCGACTCCAGCCCGGGCGCCCAGGCGGCGATGCGTTCCACCAGCGCCGGCGTCGCGGCCCCGGCCAGGCCCAGGGCAGCGCCGCGCTCGCGTGCCAGCGCCTCCAGTTCCGCGAGGCGCCGGTCGATCTCCCCGCGCGTGCCAGCCGGGTCGTCGAGCAGGATATCGACGCTGCGACCCCAGGCATGCGTGGGTGGCGGCGCGCCGGGACGTGGGTCGACATACAACAGCCCGCGCAGCCGCAATGCATCCTGCACGGTCGCCATCGCATCCGGCATGGCTGCGAACCGTTCGCCGCGCATGCCGCCCAGCGCGCCGATCGCGCCGACATAGCCCTGGGCGCGCGACAGCACCCAGTCCAGCCGGTCCATGTTGTCGGGCATGGAACGCCCGGTCAGCAGCGCCTGGTCGCCAGGATTGTTGAGCGGGTACCCGGCCGGCTCCAGGGGCAGGGAGATCAGTGTCTCCATGCCACGTTCGCGGGCCCGCTCGGCCGCCTGGCCGGGGCGCGGGGCATAGGGGGACAAGGCGAGGGCGACAGCGGGCGGCAGGCGCCGGATCGCTTCCTCGGTATCGGTCGCCTTCAGCCCGATATCGGCGACGACGATGCCGACGCGCGGGCGCGTGTCGCGACGGTCGAATTCACGGCCATAGGCACGGATCGGCGAGCGTCCATCCGCCCCGGCGCGAGGCAGCATGCCGTGCCGGCCCTGTTCCAGCAGCGCCGCATCGGGGGCTGCGATCGGCCGCGCGACGGCGCGTGGCGCGGCGGCTGCGGCAAGGGGGGGCGGCTCCGGTGCCATGGGGGGCGCCACAGGGGCGCCCGGTGAGGCCGCGGGCCTCGCCGACGCCACGACGTCAGGCGCCGGGCTGGGTGCGGCGACGGGACGCGGCGGCTCGGCGGCGCCGGGCCGCGCCGACGTTTCGGCGCCGGGCTGGGGTCGTGCCGCGGCCGTGTGCGTCATCGTGGCCGGCGCATCATGCGCCGAGGCTGCGCGTGCCCCGGGCGCGGCCTCGATTGCCGGGGGCTCAGGCGGGCCGAGGTGGTCGAGCCACAGCGCCCCGCCGAGTCCCAGGCCGAGCGTAACCAGCCAGAACAGCCCGAGCGCCGGCCAGCCGGGCACGCGGATCGGCCGGCTGGTCACGGGCAGGGTCAGCGGGCGGCGCGGCGCTGCGGATTCGGCGCCGCGGCCATCCCGCGCAGCAACTGCACGGCCTGCTGCAACTGGTGGTCGGTCTCGGGCTTGGTGGGGTCGAAGGCGGCAGCGCCTTCGGCCGGCATGCGCTGCACCTGTTCGAGCAGCCCCGCCGGCAGGTTCAGCGGCGGCAGCGGCGGCGCGGCCTGCGGCTGAGCGCCGTTGTCGTTGCGCAGCGCGCGGCGCAGGTCGGCCTCCCGATCGCGCCGGGCGGCGACGGTCTGGGCGGCATCCTCGCGCGCCGACAGCACCTCGATATCCGGCTCGATGCCGGTGGCCTGGATCGACCGGCCCGACGGCGTGTAGTAACGCGCCGTGGTCAGCCGCATCGCGCCATTGCCGGGGATCGGCATGACGGTCTGCACGCTGCCCTTGCCGAAGGACTTCACGCCCATGACGATGGCGCGGCGATGGTCCTGCAGCGCGCCGGCGACGATCTCGGATGCGCTGGCCGAACCGGAATTGATCAGCACCACGACCGGCAGGTTCTGCGCGATGTCGCCCGAACGGGCATTCCAGCGCTGCGCATCCTCGGGCCGGCGGGCGCGGGTGGACACGATCTCCCCCTGGTCGAGGAAGTCGTCCGAGACCTGCACCGCCTGGTCGAGCAGCCCGCCCGGATTGTTGCGCAGGTCGAGCACGACGCCGCGCAGATTGTTGCCGGCCTGCTGGCGCAGCTGCTGCATGGCGCGGCGCAGCCCGGTCTCGGTCTGCTCGTTGAAGCTGGTCAGGCGGATATAGCCGATATCGTTGCCTTCCAGCCGGAAGCGGACGACCTGCGGGCGGATCACATCGCGGGTGATCGACAGCTCGACCGGCCGGTCGGACCCTTCGCGCCGGATGGTGATGCGGATGGTGCTGCCACGCTCGCCGCGCATCTGCTCGACCGCTTCCTGCAGCGACAGGCCCTGCACGGAATTGCCGTTGAGATGCGTGATCAGGTCACCCGGCTTGACCCCGGCGCGCGCCGCCGGCGTGTCGTCGATCGGGCTGATGACCTTGATGTAGCCGCCTTCCTGGGTGACCTCGATGCCGAGGCCGCCGAACTCGCCGCGCGTCTGCACCTGCATGTCGCGATACATGCGCGGGTTCATGTAGGAGGAATGCGGGTCGAGGCCGGAGAGCATGCCCTGGATGGCATTCTCGATGGCGTCGCGGTCGTTGACCGGCTCGACATATTCGGCGCGCACGCGCTCGAACACGTCGCCGAACAGGTTCAGCAGACGATAGGTTTCGGCCCGGCCGCCCGGATCCTGCGCCCAGGCGGCGACCATCGGGCCGACGACCGCGCCGGCCACGAAGGCCGCGCCCACTGCCGCGAAGGTCACGCTCCTGCGCCGCATCCGAATTCCTTCCTTCAGAGTCGCAGGCTGCCCTGCGGAGAGTCGTCAACCTGTAGCGCAACGCGACCCCGGGTGCAGCCCGAAACCGCTACGGATACAGTGCCGTTACCTGCCTTACCAATCCGCAACCCTGGCGCTTACCGATCGGCAAGCCGGGTCACGCCTGCGCGACGTAGCGGTTCACCCCGCCCCGCCGCGCGCCGCGGCCAGCCAGGGCCGTGGGTCCACCGCCTGGCCGTCACGGCGCAACTCCAAGTAGAGCCTGCCCCGGCCGCCTTCCCCATCGCCCACGACGCCCACCGGTTCCCCGGCCAGCAGCCGCGCCCCGGTCGTCGCATCAAGTCGCCCGAGCCCGGCGAGCACGACATGGTGTCCGCCCGCGCAGTCGACAATCAGCAGCAGGCCATAACTGCGGAATGGACCACTGAACACCACCCGCCCGGCACAGGGGCTGACCACCCGTGCACCCGATGGCGCCTGGATGGTCTCGCCGCGGGCAGGACCTCCCTCCCCCGAATCGCCAAAGCCGCGCAGTACCCGGCCGGCGACCGGCTGCACCCGCGCGGCCCCGCCGGCCGCGACCGTCGCGGCACGTTCGGGGGCAGGCGGGGCTTCCGGTGGCGGCCGTCCGGCTCGCCGCGCCGCGTTTTCCTCCCGCGCCCGCGCGGCCGCCTCGGCGCGCTGCCGGGCCGCCTCGGCCGCCGCCTCGCGCGCCCGCTCACGCTCGATCCGCGTCAACATCTCGGCCAGGTCCGAGGCGCGCGTCAGTGCCTCCTGCGCGCGGCGGCCGGCGTCGCGCTCGGCCTGGCGGGCCTCGGCCTCGCGCATCCGCGCCCCGGCAATCTCGGCATCCAGGGCGCGCGCGGAGGAGACGGCGTCCTCTTGCGCCGCGGCGACTAGGGCGGCTTCGGCCGCGGCGATGCGCGCGCGCCGCGACGCTTCCTCATCGGCCGCGCGCAGGGCATCCAGGTCATGACGAATCTGCCGCGCGATGCCCTGCAGCACCAGCACGCCGCGCAGCGCCTCCTCCGGCGGGACCGGCACAGCCAGCAGCGTCTCCGCCGGCCACAGCGACAGCCGCCGCATCGCCGGCATCATCGGCGCGAGTGCCGCCGCGCGCCGGGCGACCTCCTCCCGCGCGGCCACGGCTGCGAGGACGGCGCGGCGCTCGCGTTCTTGCGCTTCGTCGAGCACCGCCTCGGCGCGCTGGACCCGTTCAGCCATGGCGACGCGCTGGCGGGCCAGGCCGCGCTCGACCTCGGCCGCCTCCCGCGCCAAGCGGGCGGCGTCGGCGGCTGCGGCGCGCTCGGCCTCGGCGGCGCGGCGGGCGTCCTGCACCGCCTCACGCGAAGGCTGCGCCAGGGCGGCGACCGGGACGGCGAGCACGAGCATCAGCGTCAGACGGGAGAGGGCGGCGGGGACGGGCAGGGTGCTCCTCGGCAGGCGGTGCCGAGGAGGTAAGCGGCGGCGGCAGGTGGCGGCAACAAGGGATGTGGGATGATGGTCTTGCCGCATTCTGACAATCGCCGGGGTAGGCCGGGCCGGCGGGGAGATCGGAAGCGGCTTTGGGCGTCTCGGAATCTTGCCTCGCGACGGCCAAACGGGCCTTTGGCGTGTGGGTTTTCTGCACCGGATGGGCGGTCTGCCCCGGTTTCAGCAGTGGCAGGGTGGCTGGGCGAGCCGCCCTGGGCAATCGGCCATCCGGGCCGGGGCGACCGAGACGTGCTGCGCCGCTGTCTGCGGTCGTCGCTGGATGGGCAGCGCGATGTGTGCGATGCGCCCGCAGGGTCGCGCCCCGAGAGCGGTGTCCGTTCGCCCGGCTAGGTCCGGAAGTTGAAGGTGTGGACGTGGATCAGCACGGCGTTGGCCTGGCGGCGGAAGATGCTGGTCACGTTGCCGTGGCGATCACCGGCGCCTTGCGGCAGGCTGACCGTGTAGGTCCCGGCGACCCAGACTCCGTTCGGATCGTAGTGCTGCAACTGGAAGCGGATATTGCCAAAGCCCTGGTTGAACCGCCCCTTGTAGTTCTGCGCGATCGCCTGCCTGCCGATCACGATCGGTGCCGGGCCAATGAGGATCGCGTCCTCGGTAAAGCAGGCGCCGATTCCGTCGGCGTCGTTGCGGCCGTAGGCGTCCGCGAAGTTTCTGAACAGGGTGTCCACTGCCTGCCGGTAGTCATCCGTCTGGGCATTCGATACGGTGATGGGGGGGATGGCCGCGCAAGGAATGGCCAATGCGAGCGCGCGTCGCAACATGGCATCCTCCCGTTTTTGTCTCCCGGCGGCCGTACGCTACTGCACCCCGGCCATTCACCGTGAGCGATAGCTACGAAATCGGTAAGTAATCGTCTTGGAGAGGCGCCTCGGCTTTGCTGGCCGGGATGGCCTGCGCTGAATCGGTGACTTCGTGGGGTGTCGGGTTCAGTCGCCCGGGAATGTCGTCGCCGGACAGCCGGTGTGTTGCGGAAGGCTTTTGAGACATCGCGGCCGGCATGGGATCGAACGATGGTCGCCGCGCTGGGGATTCGACCTATGCCGGGCACGGGTGATCGCGGCCCCCAGCCCCGCGATCACCCGCCCCGAACGGCGCGGACCATGCATCTGTGCGGCAAGTGTCTGTTCTCACCGCGTCCGCGCCACCATGGGGTAACAGGTCGGAGCGGCCTTTCGGCACGCCCACCTCGGCCCAGGCAGTCAACCTGCCCGTCGTGACGTGTTTCCCTGTTGCAGAAGACCAGCGCGCTTGCGTGAGTATGCTCCAGGCTCGGCGAAGATCGACTGCCTGACAGTATCCAGATTCGGCAAGAGTTCACTGGCGTCGTGCGCGGATGCCCCATGCTGCACATGTCCGCGGCGCGGCATTCACGGCGAATGTCTTGATTTGCACGGAGCCACTTCAGTCGAATCGCGGCAGTGGTCCGCTACGTTCACGCGACCTGTGCATGCAGCCCAAATGATATGACTGACCTGAGTAGCCAGAAACGCCCACACCCTCAGCGTCGCCAAAACCCCGCGGTCCAGGGGGCCGTAGCCACCTGGCGGGGAGAGGTTCGGAGAGGGGCGGCGCCCCTCTCTGAAGACTGCCTCACTGCACCCGGATGTTCCGCGCCCTGATCATGTCCCGCCACTTCGCGTTCTCCGCCGCGAAATACGCGGGCCAGTCATCCGGCGACGTCACTCTCGGCAGCACCGCGAGGGCGGCCAGCCGCAGGCGCGTGTCTGGTGCGGTCATTGCCGCGCGGGCGAGGTCGTTGGCGCGGCGGATGATGTCCGGTGGCAGGCCGGCGGGGCCTTGCAGGGCGATGTGTTCCTCGACCACCACGCCGGGGAAGCCCTGTTCGGCGAAGGTCGGGATTTCGGGTGCCAGGGGGCTGCGTTCGCGCGACGCGATGCCCAGCGCGCGGAGCGTGCCGCCCTGGATCTGCGGCAGGATGCCGGATGCCGCCTGGAACACCATCGGCGTTTCGTTGGCGATCACGCCCTGCACGGCGGGTCCGCCGCCGCGATATCCGATGTCGGGGATGTCGAGGCGCGCCTCCTGCAGGAACAGCTCGGTGGCGAGGTGGGTGGAGGAGCCGGCGCCGGAATTGGCGTAGGTGATCCGGTGGCCAGGCCGGCGCGCCAGCTCGACGAATTCGGCCAGGGTCCGGGCGGGGAAATCCTTGTTCACGACCATGATGATCGGCATGGCGGCCAGCAGGCCGATGCCGACCAGGTCGCGTTCATTGTCGTAGGGCAGTTGGTACAGCCAGGGCGCCATGGCGTAGGTGCTGACCGTGCTGACCAGCAGCGTGGTGCCGTCCGGCCGCGCCCGGGCCACCGACCCGAAGCCGATGGTCCCGTTCGCACCGGACCGGTTGTCCACGACGAAGGACTTGCCGCTGTCCTGCGACAGCCGCTGGGCGAGGATGCGCGCGACGGCGTCGGTGGACCCGCCGGCGGCCCAGGGCACCACCAGGGTCACGGGCCGGCTGGGCCAGGCTTCCTGGGCCGTTGCGGTGCGGCCAAGGCCGATCGCGGCCGCGAGGCCGAGCGTGGAGCGACGGGTGATCATTGGCGTTGCGCCCTCCCTTGGGTTCGGCCGGTTCGGGCCGTTGCCGGGAGTTCTAGCCTGTTCGGTGCGCAGGTGGAATCGGCGCGGCTACTCCGCCGCCACCTGCTGGCGTGGACGCAGCAGGGACTGCCCGGTCATCGCGGCCGGTTGCGCCACGCCGAGCAGCGCCAGCAGCGTCGGCGCGATATCCGCGAGCCGCCCGTCGGCCAGGCCCGCTCCGGCCGGGGCGCCGAGCAGCATGGCCGGCACCGGGTTGGTGGTATGGGCGGTATGCGGGCCGCCGGTCGCGGGGTCGCGCATCATCTCGGCATTGCCGTGGTCGGCGGTCACGAACAGCGCGCCGCCGGCCGCGCGGATCGCATCCGCGATGCGGCCAAGGCCGGTGTCGACGGCCTCCACCGCCTTGGTCGCGGCGTCCAGGCTGCCGGTGTGGCCGACCATGTCGGCATTGGCGAAGTTCAGCACGATCAGGTCGAAGCGACCCGAGGCGATGGCGGCGACGGCCTTGTCGGTCAGTTCGGGGGCCGACATTTCCGGCTGCAGGTCATAGGTCGCGACCTTGGGGGAGGCGACCATGATGCGTTCCTCGCCCGGATAGGGCGTCTCCTCGCCGCCGTTCAGGAAGTAGGTGACGTGGGGGTATTTCTCGGTTTCGGCCATGCGCAGTTGCGTGAGGCCGGCGCCGGCGGCGACCGAGCCCAGGATGTCGGCCATGGATTGCGCGGCGAACAGCGTGGCGAGATGGGCGTTCAGCGCCGCGCTGTATTCGGTCATGCCCGCGGCGGCGGCGAAACGGACCACGCGGCGGCGCGGGAAGCCATCGAAGCCCGGATCGACCAGCGCGCCGAGGATCTCGCGCACCCGGTCGGCGCGGAAGTTGAAGGACAGCAATGCGTCGCCGTCCCGCATGCCGGCGTAGCCGTCGATCACGGTAGCGGGGATGAACTCGTCGGTCTTGCCGGCGGCGTGGGCGGCGGCGATGGCGGCCTGTGCCGTGGGCGCATGGGCGCCTTCGGCCAGGACCATGGCGTCATGGGCGGTGACGACGCGTTCCCAGCGGTTGTCGCGGTCCATCGCGAAGTAGCGGCCGATGACGGTGGCGATGGCCACGCCGGGCAGGGCGGCGATGTCGGCCTCGAAGCGCGCCAGGAACTCGGGCGCGGATGTCGGCGCTGTGTCGCGCCCATCGGTCAGCGTATGGATCGCGACCTTGATCCCGGCCGCCGACAGGATGCGCGCGAGGGCCACCGCATGGTCCTGGTGCGCATGCACCCCGCCGGGCGACAGCAGGCCGACGAGATGACACGTTCCACCGGTCCGCTTCAGCGCCTCGATCAGCCCGGTCAGCGCCGGCAGCGTGGCGATCGAACCATCGGCGATGGCGCGGCCGATGCGCGGCAGGTCCTGCATCACCACGCGCCCGGCGCCGATATTCAGGTGGCCGACCTCGGAATTGCCCATCTGCCCATCCGGCAGGCCGACATCGGCGCCGGAGGTGCGCAGGAAGGCGTGCGGGCATTCGGTCCAGAGCCTGTCGAACGCCGGTGTGGCGGCCTGGCGCACGGCATTGTCCGCGCGATCCTCACGCCAGCCCCAGCCGTCGAGGATGACGAGCATGACGGGGCGGGGGCGGGTGGCGGACATGGCGGCTTCCTCGGCTTCGGGGGTCGCAATAGCCCCCAGCCCGTGGCGCGGGCAAGGCGACGAGCGTCAGGTCGGGAAGACCTCGACATGGGTTTCGGCGGTGCGGCCGGAATAGACGGCGCGACGGCCGGGGAAGGACACCACGTAGCCGACGCAACCGGCGCGCATGACCTTCGTGCAGAAGCCCGGATAGGAGTAGCCGGGCACCAGCTGTTGCGCCTCGTGGATGGCGGCCTGCACGGCCGCCACGTCGAACGCCGGCGCGATCGGCGTGTCGTTGAGCCGTGTGGGCACCACGACGCTGTCGCCATCCGGCAGATAGTAGGTCGCGGTGCCGCGGCGGAAGTCGATGGCGTAGCTCTCGAAGCCGGCCTCCATCAGGGACCGCACGATCTGGGGGAAGCTGCGGGTGCCGTGCTCGGCATCATGCAGGCTTGTGGCGGCGAGCTGCGCAAGAAGGTCGTCCATGGGAGCTCCTGGGCGGGATGGTCAGGCGATGGGCATGCCGGTGATGCCGAGATGGCGGATCGTGTCCTTCAGGATGCGTTCCAGCGCGCGGCGATCGGCGTCCGGCAGATGGGCAAAGCAGGCGGCCTCGTTCCGGTCGGCCAGCGCCGCCAGCTCGGGCACGAAGCCGGCGCCCCTCGCCGTCAGGGCGAGGGTCTGCGCACGGCCGTCATCGGCGCTGGCCTGGCGGACCATCAGCGCCTTGGCGATGAGGCGGTCGGCCAGCTTGGTCACGGCGCCGCGCGTCAGGCCCATCGCCTCGGCGAGACGGCTCGGGGCCATCGGTGGCTGGCCATGGAGCACGCGCATCATGGCCCATTCCGCGACGGTGACGTCCTTCGCCGCCAAGCGCCGCGCGAAGGCGTGGGAGACATGGTTGGACAGCTGGCGGAGCCAGTAGCCGAGATGGGCGGTGAGCTCGGGAACGGGCTGGGTCATGGATCGCTCGATTGTTGACAAGGAAACTACATCATTCGGTTGCCTAGTCAACTAAAATGACCCATCACGGGCAGCCCTCCGGACCGCGGCGCGCGAGCGTCAGCCCGGGATCAGCACCGGAACGCCGAACAGCAGGCGGTGCCCATGCATCACACCGGCCCAGAGCAGCACGCCGACGATCGGCGCGATCCAGCCGATCTCCTTGAGGTCGAGCCGGTTCCGCCCTGCCAGGATCGCCCCGAAGGGCAGGATGGAGGTCGTCTCGGCGAAGCCCGCCCAGGCGTCGGGATGGCGTATCGCCATCTTGGCGTCGATCGACGGCATGCCGGCGAGCGCCGTGACCAGGAAGGCACCGAAGAAGACGATCGCCGCCGTATCGCCATTGCCAAGGATGTGCAGCCCCGCCCAGGCGGCGCAGGCGCAGAGCATCGGATGACGCGTGATCCGCTGGATGCCGCGCGGCCCGCGTGGCAGCAACCCGCCGCCGCCCTGCGCCGTCGGGTTGCCGGCGAGCGAGCAGGCGAAGACCACGAAGACCGGCAGCATCAGTGCGGCGATCATCCAGCGCAGCCAGGCGGGGGCAAACCAGACCGGCGCCGTCTCAGCACCCTGCCAGGCCCGCACCAGCACGGCGATGGCGGCGAAGGAGACGAGCGAGAAGGCGATGGTGAACCCTGTCTCGCCAATCCGCGCGACGGTGCGCCCGCGTAGCGCCGTGCCGGAGACACCGACATGCACGCCGACCCAAAGAAGCGCGGCGAGGAGGAGGAACAGCATGCCGGCATCATCGTCGCGCCGCGGGCGTGGCGTCCAGCGCCAGGCACAGCCCGAGGCGCGGCTTTAGGCCGCGAGCGCGCCCAGACGGTCGGCCGCGGCCCGCGCGCCAACGCACGGCGGGCAAGCGGGGCCACCGCATGGCGGCTCCGGCGGCCGCGGCCCGACAACGACTCAGGGCCGCCAGGCCCTGTGATACGGGTGGTTCTGCCGGATCGCCTGGGCGCGATACAGCTGTTCGGCCAGCATCCCGCGCACCAGGAAATGTGGCCAGGTCATCGGGCCGAGCGCCATGCGCAGATCGGCCCGCGCCGTGACCGACGGGTCCAACCCCTCCGCCCCGCCGATGAGGAAGCACGGCGTGCGGCCGGCTTCCTCCCAGCGCGCCAGCAGGCTGGCGAAGCGCTCGCTGTCGGGCTGTTCGCCGCCGAGGTCGAGCGCGACCGCCACGGCATCCGCGGGCAGGGCCGCGAGCAACGCCGTCCCTTCGCGCCTGCGGATTTCCGCGGCCGAACCGCGCCCCTCGGGGATTTCGGTCACCTCGGGCGAGGGGCGCAGCCGGGCGGCGTAATGCGCATACAGCGCCGCCTCCGGCCCCGCCTTCATCCGCCCGACGGCGAGGATCCTAGTCGGCCGGGGCGTTGGAAGCCCCCGGGCTCTCGGGTCCCCACATGCGCTCGATGCGGTACAATTCGCGCGCTTCGGGCCGGAACAGGTGGATCACCAGGTCGCCGGCATCGATCAGGACCCAGTCCGGCGAGGCCTGGATGGCATCCCGCTTCAGGTTCAGCCCGGCCTTGCCAAGCGCCTCGTCCAAATGCGTCGCCATGGCCTGAAGCTGGCGCTCCACCAGGCCGGTGGCGATGATCAGGCGGTCGGCGTAGTCGGCCCGGCCGGTCACGTCGAGCAGGACGATGTTCTCAGCCTTGTCGGCCTCGAGGCTTTCCATCGCCGCGGCGACGAGCTGCGAGAGACGGTCGGGCGAGAGCTTCTCCCGTTTGCGACTGCGTGACGGGCGGGGCGCAGCGGGCGCCTCCGCCGGCGCGGTCTTGGCCTTGGGGGCCGGCTTTGCCTTGGCGGCAGTAGCCTTGGGCGCGGCTTCGGCCTTGGCCTTCGGCGCGGCCTTGGGGGCCGGCTTTGCCTTGGCGGCGGCGGCCTTGGGCGCGGCTTTGGCCTTCGGTGCGGCCTTGGCGTTGGGTGCCGGCTTTGCCTTGGCGGCGGCGGCCTCGGGCGCGGCTTCGGCCTTGGCCTTCGGCGCGGCCTTGGCCTTGGGTGCCGGCTTTGCCTTGGCGGCGGCAGCCTTGGGCGCGGCTTCGGCCTTTGCCTTCGGCGCGGCCTTGGCCTTGGGTGCCGGCTTTGCCTTGGCGGCCGCAGCCTTGGGTGCGGCTTCGGCCTTCGCCTTCGCCTTCGGCGCGGCCTTGGCCTTCGGTTCGGCCTCGGTCTTCGGTGCAGCCTTGGCCTTGCTGGCCGGCTTCGTCTCGGTGGTCTTCGGCGTGCGGGCTATGGCCCCCTCCTCTCGCCCGTCGCACCGCCGTCCCGCGCTTGTCGGATGGCGGTGGCGGATGCGGCGTGTTCTCGCGCCGGAACCAAGCACCAAGCGGCGTGGGGCGCAAAGGATTCCGTCAGCAGCCCCCCGGGCGACCGGCGATGGCGGCGCAGGACATGCGCCGCGCGCCCCGCCAATGCCCGGCGCGTCCAGCCCGGCCGCGGCAGCACGGCGAGGCCGACATGCCGCGCAATCGCCCGCCACCGCTTCCAGCGCGGCAACTGCACCAGGTTGTCCGCGCCGACCACGAAAGTGAAGCGCGCATGGCGGAAGCGCCGGCGCAGCAATGCCAGCGTATCGGCCGTGTAGCGGGTGCCGAGCCGCCTTTCGATGTCGGTGGCGACGATGCGCCGCCCATCCGCGATGCTCCGTGCGGAGGCGAGCCTGTCCGCCAGCGGCGCCATGCCTCGCACCGGCTTCAGCGGATTGCCCGGCGACACCAGCAACCACACCTCATCCAACCGCAAGGCCCGCCGCGCCATCCGCGCGACGTGCAGGTGCCCCGCATGCGCCGGGTTGAACGACCCGCCGAGCAGCCCGATACGGCGCCGGCGCGAATCACCGAATCGGCCGGGCGTCACCGCGTTCGAACGCTCACGCTGACCGGCTGCGCCGCCAGCCCATCATAACGCACCGTATAGGTCCGCCCGGCTTCCAGCGGCAGCGTCGGCGAATAGCCAGCGACCGACAGCAGCTGCCCCGCCTCCAGCTGCAGCCCGGCGCGCGCCAGATCCTCGATCAGGAAGGCGACGACATCGAGCGGATGGCCGAGAGCGGCGGTCCCCGGCGCGCGGGCGCGTTCCTGCCCGCGGTCATCGACCATCGTCACCGTCATCGCGCCCAGCCGGTCGACGAAGTCCTGCGTTGCCTCCACCGGGATCGGGGTGCCGACCACGCCGAGGCGCGGGGCGACGTTGATCGCCAACAGGTTCGGCCCGTCGAAGCCGCCCGACAGCACCAGGTCCGGCAGCTCGATATAGGGGATGACCACGTCGATATGCCGCAGGATGGCGAGGCGATCCCGTCCTGCCTGGTTGATGCCTCCGTCGCGCACGCGCATCAGGAAGTCGCTTTCGATCACCGGCACGGCGCCGAAGCGGGCCGGGACCTCCGCGCCGTCGCGCAGGCTGACGCTGCTCTCAAGCAGCACGCCGCGCACGGGGTGGTTCACGCCGAAGCGCTGCTGCACCGGCGAGCTGGTCAGCCCGACCTTGTAGCCGACCGGCCGGCCCCAGGACTGTCGCAGCAGCGCGACCAGTTGCGCCTGCGCGCAGAAGCCGTCCTCCAGCGAGGTCATGCCGGTGAAGGGGGGCGACGGACGGTTGTCGAGCAACGCCTCCGCCAGCCGCCCGACCGCGGCGGCATCGGGGCAGGCGGCCTCGGCCGCGAAGGGCAGGGCGATCAGGCCTGCGAGCAGCAAGCGACGCATGGTGTTCGTTCCTCCGGTGTGCGGCGATGCTACCGGCGGCGCGGGCCGCACGGGAAGGCCGCCTCAGCGGAAGTTCACCACCACGGCGCCGAGGCCGGCGACGGATAGCCGCCAGGTCTCGCCTGGCCGCGGTGCCATCGGCGCCGCCGCGGCCAACAACGCGACCAACTCGCCGCCGCGGAAGGGGCGGCCTTCGGCGGCGAGGTCCCGCGCCAGGACATCGACCAGCGCCTGCGGAGGTGCAGCAATGCCAAGGCGCGTGAGCGACGCGACGGTGCTGCCATCGGCTTGCAGCAGCGCGTCGGGCGCGGTCTCGGGCAGGGCCGCTTCGGGCCCCACCACGCCGAGGCGCAGCCCGAGATTGCCGGCGAGGCGCGCCGTCGCATCGGTGCCCCCGGCCAGCGCCGCTAGGTCGAGCAGCGCGAGGTAGGGGCTGGCTGAAACAATGCGGCCCTCGGCATTGACCTCCACCAGCACACCGGGTGCGATGGCGGGGCGGGCGCCGTAATTCGCCGCGAGGGTTGGACCCGACCGTTCCCGCAGCGTCGCATGATGCAGCACGCCACGCAGCGGCGGCATCGTCTCGGCGGCGAGGGCCACGCCCTCGATGTCGCCCCAGGGCTGGGCCAGCATGGCGACCAGCCGGTCCTGGGCGCAGCGCGTCTCCGCCGGCGTGGTGACGGCGAAGGGTTGCGGCACGCCGCGTTCCAGCAGGGCGCGGGCGAAGCGCGCGACGGTGGCCATGTCGGGGCAGTCGGCGCGGGCCGGTGCGGCGATGGCGAGCGCAGCGGCGCAGGCGAGCAAGACGCGCTTCATGGCGGTTCTCCCGGCCGCGAGGCTACACCAACCGCGGTTCGGGATCATCCTTCGGGTGGCGGAACCGAGAGGGGCGTCGCCCCTCTCGGGCTCACCCCACCAAAGGCTTAAGGCCCTTGGAAACCTCGACTTTGTGCTGTGCGGCGCGATGGTTTGTCACCACGGCGAAGCTTGCCTTGGGCACGAGAACGAAATCCGGGGACTGGGGCCGTCCGCCGTGCCGGGTGCCAAATATCGGTTTCCAAAGGCCCAGTGGCCTTTGGTGGGGCGGTTTGGAGGGGCAAAGCCCCTCCAACCTTCCGCATATGCGGCATCACCCCCTCAATCCGTTATTCAGCCGATCGACGCTACGGCCGCGTCTGGCCCGTCCCGATCACCTGGTATCGATAGGTGCAGAGTTGCTCGAGCCCAACGGGTCCGCGCGCGTGCATCCGACCCGTGGCGATGCCGATCTCCGCGCCGAAGCCGAATTCGAAGCCGTCGCAGAACTGCGTCGAGGCGTTCCACATGCCGACTGCGGAATCGAGCCCGTCGAGGAAGGCGCGGGCCGCCGCTTCATCCTGCGTGATGATCGCCTCGGTATGCTCCGAGCCGAAGCGGCGGATATGCGCGAGCGCCTCGGCCACGCCATCGACCACCTTCACCGACAGGATCGCATCCAGCCATTCGGTGGCGAAATCCTGCTCCGTTGCCGTCGGCAGATCGCCGATGATCGCCCGCGCGCGATCGTCGGCGCGGAAGTCGCAGCCGAGAGCGCGCAGGTCGGCGACCAGCAGCGGCAGCAGCGCGGGCGCGATGGCGGCATCGATCAGCAGCGTCTCCGTCGCGCCGCAGACGCCGGTGCGGCGCATCTTCGCATTCGCCAGGATGGCGCGCGCCATGGCCGGATCGGCGGCCGCGTGGATGTAGGTGTGGCAGAGCCCCTCGGCATGCGCGAGGACAGGCACGCGGGCTTCTTCCATCACCCGTGTCACCAAGCCCTTGCCGCCGCGCGGCACGATCAGGTCGATCAGGCCGCTCGCACGCAGCATCGCGCCGACGAAGGCGCGGTCGGCGGTGGGCGCGACCTGGATGGCGGCATCCGGCAGGCCGGCGGCGCGCAGGCCTTCCACCAGGCAGGCATGGATGGCCGCGGCCGATCGCGTGCTCTCCGACCCGCCGCGCAGGATCACCGCATTGCCGGATTTCAGGCAGAGCACGGCGGCGTCCGCCGTCACATTCGGGCGGCTTTCGAAGATCATGCCGATGACGCCGAGCGGCTGCGCGACGCGGCGCATCACGAGGCCGTTGGGGCGTGTCCATTCCGCCAGCACCCGGCCGACCGGGTCGGGCAGGCCGGCGACATCCTCGATGCCGGCGGCCATCGCCTCGATGCGCGCGGGTGTCAGTGTCAGCCGGTCGCGAAATGCGGGGGTGAGGTTCGGCGCACCTTCAACGTCAGCCGCATTGGCAGCGAGGATGGCGGCGGCGTTGCGGCGGAGGGATGCGGCGGCTTCGCGCAGCGCGAGGTCCTTCGCCGGGGTCGGGGCGCGCGCGATGACGGCGGCGGCCGCGCGCGCGGCGCGGGCAGCGATATCGAGAAGGTGGGCGGCGTCCTGGGGAATGGCGTTCACGATGCGGGTCTCCTGCGGCGGAGGCTTATCGCGGCGGGGTGCCGGGGGGAAGCGGATTGCAACGCCGGCGCCTCATCCCGCCCTGCCGATTCGTCCGAGTAACCAACGGCGGACGGAACGCGAAACACTACATGGCGCGGGCCCGCTGCCGTCACACCAGACCATGATGGAGAGACTGCCATGTCGAACAGGACCCTGCGTCTTGCCGGTGCCGCGCTGCTGAGCGCGCTAGTCGCCGGGCCGGTGCTGGCCCAGACCGCCCCCGCGCCCGAACCGCGCCGCTTTGCCGTGACGATCGGCAGCGGGGAGAACCAGATGGTGATCTATGTCGATGCCGCGATGATGCCGCGCACCGCAGCGGCCGCGAACCGCGCCGCTGCCGGCGCGATGGGTCCGCTGGAGGCGGTGACCATCGGCGTCGGGGAAGGCGCCATGACGGTCTATCGCGACACCAGCGGGCGCATGGTGATGACGCAGACAGCGTTGATGTCGGCCCCCGTGCCGCTCGCCCCGGGGCACGCCGTCACCATCGGCAACGGGTCGAGCGAGATGGTCGTCTATGTGCAGGAAGTGCAGATGACCCCGGCGCGCCGCTGACACGGGTCGCGCGGCGGCGTGGCAGCGCGCCACGCCGCCGGCTCCTCATTCCACGCGGATGCCGCTGTCGCGGATGATCGGTTCCCACTTGCTGCGTTCCGCAGCCCAGGCGGCGGCGAATTCCGCTGGTGTGGTCGGCATCGGTTCCATGCCGTTGCGGTTCAGCGAAGCCTTCACCTCACTGTCGCCGAGCGCCGTGCGCATCGCGCCGGCCAGCCGCGCGATCACCGGGTCCGGCGTGCCGCGCGGTGCGACCACCGCATACCAGCCGGGCACGTCGAAGCCGGGCACGCCGCCTTCGGCGACGGTCGGCACATCGGGCAGCAGCGGCGTGCGGTTGATCGTCGGCACCGCCAGCGCGCGCAACTGCCCCGACTGCACATGCGGCAGCACCGATGGCGCGGTGGCGAAGGCGAAGTCCAGCCGCGCCGCCAGCAGGTCGGTCGCGATCTGCGCGCCGCCACGATAATGCACGGGCATAGTGTCGATCTCCGCCATGCGGTCGAACAGCAGGCCGGCGAGATGCGGTCCGCCGGCGATGCCGCTGGTGCCGTAGGACAATCGGCCGGGTGCGGCCTTCGCCGCGGCGATCAGTTCGGCGGTGCTGCGCCAGGGGCGGTTCGCCGGCACCACCAGGATGTTGAACAGATCGACTGCGATCGAGACAGGCACCAGGTCGCGCTGCGGGTCGAAGGATAGCCGCATCACCATCGGGCTGACGACCAGCGAGCCGATGGTCGACAGCAGCAGCGTGTGGCCATCGGCCGGGCTGCGCGCAGCGGCTTCCGTCGCGATGTTGCTGCCGGCGCCCGGACGATTCTCGATCACCACGGGCTGGCCGAGCGACTCGCCCATCTTCGTCGAGAAACTGCGCGCGGCGATGTCCACCGCGCCGCCGGGCGTGAAGCCGACCAGCAGCCGGATTGGGCGATTGGGGAAGCCGTCCTGCGCGATTGCGGGAGCGCTCAGTGCCGTTCCGCCAGCGGCGAAAAGCGCGCGGCGAGTGATGCCTTCGATCATGAATGTTCGTCCCGGTCGATCAAGTTGTTGCGCGGCAGTCTCGCATGGTGGCGATCCGCGACAAGTCATCATTCGCCGAACGCATGGCGGTGATAACCGATGCGCGTTGGGATGTTCGCGTAACCCGACCATCTGTGTTGGCGAAGTGATGGCCAGGAAGCTTCCTCCATCACGACACTTGCTCAAGGAGCACACGATCATGAACCGCAACATCATCCGCATTGCCGCAGTCGCCGCGCTTGGCCTGGTTGCCGCGCAGGGCGCCTTCGCCGCAACGACCACGTCGAGCACGCAGGCCTATGTCGGGGGCAGCGGCGAGAATGAGTCCGTCGCCTATGCCGGCGCCGTGCCGCAGGGTTCGCCTTTGGCGCCTGCGACGATCAGCGGCACGGGCGAGAACATCTCGGTGGAACTGCCCGCGCCCGTGCTGCCCGCGCCGAGCGGTTACGTCGCCGTGATCGACGGCACCGGTGAGAACCAGTCGGTGCGCTACCTGCCGGTTACGCCGCGGGGCTGAACAAGGCGCGGCCCGGCTGGGCCGCGCAGGCCGGAGGGGCGGTGCTCCTCCGGCCTGACTCACGTTTGTACGTGACGGCGCGGTTGATTGGAGAAGGGCTCCGCCCCTCTCCAAACCTCTCCCCGCCAGGGTGCGAGGGCACCCTGGACCGCCGGATTCTGGTATCGGGCAAAGCGGGTGTGCCAAGCAGCGAGAACGCACTTCGGGCGCAGCGTCCGAAGAGAATTCCAACGCCGTGCGCAACGCAACCACAGTCGTCGCGCAAACCCCTGCGCGCTCAACACCAAGTGATGGTTTCCAAAGGCCCACTGGCCTTTGGTGGGGAGAGCCCGAGAGGGGCGACGCCCCTCTCGGTTCAACCGTTCAGGATGAGGCGCCGCCGCCGTGCATCACAGCCGCACGAGATCATCACGATGGATGATCTCGTCCCGGCCGCGCCATCCGAGCAGCGATTCCAGTTCCTCGCTGCGATGGCCGGCGATCAGGCGCGCGGCCTCGGAATCATAGGCCGAGAGCCCGCGCGCCACCTCGTGTCCTGCCTCATCGCGCACGCTGACCGGATCGCCGCGCGCGAAGTCGCCTTCGACGCCGCGCACGCCGGCGGGCAGCAGCGATGAACCGCGCTGCAGGGCGCGCGCCGCGCCTGCATCGACGATCAAGGCGCCGAGTGGCGCGAGGCTGCCCGCGATCCAGCGCTTGCGCGCCGTGCGCCCTTCCGGTGCCGGCAGGAACCAGGTGCAGCGCGCCCCATCCACCATGGCCGCGAGCGGATTGTCGCGTTGGCCGAGTGCGATCGCCATCGCGCAGCCCGCGCCAGTGGCGATGCGGGCGGCGATCAACTTCGTGCGCATGCCGCCTGAGGAATAGCCTGGTGGCGGTTCGCCACCCATCGCCATGATCTCGTCGGTGATGCGATGGACGTTGGGAATATGCGCGGCCGCCGGATCCTTGCGCGGATCGGCGGTGTAGAGGCCATCGATGTCCGACAGCAGCACCAGTGCATCGGCGCTGATCATCTCCGCCACCCGGGCGGCGAGGCGGTCATTGTCGCCGAAGCGGATTTCCGCCGTGGCGACGGTGTCGTTCTCGTTGATCACCGGCACGCAGCCCAGATTCAGCAGCGTCGCGATCGTCGCGCGGGCATTGAGGTAGCGGCGCCGATCCTCCGAATCCTCGAGCGTGAGCAGCAGTTGCGCGGCGTTCATGCCGCGCGCCGACAGCGCTTCCTGCCAGGCGCCGGCCAGGCGGATCTGCCCGACGGCGGCGGCGGCCTGCTTTTCTTCGAGTCTCAGGGCACGGCGCGTCAGCCCCAGGGCGCGGCGCGCCAACGAGATGGCCCCGGAGGAGACCAGCACCACCTCCGCCCCTCGTGCGCGCAGCGCCGCGACATCGGCAGCGACCGAGGCAAGCCAAGCCGAGCGCGGCGTGGCGGTCTTGTCGTCCACCACCAGGGCGGAGCCGATCTTGACGACGATGCGCTTCGCCGTGGCGAGGGAGGGGGTGTCGGGGTCGGACATGGCGCGCGGCTGTAGCATGCGGGACGACAGGCCTGAAGGCCGGGACGGGGGACACGGTCCCGTTGCTTGCCTCGGCGACGGTCAGGGCTATGTTCCGACCATGGCACGGCATGGGACGGCCGGCATGGCCGATGGTTCGCATGGACCCGCCCGGACGATGTGTGCCTTGACTGTTTCGACTATCGGCGCAGGCGCGCCATCCGCCACGACCCACAAGGAAGCATCCGCATGGCCGACCTCGTCATCATCGCCTACCCCGACCTCGCGACGGCCGAGGCCGCGCGCGCGAAGCTGATGCAGCTTCAGAAGGAATACCTGATCGAACTGGGCGACGCCGTCGTCGCGGAGCGCCAGCCCGATGGCGCGGTGAAGCTGCACCAGTTGATCAACACCACTGCGGCCGGGGCGGCTGGCGGCGCGATGTGGGGCACGCTGATCGGGCTGCTGTTCCTGAACCCGCTGTTGGGTGCGGCGGCGGGTGCCGCTGGTGGTGCCCTGAGCGGCTACCTGACGGATGTCGGCATCGATGACAAATTCCTCAAGGAAGCCGCCGGCGCATTGACGCCCGGCCAGGCGGCGCTGTGCGTGCTGATCCGCAAGGTGACCGCGGACAAGGTGCTGCCGGAGATGGCGCATTTCGGTGGCACGGTGCTTCGCACGAACATGACGAGCGAGCAGGAGACGAAGCTGCGCGATGCGCTGAAGGCGGGCTGAAGGTGGCCGGCGCCCTGGCTGTTGTTCGGCCGGGGCGCCGTTGGTTTCAGCCGGCGTCGGTTTCCGCCTGACGCTTGGCGTGGATGGTGTCGGCAAGGGCGCGCAACGCCTCCGGCACGCCGTCCCCGGTTGCACCGCTGATCACCATCACGGGATGGCCGCAGGCGCGTTCCAGCGCCTTGATGCGGGATGCACGGGCCTGCGGCGTCATGGCGTCGGCCTTGTTCAGGGCGACGATTTCCGGCTTTTCGGTCAGCCCATGGCCATAGCCGGCAAGTTCCGCACGGATCGTGCGATACGCATCGCCGGGGTCTGCCTGGGTGCCGTCGATCAGGTGCAGCAGCACGGCGCAGCGTTCGACGTGTCCAAGGAAGCGGTCGCCGAGTCCCGCCCCTTCATGCGCGCCTTCGATCAGGCCGGGGATGTCGGCGAGGACGAATTCCTCGGTCGCGTTCAGCCGAACCACGCCGAGTTGCGGATGCAGCGTGGTGAAGGGGTAGTCGGCGATCTTCGGCTTGGCGGCGGAAACCGCGGCGAGGAAGGTGGACTTGCCCGCGTTCGGCAGACCGACCAGGCCGGCATCGGCGATCAGCTTCAGTCGCAGCCACAGCCAGCGTTCTTCCCCTGGCCAGCCCTTGTCGGCGCGGCGCGGGGAGCGATTCGTGCTGGTCTTGAAGTTGGCGTTGCCGAAGCCGCCATCGCCGCCCTTGGCGACCACCACGCGCTTGCCGGTGGTGTCGAGGTCGGCGAGCAGCGTTTCCTTGTCCTCCGCGAAGATCTGCGTGCCAACCGGGACCTTGATGATGACATCGTCCGAGCCGGCGCCGGTGCGGTCGGATCCCGCGCCGTTGCCACCCTTGCGGGACTTGAAGTGCTGCATGTAGCGGAAGTCGATCAGGGTGTTCAGCCCATCGACCGCTTCGGCGATGACGTCGCCACCCTTGCCACCATTGCCGCCGTCCGGGCCGCCATATTCGATGAATCGCTCACGCCGGAAAGCGACGACGCCGTCGCCGCCGTCGCCCGACTTCACCCAGACTTTTGCTTCATCGAGGAATTTCATGGATCAGGGTGCCTGAAATGCAAACGGGGGCCGTAACGGCCCCCGCTGAGACGACGACGCGGACGCGCCGCGTTATTCGGCGGCCAGGGCTTCCGGCTCGACCGTCACGTGGACGCGGCCTTCGGCGCGGCGGATGAACTTCACGCGGCCCGCGACATTGGCGTGCAGGCTGTGCTGGCGGCCGGCATAGACGTTCTCGCCCGGGATCATCTTCGTGCCGCGCTGGGTCACGATGATGGCGCCGGCGCTGACGGTCTGGCCACCGAACAGCTTCACGCCGAGGCGCTTGCCTGCGGAGTCGCGGCCGTTGCGGGACGAGCCGCCTGCCTTTTTGTGAGCCATGGTGGTGCTCCTTACGCCGCGGTGATGGCGGCGATCTTCAGCACCGTCTGGTGCTGGCGATGGCCGTTCTTGCGCCGGCTGTTCTGGCGGCGGCGCTTCTTGAAGATGAGGACCTTGTCGCCGCGCGACTGCTCGACGACGGTCGCGGTCACGGACGCGCCCGGGACGGTCGGCGCACCGACGGACAGGCCGCCTTCGCCGCCCACCAGGAGCACGTCATGGAAGGTCACGGTCGAGCCGGGTTCGGCCTCGAGCCTCTCGACGGTGAGGACAGCGTCAGGGGTGACGCGGTACTGCTTGCCGCCGGTGCGGATCACTGCATAGGTCATGGGTCGCCCCGGGAGTCGTTCAAACTGCGAGTGGTCTTCCTGGGTGTCGGCCCAAGAACGACCGTCGGCGGCACCGAGGCGCCGCCGTGGGAGGGGGGCTATAGCGCCGGGGCGGGGCGGGCGTCAACGGCCAGGGGGCGTTGCGCGGCTCGGAAAGGATGATTATACGGCGGAACCCCTCGACCGGGGACCTTATCGCCGGCTTCCGCCGGCGCGTGCGGAGAGGTGCCGGAGTGGTCGAACGGGTCGGTCTCGAAAACCGAAGTACGGGCAACTGTACCGTGGGTTCGAATCCCACCCTCTCCGCCAGTTCCCTAGATATTCTGCGGCTTTCAGCCCGATCCCTTCCCAAATCCCCTGATCCGTCCCCTTTCCACGCGGAGCCTTTTCGCTGCCGGGGCAAGGACCGACGCGGTAACATCGTCGCCTCCTTAAACGGGAGGCAGATGGAGAAGCGAAATGCCACAGAAGCCCGACCGGGACAGGATCTCGGGGCTCGAAGAACAGACCCTGCGACTTCACCAGCGCGCCGAGAAACAACTCGATGACATTCGCACCGAATTCGCCCTGGAGCCGTCGCCGGTCCATTTCGTCCGTTGGGTGTTCAACCGCTTCGGCGCCGCCTGCGCCTCCATAGGCGACTACTGCGCCAGAAAGGCAGCAAAGGCCGAACAGCGCGAGCGAGAGGACGGATAGGTTCGGAGCAATCCACGACGCTACGGCCTCAGCACCCCGGAAAACCTGCGCGGACCTCGGCCAGCTTCTTCATCTCGGCGGCGCGCTGGCGGGGGATGCCGATCTCTGGGAGGGTCGCAGGCCGAGTGTCCGCAGTTCGGACACTCGCTTGGATACCGGCTCCATGGTCGGCTTGCGTCGCCACCTCGCCCCGCTCCTGCGCCGCCTTCAGTTCTGCCCCGATGCGCACCTCGGCCAGCACCGGCTCGGGGATCCGCTCGCCACGCGTGGCATCGCGCTGCACGTCGCGTTCGCTGCGGCCTGTGGAGGCGCAGGCCTGAACCTGCGCCTCGGGACAACCTAGGCGCCCAACAGGTGCAGCCGCATGGATAGTCCGGATCGCTCCTGCAGCAGCTGCCGTTGCTCATTGGCCGAGAGTTCGGCGGGCTTGACCTCCACCAACTGCAGCAGGCGCGCACGACAGAATGCCGCCTGCTGCTCGGCAGTCAGCGGCGCGAAATCGACAGTGATCGGCTGATAGATCGGTTGCATCTCACATCTCCGATGATGGTCATTGGACGATGCGGTGCGGTGCGATGTGGTGCTGCAAGAGCCCCAACCGGCGGGCCGGCAATGCACCCTAACCTCCGCGGGACGACACGCGCAAGGGCGTGCAATGTCCGTCGCGCACGAATACTCTAATCGGCAGTATTCAGGAGGGGTCCACTGTCACGAAAAAGGGTCGAGGCATCCGAGATCGCGGACCTCGTGGTCTACGCTGACGAGAGCGGGGATCACGGCCTCACGAACATTGATATCGGGTATCCCGTCTTCGTCTTGGCATTCGTCATCATGAAGCGCGAGCCCTACATCGACGCGATTTCGCCGGCGCTCCAGCGCTTGAAGTTCGCGTATTGGGGTCACGATCAAGTGGTGTTCCATGAACGAGAGATCCGTAAGAAGCTTGGGCCGTTCTCGATCTTGGCGGACCCGACCACCAACGACGACTTCATGGGCGATTTGCTCAAGCTGATCCAGGACGCGGAGTTTCAGCTGTGCGTCTCGGTGATCGACAAGGCGCGGCTCAAGGAGAAGTACCAGACCCCATGGAACCCCTACGAGATTGCGCTTCGCTTTTGCATGGAGCGCCTGCTCGTTTGCCTTCAGGCTCACGGCCAATCCGGGAAGCTGGTGCATGTGGTTTTCGAGAGTCGCGGCAAGGCTGAGGATCAAGAACTTGAACTCGAGTTCCGCCGCATCGCCGCGAACGGCGCGAACTGGGGGTATCTGAAGCGGGATTTTTCATACTGCCGCTTCGAGCCTATCTTTGCCCGGAAAGACGCAAACGCGGCAGGCCTGCAAATCGCGGACTTGGTGGCGCGACCTTGCGGCCTCCATGTGCTGCGCCCCTTGCATCAAAACCGCGCATTCGAGGCACTGCGGCCTAAAATCAGCGCAGGGGGATGGAAATGGTTCCCGCCCTAAAAAGCGAAAGGGCCCGGGGCAAACGTCCCGAAGCCCCTTCGCCGACCGGGATAACCCCAATCCATAGACGCAACATGGGGCTCTCTAGAGCGATTGTCGAGTTATTGCTCGACCCTCGGGCTTTGAAGGGTGGGAAATTTTTGGCGAGGCGCGATCCTCATCGTCAGCCTGTCGCCTGACTTTTGCGGGGAAAATTGTGCGTGGCGCCCGGCTGCAGGACAGCGCGCGCGGTTTTTGACCCCACCCCTCGCGTCGCGACCGATCGACTGACCCGGGGGAGGGGGTGCGTCTTTCACCCGCCGGCCAGGCCTCCCGCCGGCACGGTTCGCCCAGCGCAGGGGAGGGTTAGGGGATGGATGGGCACCGCTTCACCGACGCGGCCTGCTGCCTAGCATCAGGGCGGAGGACCGATCCGCCTACCGCCCGAACGGGTTCGCCGGCACCTCGCCGGGGCCCATCGCTGTGCCGGCCGGCGAGCCTTCGCCATAAGCTTCGAGGAAGTGCGCGCGGACCTTGGCATGGGCTGCCAGGTCGCCGGCGCGGTACTCGGGCGAGGCCATGATCCGCTGAACCTCGGATCGGGCGTCCAGGCCTGCGATGAAGGCGCGGGCTTCGGGGGTGGTCCGGGTGGTCATGGTGCATCCTCCGGCTGGTGCTCGATGATGGGCGGGCGTTCGACGATGGCAGGAAAGCCGGCCTCGGCAGCGAGCCGCGCAAGCCGCGATCCCCCGCCATGCTGAAAGACCACCTGGATGGCCACCGCTGGCCCCTGTGGCCCCGCACCGGTCAGGCCGGCGATGTCGAGGACCTTGGACGCCGCGGTGATCTTGTCCCGCGCGCTGGGCGCCTTCACGGCGGCATTCCGTAGCACGTGGTACATGGCGGCCACGTCCACGCCTGCAACCTCCCTGATGCCCTCCTGGATGGCTTCCCGGACATGAGGGCGAGCAAGTGCGCGACAGGCGGAGGTGCGAGCGACTTCGCCTGTGCCGTACCCGGCCAGCGTTCCGAGTTGCTCGCGGGTTGGGAAGGCCTTCTTTTCGGACGCGCTCTCGATCATGACGCGGACGAGCGCGGCTTCCTTCGGGGTGAGGTTGGTCGCGCCGGGGCTACGTGCCACTGGGTTGCGTCGCTTTCGGGCCATGTCGGGGACCATCCAGAGAGGGCGTAGCGTCTGCAAGGACGATCCATTCCGGCCTGCCCGCTCCGCGCGTGAGATGTGTGACCCCTTATAAGGGGGGGCTCACCTCACTCACGCGACAGGGATAGCGCCGGAGAAATTCTCACGGTTCTCACGCGTCTCACGGAAGCCAGACAAGTTGATCGGAGAGGCCAATGACCTTCTTGTCTTTCAAGGCATTCAGCGTGTCGCGAAGTCGGGCGCGGTCTTTGGCCGTGAGAGGCGCGTGAGACTCTGCCTCAAAGCGCCCTCTGACGCGCAATCCGTCGCGCACCTGTTCACGGGTCAGCGTGAGATTTGGCTTCATGCCCGGCAGTGGGCTGCGCTCAACGGCGGCGCCCTCCAGCATCATGTCGTTGATGTCGCTCAGCCAGGCGGCGTGGTTCGTGTTGAGTTTAGGCCGCGCCGTCCTCCCGCTGCTGGCCTCCGCTTCATCGGCAAGGCAGGTGGTGCGGGGGTTGCCATCGCTGTCGGTGCCCATGTCCACCACGCGCAGGGTGAAGGGCAGCACAACACCTTCCTCGTCGTCCTTGTTGTCCGTCACTGTCGCGGTGCTGGGCGCGCCGGCTGCGCCCTTGGCGATCTTGACGACAAGATCCGCGCCGCCGAGCAGCGAACCGGAACCGCGCGGCGTCATCGCGCCGGGATCTTTCGATCCGTGGTGGATGATGGCGACATGTGCCTTGGATCGCTCGCGGATTTCGTCCGCTGCTGCGATGAAGCCGCCCATGTCCTGGGCCTTGTCCTCATTCCCATCGCCGAAAGTGCGAGCGAGGGTGTCGAGCACGACGAGGTTGGCGCGCAACGCGGTCGCGGCATCGATGATGGCCTCGAGATCATCAGAAGGCGGCCCGACGGTGGCGCGCTGGGCGATGTAGTGGAATGCGTCGCCGGCGTCGCCGAGTTCATCCCGGACAGCAACCAAGCGACGGGCGAAGCCGCCCTCACCCTCGGCCGCAACATAGAGCACGCGGCAGGGTCGCGCCTTGCGGTCCCACATGCCGCGCTCGCGCGCCAAGCCATAGGCGACGCGAAGCATGAGGAACGATTTCCCGCACTTGGGCGCACCCCACCAGACTGAGAGTTCGGCAGGGGCGATTAGGCCGTGCAGAAGGTACAGCCGGGCTGGGGCTTCACTGGCATCCGCGACGGACAGCACGCGCAACCGACCGAACAGGCGCCCACGCAGATGCTCCGCTGGCGCACGGGTCATGATGCCTTCGGCGATGCTTCCGGCGTCCATCAGCGCCCCCGTCGTAGCAACGGGACGGCCAGGCCAAGCATGCATGCAGTCCCGATCAGCGTTCGCCGCCTCAGCCAGGTTGCTGCCTCAAGGATCCCATGGCCCTGCGTGCCGCAAGGGTCCGCCACCCACTGCAATGTCAGCAGATCCAGACGGATCGCCCCCGGGCGGCCGGCTCGCTCGATGCGGAGGACGCTATTTCCGATTGGCGTGAAGCGATCGGCCACCAGTCCCAGCGCGAGCCGCACGCCTTCTTCATCGAGGTCAGGCAGCGCGATCTGATGCGGGATCGTGTGCTCGAGCTCGACTGCGAAGTTCCAGGACCGCCAATCGGCGACCGGGGCGCGACTATCGGGCGGCGCCATCATCGCCCACCGTCCCGCGGCGTCGGCGCCGTCACCATCATGACGTGGGTATGATCGCCGGCCTGGCCGTCGCGCTTCGCCCAGATCAGCAGCTTCAGCCCGCCCATGCGGCCGGTCCAATAGGCCGTGCCCTTCGCGCTGACCTTCTCGTACAGCCGCGCCGCCTCAATCATCGGCGCCCCCGCCGCTCGCCCTTGCCCGTCAGTGTCGTTCGCCATGTCACCCCCTTTCGGGCGCAGGCGGGGCTTGCATCGGTGGCGTCTCATCTGGACGTTGCACCTCGCCGGCCCCACCGGCACCTCTCCGTGTCCCCTGTTACGCGCCCGCCCGGCATGCCCAGCCGCGGCGGGCGTTTCAGTGCATGGGGCGGTCCTCCGGAACCAACGTCGGCCAGGGCGGCACGAACATGTCCGCATCGGGCGCAACCGCCGAGGCCGCGACGGCCCAGCGTGCCAGCCCATCGGCGAGTACGAGCAGGATCTTGTCATCGCCGAAATTGAGGACGGGCCAGAAGAGCGACGGACACGCGGAGCGCCGCGCCTCATCAAGTGCCACCGCTTCGACGGCGTCGGCCGACAACCCCTCGCGGTGACGGACTTCCTGCGCCTTTCGCAAGGCTGCCAGCGCAGCGGCGGCGATCTGCTCTTCGGCGCACGCCTTCATGCTTCGGCGCGCTTCTGGCGACGCTCGGCATGGGCGCGCATTGCAGCGGCCGGCGGCGGCGTTGTCCCCGCCTTCGGCAAGCGAGCGACGTATGCGTGTATCGAGGCCACGGTGATCATCAGCAGATTTCCGGACTTCACGCCCTCAAGCTCGCCCTCCTTCACCATGCGCCGCACGTTGGTCTGCCCACGATCGAGCAGAGCGCTTGCGCGCTTCACGCGGACAAGGATCGGCGTCATGGCCTCGGACTTCGCGTCCTTCGCATTCGTGTCCGTCAAGGTGTCCTCCTGGAGACGACAATTCGGCTGTCCAGAGCAAGGGTCGCGGCGTCAATAACAATATGATCGCGACCGACCCTTATTGCTCGCTGCTGATAGAGCAGAGAGTTTTCGCGGCTGTCATCAGGAAAGAATGCGAAATGTGGTCGAGAACTCCCTTTCTAAGGGAGAGGTCGAGCATCGAGTTCGCAATAGAATTCAGCGATGTTCGGCAGCGCATCTGTGACTGCACCAGTGGTGCACCACCGATTTCACGATGCAGCCGCGGCGGCGTTGCTCACGCGCCACACTCCGGCGCGGCGATCGCGTAGACCTTCGCGGCGCACGACGCGCACCACGACCGGCCAGGCATCGTTGGCGCGCTGCAGGTTGTCGCATCCACACGCGGATCGCCGGCGATGTACTGGCATTGCCGGTGCTGCACGCTCGGGATCGGCTGCATGTTCACCAGCGCCGGTTCGGGCTCAAGCGTTCCGTGCCGGCGGCGATGGGCTTCTGAAGTTCGCAGCCTCTGCAAGACGCTGTGGTGCCGCGGGTATCGCCAGACCGCGTAGGGCGCCCCCACTCGTGAGGACGCCGCCGAACTCACAGGAACGCCACCACCAGCAGGCCGAGCGTGCCCGCGCCCAGCAGCCAGAAGCCGCGCGCCTTGGTCGCGGTGTCGCCGGCCAGGGCGCGGCGCTTGTAGGCCTCGCAGATCAGCCGCGGCAGTATCAGGCAGAACGCGCCATCAGCAACCAGCATCAGCGCCACGCCCGCGGCGAAGCCGGCGAAGGGGCTCATCGGTTCGCACCTTCGCGATATGGTCCACTGCCCGAGAAGCGGCGGTAATAGTCCGAGAGCTTGGTGCCATTGCTGTCGGTTGGATCATAGGCGCCGTTGGTTTCGACGAAGCGCCGCATGCCCTGAACGCCGCCGAGGTGCGCGACCGCCCGCAGCCCGTTCCGATCCATGTTCGCCGCCGCCCGCAGCCCGTTCCGATCCCTCGATGCTCCTGCCGTGCCAAGGCGGGTGATGGCGTCGTCAATGTCGAAGAAGTGGACCTCGGCCGCCGCTTCCTGCGCCGCCGGGCTGGCAAGAAAGTCCTGCAAGGTCCGCACCTGGGGAAAGCCCGGGATGGTGAAGGTGCCGCGCCAGCCGTTGCGACCCTCACCGGGCGCTGGCCGATAGTAGGACAATTCGGCCAGCCGTTCCGTGCCGAACTGGTAGAGGCCGGCGAAGCCCTCACGATTGACGATGCCCGCCCGATGGCCGCTTTCGCCCTGGCGAAGCAACTGGCGGAAGTCGTCGGGCGCGTCCGGCCAGGGCTGGTTGAGATCGAGGGTGAACGGGCTGCCATCAATGCGCCGCATGGGGAAGCCGCTGATGATGACCTGGTACTGGCCCTCACGGATTGCGACCAACTGGCCGAAGCCGCGGATGTGGTTTGCCGTGACGGGCGACCCATTCGCCGCCCGCGCACCGGCCAGAACGTGCGAGGGAAGCCCTGCCATCGCGTCAGCGACTTGCGCCTCCGTCATCGGGCGGCCGTCGCGCACTGGCGCGGGGATCGATCCGCCGTTCCAGGAAACGGTCGGCGCGATCTGATCCAGGATCCGAGCCATCAGGCCGGTATCGAAGCGCGTGGTGGCGGGGGTATCGAGGTTGCTGCGTGGCCCCTGCGACGGATCGATGCCGGACGAGGCGCGTTCCGTGTAGATGGCTCGTGCCGCGGCATTGATGGCGGCAAGCGCGTTGCCATTCGCGCGGTACGCACCGCCGATGCGGGTCATGATTGCGTCGTCTACCGCGGTGCCCTGAAGCGCCGCGATCGGGGTGAGCCGCTGCCGCTCCATGCCGTTCACAATTTCGGAACTCGCACGCGGGTCGCGATCGGTGAGGGCGGCTGCAACCAGGAACGCACCGACCCTCGCATCCTGCTGCCGGCCCTCGCCAGGAACCAGGGCGTTCAGCGTGCGGCGCATGGTATCCACGGGGAGGCGCCGCAGCCCTGTCAGCAGTCCGAGTTGAGCCGCGGGGCCGCCATCGCGAATGACGCCGGCAAGGCTCTCCGCTTCAGCCGCCGTCATCACCGGCATGTCCGGCATGCGCTCGATCGAACCGAGTAGCCGCGCGACGCTGGCCCGCTGCTGCAGCTGATCCCCGAACGTCTGCGCGTTGCTGAAATCGAGCGGCCGCACATCACCCACGCCGGACTTCCCGGCATGCACGCGGATGGCAGTCCCGAAGGGATCATCCCGCATCTGCCGCGTCCGCGCCTCATCCATTGCGCGAAGTGCCCGGATGCGATCGAGGATCGGTGCTTGCTCCTCCCGGGTCCGCGCGGCGCGCATTTCTTCAACCAAGGCATTCTGGCGAATGCGCAGGTCGGGCAATGACCCGGTGCTGGCCGACGCCACTTCGGCGAAGGCCTGCTGCTGGCGCCGGATGTGCATCGCGAGCGAGGTATCACCGGCCGCCTCGGCGCGCTCTGCGAGCCGCACACCCTGCGCCGGGTCGAATGGCACGAGCCCGCTGGCAGTGACGTTCCGCCAATCCTCGAGGTCGGTGCGCAACTCGCTGCGCGCGTGCGCCTGGCGCGCCTCGTGCTCATTGAACACGGTGCGCAGCATGCCGCGGAGGCTGGCCCGGGCGGTGGGCGGGATGGCCCGGCGGTCGGCCTCTTCCTCGAAGCTGCGCGCGATGGCGTCGGGGTTCTCGCCGGCGTCCAGCCGATCCAGCGCGGCGCGGAACAGTGCCTGGCCGCCGACGCGCTCGGTGATGCTGTCGAGCGTGACCTGCCGCGTTTCCGGCGAGATGAAGTGCTCACGCACGCCCCGGTCGAGGTGCGCGTGCAGCCGCTGCTGGATTGCCCCGAATTCCGGGCTGTCGAGCCTGCCGGCGCGGGCGAGGCCATCAAGGTCGGAGGACAGCGCGTTGTGCACGTCCTGCCAACCGGCCTGCGTCAGCCGCTGGTCGCGCTGGACCACCTCCATCCGCTGCGAGTTGGTGTGCTCGACCCCGATCTGCCGCAGCACCTGGCCGACGCGCTCGCGGGCGTATTGGGGGACGCCCTGCACCCGGCCTTGAATGTCGCCGATCCACCGTGCGCGGAACTGGTCCGGATCCCCGCCAACCTCCGCACGCATCGTCACGGCGCGCTCGCGGCCGGAAATCGTTTCCTCATCCACGATGCGCCCGAGGATCGTCTCCGCGGACATGCGGCCGGCGCGACTGGTGAAGTCCGGTTCTGGGACCGTGTAGTTGCCGGCCTCGTCTCGAATGGGGGCGGTCAGGGCATCCCGGCGCGCCTCGCCGAAACGCTGATCGGCGGCAGCGTCAGCCGCATCCAGGGCTGCACCGGTGAGGGTGCGCTGCAAGTCGCTGAAGGATTTGGAGAGGGCAGCCATCGAGCCGCCGCCCCCGGTGCTCGTGTCCATCAGAGCCTGCGGGTCGATGCGGGCGCTGGACCGGTACGCGGGAAGGCCGCCGCCGCCTCCGCTCATTCGTTGATCCGCCCCGTGCCACCCGAGCCGGCCCGGCGGGTGACCGAATAGGCGCTCGTGACACCGCCGGCGAGCGAGCCCACGGCGGAACCATAGCCGGCACCAGTGCAGTGCTTGCTTCATTCCTGCCGCGGGTTAACGCGCTGTCGGCTGCCAGGCCAAGCCGCCGGCTGCGGTTGTTGGCGTTCGCCTCAATGGTCGCGAGATCGCCTTCCGCCTGATCCATGCTGTCGCGTCGGATCACATCGCCGGTACCGCTCATCAGGTCGAGGCCACGGCCGGCCCGGAGTGCATCCAGGCTCGACAACACGCGCCCCAGGTCCCGCCGCTTCGCCGCGGTCTCCTGTTCGGCCGCCAAGCGCGCCGACCGCTGTTCCTCGGCCAACTGCGCCGCCTGCGCGCCCGCGCTCTCTCGCGCCGCCGCGGCCTGCTGCTGGCCGGTGTAAACCGCCGTGCCGGCCGCCGCGACGGCAGAGACGGCAACCGCTGCAAGGGCTGCCGTTTCCATCAGCGCGGCACCGGCTTGAGGCCAACAGCCGACGCCCAGCCTGGCACGAGCAACGCGACTTCGCGCTCGGCCTGCGCCTCGCCGATGCTGGCGCCGGTCGCGCGGCGCCGCTCGCGATGGGCCTTCAGCATCGCCCGCCATCCGGCGGACCGGGCGCGTCCCTCTTCAATGCGGGAGGGGAATGCGGGCCCGCCGTCCTCGGCGAGTTCCTTGGCATGAGCATCCGAGCCGGCCTGATACAGTGCGCGGCCGCCCTCAGTGTCCGGCTCGGGGATTGGCGCGTGACGCGGCGGTTCGATACCCACCGTCTCGGCTGGCATCCCTCCTTCGGGCAATCGAAGGCCGACGCAGTCGCGCGCGAATGCCGGCCTGTGTTGGAAGAGATACGCGATCCGATCGAAGGCAAGTCGATCCGCGTCTTCCTGCGTCTCGTCCTCGCCGATTTCGAGCGCGGCGCGCAGCGCCGGCGGTACGTTGACCAGATCCGCGCGCCCCCACCGCCGGCCGACGCCGAGGTGATCGAAGATGGAGGGCTCGGCATTGGAGAGCCGGATCAAATGCTCCGGGCGCGTGAGGCGGACACGGCGAGCCGGCTGCGGGCCGCGTGCTCCCCGGTCGGCCCGGGACGCGACATGCAGCCGCCGCGACTGTGCAGATAGGGCCAGATGACCCGCCGATACGATGCCTTCCAACTGTGTGACCTGCGCGTCGCCGGCTTCGAGTGCCGCGGCGAACTTCGTCATGCGGTCGCTCACCACGGCAATCGGATCGTCAATCCCCATTTCGGGGATCGGGGCGAGGCGCCTCATGCCGCCACCACCGCGGCCGAAGCCTCACAAGCGTCCGAAATTCGTCCTTCTGTCGGTGCCATGCCCCGCCCCTAACCAGTGTTCCCGATCACTGGCTGTCGACAGGTCGCCCATGCGTGGCAAGGGGAAAGCAGAACGCCGCCCGGCAAGGGGCGGCGCTGTCGTTGCGGCGGGACGGCGGTGGCGGCTGCAGCCTTTACGGCAAGGCCTCCGGTTCCGGCTCGGCGTCGTCCGGGTCACCGGGCAGCCTATCGAACTGCACGCCGTAGATCGCGATGCCGAGATCGTCGTCGCCCGCCGCGCAGCAATCATCGTCAGCCGCCGGATCGAGATCGTCGTCGCCATCCGACGCGTCGAGGTGGGAGATCAGATCCTCGATCAGCGTCTCGATGTCCTCGCGCGGCAGGCGATGGACAATCCTCGCCGCGATGGCGGCGGGCGCGATCATGCCCGCACCCCCGGCGCCAGGCGTGCCAGGTCGGCGGCGAGGCTCTCGGCAACCGGCACATCGTCTACGGTGACGCTATCGCCGAACCCGTCGAACTGGTCGCCGCCATCGCGAAGGCTTCGGCACAGGCGCGCCGCCTTGACCGCCACGCCGACCCAGCCCGCTGCCGGGGTATTGGCCATTGCCCCAAGCACCGCCTCCAACCGCGCGAGGGCAGCGGCGACGCCGGCATCGTCATCAGCGCGCGCCGCAACGTCGTGCGCGTCCTCCGCCGCCCGGCTGTCGGCAAGTAGGGCGAGCAGGCGGGCATCGGTTGCGGTATTGGTGTTGGTAGCCTCAGACATTGGGCAGTCCTTCGTCTGGGGTCAGGCGCGGGTCGGGGGCTAGCCCGGCTCGCGCCGCCCTAGTGCCCGGGCCCGCCGGGCGCGGTTCGTCAGCCGGCGGCCTCCGCCGCCCGCAACTGCGTCACCCCGGCCGGCTTCTTCGCCAGGAAGGTGGCCCAGGCGTCCATCAGGACGCGGCGCTTCTCGAACAGGTCGCCGCGCTGATATGCGGCCTCGACCTTGTCCCGCAGCCCGTGCGCGAGGGCATGCTCGATCACTTCGCGGGGGTGGTGCGTCGCCTCGCCGGCCCATTCGCGGAACGATGACCGGAAGCCGTGCGCGGTGATCGGCTCGCCCGTGCGTGGATCCCGCCAACGCGGCGGCTCTCCCTCGGGCGCATCAGCCATGCGCCGCAGCAGCATCAGCAGGGCCATGGACGACAGCGGCGCGCCTTCCTTCTGGCCAGGGAACACCAAGGCATCGCCGCCGGTGGACGCCCGGACCTTTGCCATCGCGGCAAGCACCGCCAGCGCAGGCTTGGACAGCGCCACGCGATGTTCCCGGCCGGCCTTCATCCTCGAGGCAGGGACGGTCCACACGCCGGACGCGATATCGATCTCGCCCCACGTCGCGCCGATGACCTCGCCGGTGCGCGCCGCGGTCAGGATCGCGAATTCCAAGGCCCGGGCCGACACCGCGTCGATCGCCCGCAGCGCGGCTATGAACGCCCCGGCCTCCCGCCAATCCAGCGCGGAGTGATGCTCGACCTTCGCCACTTTCGACTTCGCCGGCAGCAGCACGGCCAGGTGGCCCTTCCAGCGCGCTGGGTTCTCACCCTCGCGCCATCCCTTGACCCGGGCGAAGTCGAGCACGTTTTCAATCCGGCCACGCAGGCGAGAAGCCGTCTCAGACTTGCTCGACCACAGGGGCTGCAGCGCTGCCAGGACGTGCGTCGTGTCGATGTCTCGAACCGGTACCTTGCCCATATGCGGGCCGGCATACTGCTTCAGCGTCATGGCCCATTGCGCGGCGTGTTTCGCGTTCTTCCAGCCGGCCTCGCGCGACGCGAGGAAGTCCTCGACCACATCGGAGAACAGGCGCGGCGCATCGGTTCGCACTTGTGCGACAGCCGCTGCCTCGACCACCCGGCGCTGCTCGATCGGGTCGCCGCCGGCTCGAATGATCGCCCGCAACTCGGATGCGCGCTCGCGCGCCATGCGCAGGGTGAGGCCGCCATGCTTGCGCTCGTCGTCGTCGTCGGTGGCGAACCGGCCCAGGCCCATCTCGCGCTGCTTCCCGCCCCGCGGGGTGTAGCGGAGGAGCCAGAATTTCGCGTCCGGGCCACGCACCAGCAGGTGCAGCCCATTGCCGTCGGCATACCGGCCGGGTGCCGCGTTCTTCGCCTTGATGACCGTGAGGCCTGCCGCGCGCCGAGGCATATCCCGAACCCTCCGCCATACTCGACAGGGCAAATCGATCCCCCATCAGTCCCCTATAATGAGCCTGATAGGGGATGAGCGCAACTGATCAATGTTGATAGCGTGGCGGCGTACACCCAAGGCATTCGGCGGCTTACAGAGGTATTTCGCACAATCGATCCGAATGGTCCTGAGAGCAGTTTAGGCGGACACCCTCTCCGCCAGTTCCCATACGAGCCGCACTCTCCGCCTGACCGAGCGCCGCGCTGAGTGGCAGGTTTCCTGGGGTTTTCGGGGCAGACCTGTTGACTGGCTTGTCGCGGAGACGCCCGAAAATCGCTCTCCGGAGGCCATTTCTCTCCGGACCTCCTGACTTGGGCGATTTAGTACGGAACTCAAAAACCTAGGTAGAGGGCCGGTTTCAGCGCGGTCGGCACTTGCTCTGGTTCGAACCCCACTTGCCCGAAATCCGTACTTCGAGAGCGAACACTTGTACGTCAATCCGGAAGGCGGACTCGACATCGATCATCATTTTGCTTTGGGTGCGGCATTGATGATCTCGGAAACGAGGTCACCCAGTTCGTTGTTTAGGCGTTGAGCGCGGCCAGGAATCTCCGTTAGGTCGAGGCGGGTTAGTTTCCGTTTCACTCGATCGAGGCGCGATTCTTCGTACTTTAGCATCTCCAGTTGAAGCCCGCGGCCAGGCTCGGCCGCCTCGATGGCATGGACGAGCCAATGGCGGTCCGCAGCTACCTCGCGAACTCGCCCGAGAAGTTCCTCCCCGCGGGCGGCAAGGGGTGCCAGTATCCCGCATCCTCTGAAGGCTGATTGAACGAACCTGATCTTTGGCCCGAGAAGTGTCGGATAGCCCTTAGAGCCCATCCGGGAAGTTTGGATTCACATTGAGGGCGTTGCGGCGAGGCGCCGCAGCATGATGCGGATCATGGCCATGCGGACAAAGGCGGCAGCGATGCGGCAATGCCGCTCGAAATCGCGGGCGAGGCGGCGGTTGCGGCTGATCCAGCCGATGGTGCGCTCGACGATCCAACGCTTCGGCAGCACGACGAATTTGTGCCTGTCGCAGCGTCGCACGATCTCGATCTTCCACCGGCCTGTGCGAGCGACCGCCGCCGCCATCTTCGGCCCCTGATAGCCCGCATCCGCGATGATGCGCTCGACGAAAGGGAACAGCCGTCGCGCCTGGCGCAGCAGCGGCTCAGCCCCGTCTCGATCCTGCACGCTGGCGGGATGCACGATCACCGCAAGCAGCATGCCGATGGTGTCGGTCAGCAGGTGGCGCTTGCGGCCGACCACCTTCTTGCCCGCGTCGTAGCCGGACGGATCGAGTGTG